>CAIXIX010000033.1 GCA_903919615.1 uncultured Chthonomonas sp.
TCGGGAACCAGTGCCTTCTATCATGGCGACTCCATAGGTTCCAACAGAGACATCACTAACTCGTCGCAGTCGGTAACAGACACACGCCGATACGATGCGTTTGGCAACCTGATGCAGACATCCGGCTCCAACCCGACGCCGTTCGGGTTCGCCGGTTCGGTGCAATACCAGACGGACGGTGACTCCGGGCTCAAGCTACTTGGCCACCGGTACTATGACCCTACGATCGGGCGGTTTATCAGCCGTGACCCAGCGTACGCTGGCACGAACTGGTATGCGTATTGCAAGAATGGACCATTAGGGGCTACGGACCGAGACGGGTTATTAGTTACCCCGACCGTTTGGTCACGCGTAGTGGTTAACCTCATATCTGTGATAATTAACTTCTTTAGCCCTCCGACGACAGTCACTCCGATTGATTTAGACCCGAAGCCGCCTATAGAACGTGGAGCGCCAGAAGGCTCAGGGGCTTTCAGGGGCGGAACGGCCGCGGGTGGCGAACCGCCCGCAGGTCCAACACCGCCGGACCCCCCGGTAGACGATCCACCAGGCGATCCTGCGCCAACAATCCCGCGTGGTATAGGTGCAACTCTTGGCAGCAGAGGATTCGCACCACTCGAACCGAGCCCTGGTTCTCTGGAATTTATCATTATCGAGCCAGAGCCCGTTCTAGGCGGTGGAGGATCGGAGGGACTGCCGCCGCCGCCAGCCATAGGTGGCGGAGGATTCCCGCCAGACATGCCCACACCCGAGTGACGCCGTATTCAGTCAACTGCCTATTTTTTTGGCATGATTTGGTGAGACTACAAGAACACCGATAGGTGACATATGCGATTTGGCCCTGTAGACCATCGTTTGCGGGGCCAAGCACCAACCAGTCGGCAAATAGGCCACACGTTGCGCACGCTATTTGGCAAATGACTACTACGCTCCAGTAGGTGTTTTCTAGGTGTCCGCAAGCACCTGGAACTGTGCGAGCTCGGACGGCTGCTTGCATCGGTTTTATGGGTAACAACGTGTTGCAGTGGCAAAATTCCGCTTTTGCGCCAGTTTGGGGTATTTCAATCAATCGACTAACATAGGGCGGTCGAGCTCGGCGACCTTTCGGGCCGAACGGGGGCGGTCGTTAGGGTCGGCTAACGCTTAAAGTCGTACAGCGTAATGTGGCTTACACGTGCCTACTTCGTCTCGCGTTGTTCTCTGCGACCGTGCAAGCGACGATGCGCATGAAAAATTAGGTTGCGGAGCTAGCAATTGCATTCAGTTAGCCTTAATATGAATACCGTTAAGTGTGCATGGTTCGCTGTGCCGAACAAATCTAGGCGTGGTTCGGTGACGGGTGAGGCTCTTGCCATTGCTATTCTGCTCATATGTGATTACAGCACTGTCAAATTTTTAGAGCGGCGGCAGAATAGCTACCCGCGGCCGACAGGGATAAATTATGTGTGTGGAGGAGATTTGCTGAATGAAGATCAAAGCTCGCCGAGCAGACAGAACAAAAGTGCATCGTGCTGTATTACAGTATGCTAAACAGCTCGATACGCTCTTCAGGTCAGGAGCCGAATTCGATGTGTTAGACACGTCACAATCGCTAATCACTCACATTGAAGCTTGCCGAAAAATGGCGGATCAAGTCCACGCACGCCGTACCGGCAGGCGCGCAGAGTTCGTCTCGTATGGGATATGGCCCAACTTAATCTCAGTTAACGATGATGGGTTCGTAGTTGAAGGCCGCGAGTTCCTTGCCGTTAATGATGCCTACGGGCCGTCCGCCGCAACGGTTTCTGAGGTGCAGATTAGGCTGTCAGTTCTTGGGCCAACAGACACACGGATCTCGGGTTGTAATACAACTCGCGTAATCCTACATCCAGCTTGCTTAGCGGTGCTAGTGCCGGTTATTGTGACGCTGTTTGATTCATTGTGTAGGTCAAGCTGGAAGACATTCGACTTAGTTCGCTTTCTTGCCTCTGGCATATTCGCTCGCGGTAAGCCAATCATCCGGCTGAATACATCCGGTCTTAGCGCAACTGAGCAACAAATCCTGGAATGGGCGACAGTCGAAGCAGTGCGAAACTGGAATCACGCCCTAACAGGCGTGACGGAAATAAGCCTGTGTGGACCTGGAGAAACTGCGGATGTCACCATTACGGCTTACAAGCGCCTCTACAAAGCGTTGCCGCGGGCCGCGTATACGGGAGCGGTCCGACCGTGGCGTGCCCGTGAAAGTGGGTTGGGAGCGAAGATATTTGTCTCCGTCCGAGACCCCATCGGGCCGTCAGGACTGTACATGTCCCCTGACGCGACGCGATCCATCTTAATCCACGAACTTGGACACTTTTTATTATTGGATGAATGGAGCTTCAGTGGATCTGTTATGGGACCAGATCGTTTAGATCGGCCCGACCCGATGCCGTCATCGTACGAACGCGACGCTTTGGTATTCGCATTGCTCTTACTTGACCACCCGGAGGCTCGACAGTCGGGCATTGTTGGGTCGGTTGCAAGTGATGTGGGATATGGTGTCACTTTTAGCGCTCGGGACGTTATGCATGGGGCGCCACGTATCGACGAGCGAACCGATGCAGTCTGGCAAGGAGACCGCTACGCGAAATCGTCTGATTTCGCCAATGCAATCATGCAGTATGAGATAGCGAATGTAATTGACCATGACGACTTTAACACGCAGGCAAGGATCGGCTATTGTCTAGCCGGGCAGCAGCCAGAGGCCGCCATAAAATGGCTGCGCTTGGCAGCGCGGCGAAAGCACGACTCTAGGAGCATTGCATGCAAGTGCGGCATATATTTCGTAATGTCAAGGATGTATCAAGCTGCCGGGATGCCAGCGGCAAGCGTTTACTACGAGCTCAAATCCCGTGCAGCGCAACAGCACTTGGAACTCGCGGGTGTTTTTCTGGTGCCGTTTGCAACAGCAAGGCCGCTCAAGGTGGTTAACCCAAGGTTGTTGACCTTCGCTGCCCGTTTCGTGGCTCAATGGGCCATGGTAAAACTCTACGAGATAGCTCATAAACGGTCTCTTGCGTATCTGGATACCGATCGGTGTCTTTAGCAAGTGGTCAATGTAGGTTGATTTCTTCTATCAAATAGGCGAACAGGCGAATCAGTGTAGCGTGATTCTACCTAATTTGTTTACTATGCGACAAAACCGGCAGGGCGAACGCATCTAAATCGATCTACATAATGGGAATCTTTTGATTCCGTAGTTCGTACGCTCCAGAGTCAGTGGTTGCTTTAGCCATTGTCCACTATTCTATGGAGCGTTCAGATGAACTCGAATGTGACCAGCAGCAAGTTTCATGAGCTTTTCGGGTCGGTTACCGATCCACGGATAGATAGAACTCGTCATCATCAGCTCCTGGATATCATCTTCATCGCGCTCACAGCAGTGATTTGCGGAGCAGAAGATTTCGTTACCATAGCTGAGTATGGCAAGAACAAGCAAGGTTGGTTCGAAAAGCTTCTGGATTTGCCCCATGGTATTCCATCTCATGACACCTTCCAGCGGGTCTTCGCCCGCTTGGATCCCAAGCAATTGGAAGCCGCGCTTATCGCGTGGTCAGAGCATTTGCGAGCCGCAAAGCAGATCCGAGGCGAAGAGATCATAGCATTGGATGGAAAGACGTTGCGCCACAGTTTTGATAATGCACTTGGAGTAGGCTCCATCCACATCGTAAGTGCATGGGCTAGCCAGGCTCGCCTTTGCCTGGGACACATTAAGGTCGCAGAGAAATCCAATGAGATCACAGCGACACCTGAATTGTTGTCATTGGTCAAGTGAAAATGCAAGATTTTGATATATTGAAAATGTAGTATCTCCTCAATAACTCGGGGTAGGTTTCTGTTTTGTGCAACCCATCACCGTTTCATCGCATTCTCTCGTTGCCTTTGTTTTGCTCACGGGAATCTTTGATTCCGCGCCTCCGTAACA
>CAIXIX010000034.1 GCA_903919615.1 uncultured Chthonomonas sp.
ATCCCGGACGGTCATGAGCCCTCCGATGCGCAGGCCGCCCTCTTCGTGAAAACTGCGTCCAACCCGGATAACTGGCCTCTCCTGGTTCACTGCCGGGCAGGGGAAGGGCGAACAGGTGTAATGGCCGCGCTGATGCGATGCACATTAGATCAGTGGGAGTTAGCGACTGTTATGAAGGAGGTTAGTAACTTCCGAGTAAAAAGGATGGGGCTTTTCGTGACACCCATGAATGCACGTCAGCAGGCGTTCATCAGTAGTTGGCATGAAGACATGGTATTCGGAGATAAACCTAAAAACACCGGCGCCGTACCATAAAAATTAGCAGGATGCGAGCTGACGGCAGCCGGTAAAGGCCTGGCCAACGACGAGCCAGTTGTCGCGGAAGGCCGCAACGCCCAGGTTGGCAAAGCGATCGAGCAGCAGCCCGCAGCGGTAGAGTCAGTCAAACCCGCGCCGGAGGTGAAACCGGAACCTGCTCCCGTGGTTATGAAAGCGCCTGAGCCCGTTAAGTCTAAGCCGGATCCTGCTCCTGCGCCAGTGATCCCAAAGGCGCCAGACCCGGTCCCTGTTGTTAAGCAGCCGGACCCGGGGCCTGTTCAGAAGGGTCCTACACGAGACTCCGAGCCTGCCGAGGAGATCAAGCCGGAAATCCCGGATGAGCTGAAGCACGGCGATTTTAAGAGCTTTGTGCGCGTTAAGGTTGAGATCGATGAGGAGGGAAAGCCTAAGCCGATTCTGAGGACTTCGTCTGGAAACGCCGAGATCGACAAGCGCGTCTTGAATGCCCTGCGAAAATGAAGATGGAAACCCGCACTTGAGAATGGCATGCCGGTTGTGAGCGTTCAACTCTTCAAGTTCGAGTTCCTGGTGGAGTAAGTAATCGGCACTCATTCAATAGACAGGTAGGCCGAGATCGGGCTGCCTGCCATGATATTAGGGAGGTGGGTTCGGCAGCGGAAATCTAACTACATGGTCTGGATACTGGTCCAGGCGCGCCTGTCCCCAGCGCTTGAACTTGCTGTGGCCATCGTAATAGACGTAGTTTGCGCCGCTACTATGTCTATCGTACTTGATCCAGCCCTGATCTGATTCTGCACCTGAGATGCCGCAGGCGCTGTAGCGTACGAGGGTGCACTCACCAGGCCAGGTGTCGTAGTCGTCCTGAGGAACGTAATAGAGTCCAGAATTTGGATCATCAAGAAGCGTGGAGTTGCGCTCCGAGAACATGATGATATTCTCGTCTGGGAGTGCCGCCATTGCAGCATCGGTCGCAAAGCCAGGCAGCACACCTTCGGTAATGTACAGGCACGACTTGTGCGTGAAGATGGAGTTAAGCAGATAGTTCCACATCGCCCAGTTGTTCTTCTCGGCGAGGCACTGCTCACCGTTGGGTGCTGCTGCGCACTCCTGCCCCAGTACCGTGATGCCGCCGTTGTATTCGGAGATATCCGTCACCTGATGTTGCGACTTCGCAGCCGGATCTGAAGGGCAAAACATGAGTTGGCGGCTCTTGATGTACGGTTGAAAGAAGATCGCCCAGGGCTTCTCGGCGTTGCTGTTGCCATCGCCTCCACCCGCACATCCAGCCGGCGAAGTCGGGAGTGTAGGTGTTTGAGTGCCGTCGTTCAGAACATAATCCTCATGGTGATGATACAGCGCCCCATCAAAGTCATCCATATACATATGGGCGGCAACGCCGATCTGTTTCTCGTTGGAGAGGCACGATGCGGCGCACGCCTTTTCCCGCGCCTGCGAGAAGACAGGAAACAGAATTGCCGCGAGGATGGCTATTATGGCGATCACGACAAGCAGTTCAATGAGGCTAAATCCGAACCTCCGCATCCTAACCTCCTTCGGTGCAATAACGATACATCAAAGTGTAGTAGCACGATAATAAAATAAGTGTTACTGAAATTGTACCTTCAAGCTGTGCGAACGCGAGACCATCAGGCAAAAAAAAAAAAAAAAATTATTGATCGCAAACAAGCTGCGGTCATCGAGCAGGCGGGTTCGCCCAATCATGTATAATCACGAAACGACGTCTGGTTAAGGGGAATCGAGATGCAGAACGAACGCGACGGGCATGAACCGAAATCCGAATCCATTGAGGAGTTGGTCAGATTCGGCGTCTCGATGCCGGCTTCAATCGCCGCTAGCCTCGACTCGTGGCGAGTGAAAAACGGGTATCCGAGCAGATCTGAAGCGGTGCGCGACATGGTTCGTGAGCGTATCGTGGCAGACGTATGGGAGCTGGATGACGATGCAGAGATGGTTGGAGTGGTTACGCTAGTCTACAAACACTCCACTCGGGAGCTATCCGACAATTTGACGGAGATGCAACACCATCATCATGAAGTAGCCGTTGCTGCACTCCACATCCACCTATCCTCCGAGAACTGCCTAGAAGTAATTGTGCTTCGCGGCAAAAAGGGTGAGGTAATGCATCTTGCAAACCACCTGATGAGCGCCCGGGGCGTATTGCACGGTAAATTCGTGCCGTCAACCACAGGAGAAGCGTTAAAGTAGCAGCGCACAGTCAGTTTGTGGTTAATTTGCACGTAGTTCCTATCAAGTTCCTGGAGGCGGAAATATATGAGAATCGGAAAATTGCAGATGGCTGCTGCCATTGTGTGCCTGTTCAGCCGCCCAAGTACGGCCGCTGACCCGCCTTCTGCCGTGTCGACTGGCTATCACGTAGTCAAAACGGTAAAGGTTGGCGGAGATGGCGGATTTGACTGGCCCTTCGTAGATTCCGAGTCCGGCAAGCTCTATATTCCGCGCACGGGTTCATCTCCGCGCATCTCTGTCTATGAGCTGAGTACGCTCAAGCCTGCAGGCGAGATCAAGGACGTAAATGCACGGGCCGTCGCAGTGGATTCTGCTCTACACACTGCGTTTTCGTCCAGCACACCGGTCGTAATGTGGAGTACGCAGAACGATGCGGTGATCAAGGAGATTCCGATAGATGGACGCCCTGCAGGAATATTTGCGGACTCTTTCAATCATCGGATCTATATTCAAGGCCGCAGCGAGCCCGGGCTAACGGTAATCGACGCGAAGGATGGATCGTTACTCGGTACGATACCGGTGGGAGGCGAGATTGAGCAGACTGCATCGGACAATGCCGGACTGATCTATGTGGATATTGAAGACCGGCAGACAGTTGTAGTCATCGACTCGCGCAACATGAAGATCCTGACAACCTACAGCCTCAACGGGAAAGGCAGCCGTAGTGAGGGGATGGCGCTTGACGCGAAAAACCACATCCTGTTTGTTGCTAGCCGAGACCCGCAGGTGATGCTGATCCTTGATGCGATGACGGGCAAGGAGATAACCGAACTGCCGATCGGCCGAAGCTGCAGCGCCGTTGCGTTTAACCCGAAAACGTTGGAGTGTTTCAGCTCGCAGGCGGATGGAACGCTTACGATTATCAAAGAAAACTCGCCAACGAGCTTTTCGGTAGAGCAGACCGTGAGCGTTATGCCCGGCTCGAAGCGACTTAGCCTGGATCCCAAGACCGGTAACATCTATCTGATTGCATCAGAGCATGAAAAAACTGCTGAACCCGCTGCCAGCGCAAAACAGCCAGGTCAAAAGGCTGCCGCGGCGCCGATGAAACCTGGTTCTTTTACTGTCACGGTGGTTGGCAGATAGAACGCCCATTTATCGGATAAGGCGCAAATCCAATGAGTCAGTACCGACTTGACGGTACTGTGGTTAAGGCTGCGCGTGACGAGCGCATTCGGGATCAGTTCACCACTGGGGGATGACATTTGAATAACGTACAGGAACCACTTCGGGAGACCGTCCTTCGCGCCATCCGGATTGCCTTCATTGTAGGCACTATATGTGTGCTGGTTCAACACAAAGGTGGGTTGTTTACTAGTCGCGCCATTGTAACCTGGGTGGTGACTGCACTATTTGGTCTGTGGATTGGCTTTGGGGGTCATTGGGTCGAAGTCTTCTATCTAAACTGGCTGCGGCAGCGCCTCTCTCGCGTAAGACCGACGCAAGTCTTGGCCAGGCTCGCTGTCTGGTTTCTTGGCGGCATAGTGCTTACGGGAGGCATGGCTCTGATGCGGCCGGTGGAAGCGACTCTCAGATTACGATTTGCTCCGTGGTGGGCTGGCGGAATTTTGTTCATCGGAGTGGAGCTGTTAGTGCACCTGTTCGCTTTGCAACTCCGCAACAAACCCAGCTTCTACAATGGGCGAGGCTAAGCGCATCTTTCAATTGCGCGAGCAACTGGACGAAGATTAGGCCCTTGTGCGCTTGAACGATTTCATGCCCATCCCGGACGGTCATGAGCCCTCCGATGCGCAGGCCGCCCTCTTCGTGAAAACTGCGTCCAACCCGGATAACTGGCCTCTCCTGGTTCACTGCCGGGCAGGGGAAGGGCGAACAGGTGTAATGGCCGCGCTGATGCGATGC
>CAIXIX010000035.1 GCA_903919615.1 uncultured Chthonomonas sp.
CCAACGTCCCGCCTGCTTCCACCGACACGGTGGCCTTCCCGATAGTTGTGTCATTACCAAAGGCAGTTCTGGCGGCGCGGTAGATGTTGCGAACGATGATCTCCCGATTTGCCGTGACATCCGTATCCTGTGGCGCTGTCACAGAGATCGTTGCCACTCCATGGGCTGCCGCTATGTTAGCGATCTGCATCCCGCCCTGCAGCGAGGAGCTGCCCGAACCCTGGCTGCGCGGATCTCCATGATTCATTTCGCTGATCTGGCCAGGTGCGGATTGAAGTGGGGCGATCGATTTGACCGGTGCCGGGGACAGATTCGACCCCGGAACTGCGGGCGTCGAGGGAAGCGCCGCCTCCACAGTACTGTTGCCAATATCGGGTGCAAGGCCCGTGCCCGCAGTATGTACGGGCTGTCCGTTATTAGAAGCCCTGGAGTTTACCGGGACATTGGGCGAACCGCCCAGAATCACAGGTGGAAGACCATCTCCCGAATTGCTTGCGCTTTGCATTGATCCGCTCGTACCAGGAAGCGAGTCAAGTTTCTTCTGCGGAACAAAGAGAAGGTAAGCCACGAAAACTGAAAGCAGAGTTACTGCGCTGATCGTGACGCCGCGCAGCCAGCGCTGTGGCGAGATCCCGGTAATTCCAGCACTATTCGAACTATTCGCCCCGGCAGGAGTTGCTGCGCTGCCCCTTACCGCCATCCGCTTTTCGAGCTTTTGCAAGTTTGCTAAGTCGAAGGGATTGGGCTGTAGTTCGACCGCCATGCGGTACCATCGGACGGCCTCATCCAATCGCCCCTGATCGCGGTAGATATCCCCCAAAAGCGAGTGTGCTGCGGGATCGGCTGGACGATCCTTAAGGACCTGCACGCAGAGGGCGATCGCCTGATCCCAGGATTTGCGCAAACGAAACAGATTGGCATGTTTGAGAGTCGCATCGTCCGCACCAGTTGTAACTCCATAATCTGTTCCATCGAGACTATCTTCGGGCACAGAAACTGGTCGAGTGACACTTAGTATCTCAACCGATACTGCCGCACTCTGCGATGGAACCTGGCTCTCTTGAGCCACAAATAGATTCCCGCAAGCTGGGCAGTAAACGCAATCTTCACTGTTTTCAGCCAAACAGTATTTACAACGCATAGCTCAAAATCCATTGGCAGGTAACCTCGACGGCGCCGCTGCCACGAAACATGATTAACCGCGACACCCCGTGCTGCCAAAGCCGCCATGGTCCCGCTGCGTAGCCCCAAGATCTGCATAGGAGCTAACAGTAACGTTGACCTTGCAAACAGCAGCAATCACAAGTTGTGCGATTCGATCCCCACGATGAATAGTATACGGTTCGCTTCCCCAGTTAATGAGGAGGATGCGCAGTTCACCTCGATAGTCCGAATCGATGGTGCCTGGCGAATTCACGAGACCGATGCCATGTTTACTTGCGAGCCCGCTGCGAGCCCTCACCTGGCCCTCGAACCCTTCCGGTATTTCGAGGTGAAGCCCTGTGGGAACCAGGGCCCGTTCTCCAGGAGCCAGCTGTAGGGGTTCGCCTGCATGTAAAGCCGCAATGAGATCCAACCCAGCCGCGCCTGCGGTAGCGTATTCTGGCAGAGGCAACCCTACCGCTGAATCTGCCTGAAACACCTTGAGAACATTCGTTGGCTGATCCGTTTGACTGCTCATCGCCGGTATCTGTTCCTGACGCTAACAGAGCAGCCGAATCGACTTCGGCTGCTCAAATCCAAAATGCTGAACTCAATTCTCTTCGTCTGGGTCGGAAGGAGGCTGAGTCAGCGGGATCCGGAAATAGAAGGTAGATCCCTTGCCGGGGCCCTCACTCTCTGGCCACATAATACCACCGTGCCGCTCAACGAGGTTCTTCACGAGGTACAGTCCGATTCCGGTACCACCAGCACTCTGGTGCGCCGGGTCCTTAATTCGCACAAACTTCTCGCCAAGCTTCTTGAGGTAAGTCTCCGGAATTCCAAGCCCCTGATCTTTAACACCTAGCAGCAAGGTTCCCGTTGGATACTGCTCACAAGGGGCTTCCACCCGCGCGATTATGCGAACTTCTCCACCCTCGGGAGAGTATTTGATTGCGTTGTTTATATAGTTGTGCAGGATATTCTGAATCTTATCCGGGTCGGTCTCGACAACGATCTCTTCGGGATCAAAGTCCACAATAAGAGTGTGTTTGTCGGTACGCCCACGCTGTGTTGCAGCAACGCTTTCTACGACTTTGCGAAGTTCAACCTTCGCCCAGTTCATCTCAATACCTGCAGCGCCCATCTTTTCGATGCGCGAAACATTCAACAGGTCGTCGATAAGTCGACCCAGGCGATCTACGTTCTCATCGATGATGCCGTAGAACTCCATGCGGTCATCAACGGTGTAGATATCTTCGGTCGGGTCGTCAAGCAGAGTGCGCACAAACCCCTTCATCGGGGTTAGGGGCGTGCGAAGCTCGTGCGATACAATCGAAACAAACTCGGTCTTCATCCGTTCGACGTTGCGCAGATCGGTGATATCGTTGAAGATAAACGCGGTGCCTATGGGCGCATTCTGGTCGTCGTGAACATAGGTCGTGTGAACCTGATAGATGTAACTTTGGTCCTGTTCATCCAGTATCGACATCTCATCAGGTCTCTTTGCAGCATGGTCGTCTTCAGCAGTGCCCGCTGCAACACTTGCAGCCTCCGCAAGCTTCTTTCTGATGATGTCGGCGGTCTGCTCATGTTTGATAAGCTCTTCGAACGGTACGCCATTCGGATTAAAGCCCTCTTTTACGCCGAACATCGCACGGGCCTGGGCGTTCATCTGGCTAATACGCCCATGCGAATTCACTAGGACAAGACCTGAAGTAAGGCTATCGAGAGTATGAACGAGCTTTTGCCGCTCCTCCACAACCTCTTGGAACATCTGAGCATTTGCGATAACAGCAGCAGCGTTGCGTGAAAGTCGCTCAAGCAGTCGGACGTCCTCGTCAATAAACTCACCGCCATATCGCTTGTTGAAGCAGTGAAGCACGCCAATGGTTACGCGATCTACAACATGGTTCTGATCATCGCGGCGTTCGATCAGCAGCGGCACCGTAACCCCATTGCGGAGGTTCAGCTGTTGGTAGAGCCCGCGATCCTGAACCGCCGAGGTGGCATCTGGCGAGTGGAAAATAGCTGGTTCACCGGCGGTGTAGACAGAACCTGAGATGCCTGTCTCGGATCCAACGCGAAAAATCGCGACCTCTGCCTCATCGATTCCGAAAGCTGGAGAGCGTGCAACAAGCTCGCCGGTCTCTCGGTCCTTAACCATAATTACGCACTTCTCAGCCTGAACAATCATGGCCGTGCGCTGCACAAGGCGCCGAAGTGTCTCTTCAAATTCACTGATGGGTACGCTCAGATCGTCCTGAGTAGAACTGGGTCGCGATCGTTCCAGGTCGAGGTTCTTCTGCTTCAAATCAGCGATCACTTTTTCAAGCTCTTCTACGTGCTTTTCGAGCTGGGCAACATTATCATTAGCCAACTGGCAGGTCCTCTCTTATCGTGCCGAACTGTTCCGTTAAGAACAAATGCTTGGCCTCACTCCCCGTTAACCGGGGCGTACCGGAACGTCAGATTATAACATACCGCTGTTTGCACCGTCAACAAACGGAAGGGCCATTGCACCGGCCGCGTCGCCACTTGCCAACATACGTTGGCGGTACTATAATATATGCAGTGCAATGTAGTAACAACTTGCAGTGGTTTACCGTCTCATTCATTGTAGATGACGCGGTCTAACCATTATCGGCTTCGTCGCAGGTGCATGTCTCTATGAGTGAGTCCGCACAGACTGATGCTGTTACTCTCGCCACAGGTATGACACTGTGGTGCGCCGGGCTACCCTATACCGGAAATCGCGCTCTTACGCCTGCTGAACAGGCAGAACTTGCGTGCGAAATAGACAGATTGCGTATTTCAGGCCGTTGGCTCTTTTCAAGCATTCTTCCTACTGCAATTATTCTCGCGTGTTTCACACCTTCGATTTTTCACGATGCCTCCGATCGGCACATCACGTTTGAGCTGATACTGTCCCGGTTTACACAGCTATCTGGGGTCACTCTATGTGCCCTTGCGATCGCAGTGGAGGCGTGGTTGGGATGCAGATTCCTGCGTCAACAACATCAGTTTGAACAGGACTTTGAAGCTGGCTCGGTAGACGTGTATCAGGGGATGCTAACGGAGCGCACTCGCTTGGAGGCAACACAACAAACGCTTCTCACGAGCCATTTGCTGAGCATTGATCCAAACTGTGTACAGACGATCGAAATCCTGAGCCGCTCCAACTACCTATGGCGAGTAAATTCTGTGCGTCTCAGGCGAATAATACACCCGTCACTTACTGAAGTTGCCGAGACACCACCATTCGCATCGATCGCGGCTCAGTGGCTGCAAGAGGTTGGAAGGCATGAAACTGAGGTGCTTTACGGTGGGCAACGCGAGCTCTCGGACAATGAGAAGAGGGAGCTGCGACGCTTTATTCGCCGTCTCGTAGTGCGTGTCGCATCATCGTCGCTCCCGGTTGCCGCGCTCAGCCTAGCGCTGGCTACCGAGGTATACCATTCGCAGGCAATCGAAAGCGATCCTGTATTCTGGGTATTTGTAGCGGGAGGCGTGATGAATGTCGTACTGTACGTCTATCAGATAAGACAGGCAAGACGCCTAAGTGACGACCTAAGAATTGGTTACGTCGGCATTCGTAGGGTGGGAAAGACGGGCGCCAGTGCAGACGCCAAGGCAGAGCCAGATATCGAGTTTCTGCCTGTCACAGGGATGTTGTGGACCAGATCAGGCGAACCCGCCGTGTGGCGGAGAGGCAGTGCCTGATCTGGTGTAATTAAGAACCACCTACAGCGTGGGGGCTTTGAAAGTCGCGAGCTCCGCCAGAGTGGCTGGCGGTTTAACCGTACCGTCAGAAATGACCTTCTGAAGTTTCTCGAGTTTGCTCAGAACATCCGCAGGGATATCCTGCTTCGTATACTTGAATTCGGAGAGCCCTACCCCGCCATCCTTCATAGCGAACATGTGGTTCCCCGCCTCGAACTTACCATCTTTAGCTGCTTTGATCGTATCAAAAACGGCTTTATCCACATGCTTGACCATGCTGGTAAGCACTCTGCCAGGAGCGATATCGTCCTGATCCTGATCTACGCCGATAGCGTAAAAGCCCTTGCCTCGCTCCTTAGCCTCAGTTATCACAGCGAGACCTGCTTTGCCTGCAGCCTGAAACACAACATCGGCGCCCTGGTCGAACTGAAGTTTTGCCTGGCTCTTTCCTTTGGACAGATCGTCCCAATCACCGACATAGCTGGCATACACCTGCTTATCCGGATCGAAACCAGCCGTTTTAGCTCCTGCTTTATAGCCCGCTTCAAACTTCTCTATAAGCGGAATCTTCATTCCGCCCACAAATCCGATCTTCTTAGTTTTGCTCATAGATGCTGCAAGAAAACCTGCCAGGAAGGAGCCCTGCTCCTCCCGGAAACGCAGGCCCGAAACGTTCTTGGTGTTATCTGGCGCATCAGAATCTACAATTGCAAACTTCGTATTGGGAAACTGTGCCGAGACGTCCTTGAGCGCATCCGCCATATTGAAGCCCACGGCGATAACAATATTATAGCCCTGGCTGGCGAAGTTGGTAATGTTTGTTTTGTAATCTGCAGAGGTGCGAGATTCAACAGTCTTGATGCCGTCAGCGCCTAGCGATAGCTGTTTCGCTGCCTCCTCAAGCCCCAGATTCGCTGAGGCATTGAAAGACTTATCGTCTTTTCCGCCTGTATCGAATACAAGAGCAGCACGGAATGACGAAGGCGGGGCGCCAGATGTCGTGGGACTGCCACCCGCCGGAACCTGGTTCGATGGCTTTGGCGGCCCGGGGCACCCGTACCCCGCCAGCGCGGCCACTGTTGCCACACCGGCGGTGATCAAAGAACGTCGTCGAATCATCATGTTGTTCTGGCCCTCCTGCGCAAACCGATCACCTATTTCTTGAGCTTGTGAATGGCTTCACCCTTCACATCAAGCGCTGCTTCACCCAGCGCTTCCGACAGCGTCGGATGAGCGTGGATCGTTGTCATGAGCTCCTCAAGAGTCGCTTCCAGACGAATAGCAATTGCCGCTTCATGGATCATTTCCGTAGCGTACGGACCCATAATTGCCACACCTAGTAGCTCACCATACTTGCGATCTGCAATTACTTTGAAGAGGCCATCCGTCACTCCCAGCGCCATTGCCCGCCCCAGTGGACGGATTGGGAACCGGCCAGTGATTACGTCGTATCCCTGCTCCCGGGCCTCCTCCTCGGAGAGCCCCACAAAGGCTACTTCCGGCGAGGTGTA
>CAIXIX010000036.1 GCA_903919615.1 uncultured Chthonomonas sp.
ACTTGTCTCATGCTGGAAACAGGTGGGAACGTGGTACCAGAAACGCCGGGCACTTTCAAGCAGAATCCGTGCGATTTTTCAACCAGAACAGCTGCGCACTTTCAAACAGAGTGGCTGCGCACTTTCAGCCAGATTTTGCAAGCGGGCTACACGGGTGTCTTGCGGCTCATTTATGGCTGTCTGTATCGAGGTGTGGGGGATCTCACCAGTCGCTTGGGCTCCTTCGAGATGACGGTCTGGGAGGCTCGCGTGCTTGACGGAGCGAAGCCGGAATTCAAAGGCTTTTTTCCGCGTTGTTTACAAAAAACAACCATCGCCAAAGAATCAAACCTCCCAAACTGGCGGTGCTATCAACCGATATCAGCAGCGCTCCACGCGCTCGTAAGGAGGAATCAGGTGAAAATGGGTGGTTGGTTGCCGTGCGATACATGGCATAAGTGCCATGCCTACGGGCAAATGCCCTGCCGACAGAATGCAATCAAATGGTTAGTGCCCCATTTTTGCTACATGCCTAAGAACGCCAGGCCTGCCTTCACACAAGATTGGCGTCCTTAAGGGTAATTGGAGTCCTTAGCGGGCCAGCCAACCGCAAATCATTCGATCACCAAACGCTGACGCGAAAACTCCTTCAGTATAACCTCCCAAACTGGCCGGGTGCAGGAAGGATTTTTTCGCGACGGTACCCCCCGAGAACCAACGTAGGGGCAATCGCTCCAGCCGAAGGGTATGCCAATCGGCGACAAAACCAAACCTATTCCACCAGAAAACCTAACCATCCACGAAGAAGAAAACCTTCCAAACTGGCCGGGCAGAAACAATCAGCGTACGCAACGCCGAAACAAAAATAGGGACCAGGCAACAACCCAATAACACCCTGCCGTTGACATACCGCATGTTAAAGACGTAAACTCTAATTGAGATCAAATGGAATACATCACGCGCCATTTGCCCTGATTACCCGTTTTGAAAGAGACTAAATTGTCCGTAAGACTGTTAACAGATGAGATTATGGGGTGCCGAAAGTTCGCAGTCAGCGGCGTCTCCCGAAACCCGGAAAAGTACGGCTACAAAGTCTATCATGCTCTGAAAGCCGCCGGCTTTACGGTCTATGCGGTTAATCCTAATGCGGATACGATCGATGGCGATACTTGTTATCCGTCTCTTTATAATTTACCGGAGAAGATTGACTGCCTGGTGACCGTAACACCACCGAGTGTTACCGAGGAGACCATCCGAGAAGCGGGACATCTGCGGATTCCCTATCTGTGGATGCAGCCCGGTTCGGAGACGGTCGCAGCCTATAATTTAGCGCAGGCGGCCTCGATGCTGATTATCGCTGGTGGGCCATGCATTATGGTAGCGGCGGTTACGCATCACAAAGCGCCGGAAACGGCAGCCAATGGCGCGTAGAGAGGGTACGGGCAGAGGCCCTCAGTCAGCTTCAATCACCGTCGCCATGCTGTTGATGCGCCTGTTTCTCGGCGGAGAGCTGTTGCGCTCTGGAATCACGAAGTGGTCGTGGCTCGGTACTGAGACACTGCATACCACGCTTACCGCCTGGACTACGGGTGATACGCCTGCCGCCTACCCAACCTACCTTTCGTTTCTAACAACGTACATTCTGCCGCATGCTCCCATGTACACCTATCTGGTTGTGTTCGGCGAAATTATCGTAGGCGCCATGCTTATCCTTGGTCTCGCGACCCGATTGGCTGCGCTCCCGGCTCTCTTGATGAGTATCAACTTCCTGCTTGCTACCTGGAACAAGGGCTACGAGTGGCAGTTGATCAACGAATCATTCATTGTGCTTGAACTGGGCGTTTTAATCGCTGGAGCCGGTCGCTATTGTGGAATAGACTCCACGCTTGCAAAGAAGCATCCATCGCTGCCGCTCTGGTGAGGCCCCATGTTTCAATTTGATCACGCTGCGCAGATCGTTCCTGATATTGCGGAAGCAGTAGAGTGGTATCAGACGACGTTGCCAGGCGCCACGGTTCTCTATCAAGACGCGACCTGGGCGCTGCTGGACGCTCATGGAGTGAAGCTGGCATTTGTGGTTCGCGATCAGCATCCGGATCACCTTGCTTGGCGCGTTTCGCTGGAAAGTCTCGAACTGCTGGCGGTGCAGCACAAGCAAATCATCGTCACCCATCGTGACGGGACGCGGGGCTTTTATCTGGATGCTCCCGGTGGGACCGCTGTCGAGATTATCTGGATGGGCGATCGCTATACTAAAAACTCGGGGTAGAGTTCTAACCGGGCTATTGATGAACACATTTTAGGCAAATAAACGGAGGTAGGGTTGACACCTGAGAAGAAGAGCAGTGACAGCGCAGGACAGCGCGAGGCAAATCTCCTGCGGCTTCAGATGAAGCTTGTAGAGGAGCAGCGACAGGCTGCAAAAGAGAAGGCGTTCAAGGCGATCGAAGATGCGAAATGGGATCGCATCAAGAAGGAGCGCGCGCGCAAGAAACGCCTTCGTGAGACCCACGGGAAGGGCTAGAACCGTTAACCGGAGTTAGTGAATCCCCGTTTTTTCGTGAATTCCCCGTATTTTGACTTCCGAAACCTGCTTGTCGATTGGCTCACTTCTCGCTGTGGACTTTGCCTGAACCGACGCAATGAGCGTGCACGTACAGGCAAGCGCTTTTAGTGGGCCAAGAGCCGCACGCAGCATCCCCTCTGATCGGGATACCTCGCGACCGACGGCAGGAGCTGTTGAGGCGCCATCGCCACCAGTTCGGAAATGAACCCGCTTCTCGTCCACAATCCTGTCCCACTCGGCCCGACCTTCTCTTTCGCTGAATGATAGCCCTAAATCTGTCAGGGTCCTGTGTACCCGGTCGTACTGCTTCAGGAAATTGGGAAAGAGAAGCATCGCGTGCGGGATCTCACAGTCGAGCAGAACCTCGATCGAGTCAGCGAGATCACATTTGAGTGTCTCGGGCCTCGCTTTATGTTTAATGAAAAGATGCTCGCGATGCCGCTTGCGCGATGCGATGCTAAGCTCAGGATTGCGATAAGTGAGCAGCACCGTCAGGTCGGGCCGAACCTGTCTCCATGATCGTAATATAAGGGGATGATAGGTAAATCTAGGGTCTTTGATGACCTGCAGATCCAGGGATGCAATCTCTGCACGATTCGCCGCAAGAGCATCCACAATTCGTCCTGTTGTACGCGCTTCTCGAAACATCGCGTCGTTGATGGCGGCCACGCGGGGATGCTCTAACCCGGCATCTATCTCATCACACCACTCTCCGCCCGGTTGATAACCCAGGCTTTCGCAAAACCGTGCGAGCACACTTGTGCCACTGCGTCCCGGTCCGGTTATTATCAGCATATGAGATCCTCGATCCTACACGATTGCAATTAGTAGTGCGATTGCATCAGGCGTTCGAGTCCGATACAGCTAAAATCCAGGGAGTTTGGGAGTTTGGATTGCCAGTGTTAAATCGGATGCGCTGGCTGCGGGGAAGGAGATGCCGGCGCTTGGGGAGGGTCGGAGCCTAATTGTATGCGTAACTCCATTGTTTTCAACAATAGTATTTAGGTTTGATCAACCTCCCTTGCACAGTTCGAAACTGGTGAAAAGTAAGAGCTTTGCAGAATTGTTAATCTCGGCTGTTGCGTTACCCAGAATTTAATCGCTATCCGCTGCAGACAAAATATGCCTCCCTGCAGATGCCAGAAAATTCGGGGCCACTGCATAATGCTGCAAATACAAACTGTACAGGCGGTCAACCTGTCAGTTTGATTGGCTCTCCAAAGTTACAGACGACGCTGATCGCCAGGGGTTCGGTAATTTATCGAGAAAATCTGTCCATGATGCGCACTCTGGAATCCAGGGCTCGTTGGAATGATTGGGAGGAGACCATGAAGTTGGCAGATGCGATCTACAAACGAAGATCGGTGAGAACATATACTCAGCAGCAGGTCCAACGAGAAGAGGTTCTTGCCCTAATTGACGCCGCAGTCCAGGCGCCTTCTGCAATGAACCAGCAGGCCTGGGCGTTTGCCGTGATCCAGGACAGGCATGTTCTTATGTCCTGGTCTGAGCGAATACGGCGCGATTTGCTGGCACATAGCGACCACTTCAAAATGAGCGACGAGGTGAAAGCCATGATCGCCGAGCCCGGATTCTGCGTATTCTATGACGCAGGCACACTCATTCTGATAGGGACCAGGTTTCCAGAAAGAACGCAGCTTGCTGAAGTCGACGCCAGTTGCGCAGCGCAAAATCTAATGCTTGCTGCATACGACCGGGACATCGCAACCTGCCCAATTGGCTTCGCTGTGCCATGGCTTAACCAGCCGAGCGTAAAGATGGAGATCGGTTTACCATCGGACTATCGCGTCGTACTGCCTGTTATTGCCGGATACCAGCGAGCGCCACAGCCGCCCGTGGTTCGCAGGCCCGCTGAAATCCTCATGTGGCAGCGCTGATTGCCCAAATCTGTTGCTACTGCCCCTGGCGCCATTGACTCATTTCGCAATAACTCCCCAGGCGCTGGTCGTGGTTTCGCCTGGTCCCAATCGGATTAGTCCCCATTCAGGATGATTAAAGCCGTCCGCGCTGCACGTCATCGGTTCTATAGCGAGGCTCCGCCTCCGATGTGAAGGCGGCAGCGGATCCCCGGAATAGACCACAAGGTAGTCTAAAGCGCCATCCGCCCACACTTCAATCCCGTTGTTTGATGCCGGATCTTTGAGTTTGATCCTCACCATCCCATCTTCGTCCCGAATCGGATTAAGGAAACAGGTGTTGAAGCGGGTATCACCGATGGCGTGCGACTCCACAAAATCGAATTCGGAGCCTACTACCGGCAGTGCCTTTCCAGTTGGTATCAGGTTTTCAAACTCGAGATAGTGCTGGTATGGCAGCTGAAGTTCCCATGTGTCGATGAGCCCTTCGGCACAGCCCGGAGTAAAGTAGGGATGAAAACCTGCAGCAACAGGTGCAGCCGATTCGCTTCGGTTCGTGATTGCTAAAGAGCAGCGAAGCCCTTGCACCTCCAGACTATATGTCATCTCGGCCTCGAGAGACCAAGGGTAGCCAGAATGAGACCCCTGTGGCAGGACTGCAGTAAACGCGATCGATCTTTCAGATTGGCTGGTAATCTCCCAGATCAGTGTGCGCATGTATCCGTGGATCGCGTTCGGTCCGTCCTTGTCATTGCGCTCTAGCTGGTAGTCGGCGCCATCGAAACGATACTGGCCGTTCTTTATCCTGCCAGGAAACGGGATGAGCAGATCGCCTTGCCCTCCAAGCTTGGCTGATGCGCCCTCGTAGCCTGTGATCAGAACGTACTCCGTGCTGCCATGAAGCTTCCATAGACCACGCAAAGAGGCGCCATAGGGAGATACTCGCAGCCGATAGCCAAAAGCCCCGAGAATAATATCGCGGTCTGTTTCCATGTTAGTACATCTCCTAGAAATCCAGTGTATCCATAATGCTATGGGATGGCTTTGCGATCGACGCGAACAAAACCTGCAGCCCGAGTAATCATTTCTGGCTCGGCAGTAATTCCGGCAAATTCGGCAATCGATTTCGCCGTGGCAACAGGGTCGCCAGTAATCTCCTCATAGCTCATTTCTAAATAGCCGGCAGCGTGGTCTCGATAAGCCAGGCACTCGTTTAAGTGAAGGTCTGCGAGCTGAAGCCAGGTGTCGTGTGCCATAGGAGCTCGTTCTATAACCGGCGCACCAACTCGCCGTCGAAGCGCCCGCATCAGTACTGCTGGATTGGCGGCCGCAGCCTTGATCCTTTGCAGCGCCGATGGCGGAGCCTCGGCAGCCTCCCGCTGAACGATCGTCTCCCGTTTTTGTAAGCTGCGAATTATGGCCTCATTGTCGCGGCGAATATGCAGCAGCCTCGCTTCCGGAAAGAGTGCGAGCCAATAGGGAAGCGTCAGCGAAGTGCGTGGATCCTTCCAGCCCCACTTCTCCGGCTTTCCACCACGGCAGCGATCAAGATAGTCTGTCTGCAATGTGGTTTCGCTTGCCTTCACGAGTTTCTCAATCGCCAGTTTCGTGAATCCTGGATCGTCGCGTTTCGCCATGAACGCAGCAGGATACTGCCAGTCGGCATCGGCCAGGGTCATAACGGATTCGTTTGAAAGCCGGAATGCAACCGCCTCACCATAACCGTCGGTCCTTGCACGCTCCCCGGGAACCTCACCTGTTAGAGGATCATCCTGCAGTTCAGGGTCCATGAACACGCCGAGCCGATGCAGCATGCCTACAACCATACTCGTGCCAGAGCGGTGCATACCAATCACGATAATAGGGGGTGAAAGTGCATTGAAAACTGGTGATACCCGCGAGTCGGGCGAAATCACTGATGTGGTGTCCGCTAAAGGCATTCCAGAGGCTCCTGAACGTGTATGGTGTTAAGAATACCTGCCACGGGTTTCAGCTTGGCAGCTTTTCGCCGCTTTAGTTTACATTGTGTAACCATGTATATTTGTGGACACCACAAAAACTGGATATCGCGCGCTGATGCAGGTAATCGACCCTGCCACGGTGCAAATACGCTTAAGTGTTCGCTAACCTTCGAACGATAAATATCAGTATTTCAATTAACATCAGCGGATGCGAAAACCGCAAGAACGAGGTGGAATCATGCGCAAGCGGCATCAAAAGAAGATCAAGAAGGCCGTCGAGAAGGCGAGAATTCTTGTTGGCGCCCCAACGTTGGGCCAGGCCGCGTTCATTACCGGAAATGCGGCCGGAATTCATGGCGGCAAGCGGCTGAAGTATGGCAAGCGCGAACGTCAGGCAAATCGACGCGAAGAGACATCGTCGGTTGATTGACTTCGATTATGGACGCAGCTCGTCGAGGCTAAATTCACGACTGCACCGGCAAAGGATTGCATGTAAGTGATCGGGATACTGCAGCACGGAATCGTTCAGAGACTTGATCGTGATCAAGTTCGCATTCTACGTCCTGGCAAAAATGGGGGACAACCTGCCTTTATCGAAGTCCCTGATGATCTGGCCAATGAGTTTCGTCTGGCTAACGGGGATATTGTTGCCGGGCATATTGAGACGATCGAGTACCTCGACTCGGAGGAAGACAATCCGGAAGACGACCTTCACCTACAACTAGATGAACCTGCAGCGCGTCGGAGCGACCTATCGAGAATGTTCGATAACGGTGCGCACTTCGGTTATCGGCTTTGCTCGGTTTCGTCGGTGAACGGAGTGGCCGCAGCCGATGCCGACGATCGTCCCTATCCGGTTACGAAGCGAAACGCCTCGGAGAGAACGCGGCCAGATCGATGGCTACGCCTCGCGACAGGTTCTGACGATTGGCAAGGCAAATTGATCGATTTTGCTGCGCCGCTTGGCGCAGGCGTCACGGGGGCCATAACAGGCCCTCACGGAGTGGGCCTGTCCAGCCTTATGGCGACCGTGCTCAAGGGAATTCAGGTTAATTCTCCCGATTGCATCGTTCTGCTGTTGGCGATGCAGTGCCGCGCAGAGGAGGTTACCGCGCTCCGCCGCCGGTTCCCTAATATCGATATTGTCGTTGCGCCACCCGTGTCTCAAGATATCACTCCGACGACAGCCCTGATGATCCCAAACCTCATGCTGCAGGCCGCACTGCGCCAAACGGAGTTCGGCAGGGACGTGGTCCTTGCGATCGACTCGCTAACTGCGCTGTGGGGCGCCCTATTAGAGGCGGAGGATGCTACCGCCCAGTTCGAGGCAGATCACTCTGGGGCCAGGCGGAGCATTCGCGACTACATAGGTCATGCCGGGTGTTTTCACGGTGAAAGCCCGCTCGGTGGCGGCTGCGGCGGTTCGCTCACTATTATCGGGACCGTTTGGGATCAGCCTCTCGATGCAGACGCAGAGGAGGACCGCGAGACCCATCCTCACCTACGCCTGATTGAGCACATCGTGCCGGATTTGAGCTGGCGCGTTGTGCTGGATCCCGATTTGGCCAGACGCCGCTTGTACCCCGCGATAGACATCTCACGTTCCCGATCGAACAATGACAGGGACGTCGTCCCGGCAGACGTGCTGGAAAGCATCGAGACGCTCCGGGCTGCGATACCTCGGGCCGATCCTGCAGCTGCCTGGCTAGCGCTGGAATCCATGGTGTAAACGATCACACTGATAGGATGGCGGTTTTAACAATATTCGATACAATCGAGCGAATAAACGAAAAATACACATTTATGTAACGGTTTTTGTAACGCCTGTCCTGTTATGATGAAAGTGAGCAGCCAGTCCGCCCCGACGCGGACTGGCTGCTCATTGTTCGTCGGAGCCCTATTTATTTGTGTTGTCATTCTTCAGCTTTCTAGACCCTCTCAGGATTCGGCCCCCTCCGTATCGAATAGCCACCTGTGAATCGCTCCGGCGATGAAGGCTAACATCCCACTTAAGGAAGGTTTAATAACAATGACAAATGAGATAAGTCGGCGATCTCTGCTTGGTGCAGGCATTGCGCTCGCCAGTGGCGCGGCTGCCGCTGCCACCGTAAGTTCTGCGGCTGACATAAAGCCAAAAAAGAAGGTCATCGTCTGGTCCGAGGGCACCGCGCCAAAGAGCGTCTATCCTCGCGACATCAATTTCGCGATTGCAGAAGGTCTGGAGTCTTTACACGGCTGGGATGTCGTGACCGCCTCATTAAATGATCCGGATCAAGGGCTTCCTGCCGACCTCTTGAACTCTGCAAATGTTATTGTCTGGTGGGGGCATATGCGCCATGACGACGTGAAGACCGAGCTTGTAAACCGGATCGTTCACCGCGTAAAAGAGGAGGGTATGGGCTTTATTGGAACGCACTCTGCCCACTGGTCTCGCCCGTTTAAAGCCTTGATGGGAACGCCATGCGGATGGACCGGCGGATATGTTGAAGACGGCTCAAAACTGGATGTTGCCGTAAAGGCAGCGAAGCACCCGATTGCCCATGGACTAAAGGATTTTGTGGTGCCACATACTGAGCGGTACACAGAGCCATTCGAGGCGCCCGAGCCCGAGCTAGTCATCTTCGATGGCCTTTATACGCATCCCGATGGCAAGCTGGAGAAGTCGCGACAAGGGCTTGTCTGGACCGTAGGCAAGGGACGCGTTTTCTATTTTCAGCCCGGACACGAGAGCTATCCCATCTATTTTCAGGAGGAGATCCGCCAGGTGTTCCGCAACGCGATTCCGTGGGCTGCTGGTAAATAAGTTTATGTGGGTTGGGTGTGCGGCGACTAATGCGCTGCACACCCGGTGTGGGAGTTTGATATGAGTTCGAAGTCTTTAGATAGCGACGCGCTGGAATATCATAGCCGCCGCCCACATGGCAAGCTGGAGATTGTTCCGACTAAGCCGTGCCTCAATCAAAGGGATCTGGCGCTTGCATACACGCCAGGGGTAGCCGCTCCCTGTCTTGCCATCCGAGACAACCCTGAAGACTCCTTCAAGTACACAGCACGCGGAAATCTGGTTGGAGTAATTACCAACGGTACGGCAGTACTTGGCCTCGGCAACATAGGCGCGTTGGCAGGGAAGCCTGTGATGGAGGGAAAGGCGCTCCTCTTTAAGCGATTTGCCGATTTGGATGCCATCGATATTGAGGTCGATACGGAGGATCCAGACGAGTTTATTCGCGCGGTGCGTCTTCTCGAGCCGACCTTTGGCGGGATTAACCTGGAGGACATTAAGGCGCCGGAATGTTTCTACATCGAGCAGAGCCTTCGTAAGCTAATGCGAATTCCCGTGTTTCACGATGATCAGCACGGTACGGCGATAATCTCTGGAGCGGCGCTGAAAAATGCGCTGGAGCTCGTAAACAAGCGCATCGAGGATGTGAAAATCGTCTTCAGTGGCGCAGGCGCTGCGGCAATGGCAACCGCGCGATTCTATCGCGAACTCGGCGCAGATCCGAATAAGATTCTGATGAGTGATATTCACGGCGTCATCCGCCCGGATCGAATTCCTGCGCCAGATGAGTCTCAGTCAGAGTTTTCTCGCGCAACCGACAGGACCACGCTTGCCGAAGCGCTCGTTGGTGCGGATGTGTTTGTCGGCCTTTCCGCCGGCGGGATCGTGTCCGCAGAGATGGTGGAGACTATGGCGCCATCCCCAATCATCTTCGCCCTTGCAAATCCAACTCCAGAGATCGACTATGAGGAGGCCCGGACTGCAAGGCCAGATGCAATCGTTGCTACCGGCCGTTCCGACTGTCCGAACCAGTGTAACAACGTGCTGGGATTCCCGTTTCTGTTTCGCGGCGCGCTCGATGTGCGAGCTACCGAAATAAACGAACAGATGAAGGTCGCAGCCTCTGCCGCGCTGGCGCTCCTTGCCCGCGCGGATGTGCCAGATGCGGTTGCGAAGGCGTACGGCGTTACCTCGCTTCATTTTGGCCCCGAGTATCTCATCCCTAAGCCTCTCGATCCCCGTGTGCTTTTGTGGGTCGCTCCAGCCGTGGCCAGAGCGGCGATGGAGACAGGCGTTGCAAGGCATACCATCGACCTTGAAAAGTACCCTGAGGAGTTAGAAGCACGGTTGGGACGTTCGCGCGAAATGATGCGGATCGTGTTCAACAAGGCGAAGCTGCAGCCCAAACGCATTGTACTTGCTGAGGGCGCCCACGAAAAGATGATACGGGCGGCGCATGTACTGGTTGAGGAGCGCATTGCCAACCCCGTGTTGCTTGGCGATGCCACGCACATTCGAAATACGGCCGCACAGCTTCAGCTAGACCTCAACGGCATCGAAGTGGAAGATCCGGTGAGTTCGAACAGCCGAGAACGGTACCTCGATCGACTTCAAATTTTGCGACAGCGGAAAGGCGTAACGCATCGCGAGGCGAATGAGATGATCAATCGGCCAGAGTATTTCGGTGCAGTGATGGTAGAGACCGGAGATGCCGACGGAATGATTTCGGGTCTAACCGCGCACTATTCGGATGCCCTTAAGCCGCCGCTACAGGTAATCAAAACCGCGGCAGGCACAAGCACAGTGGCCGGAGTTTATCTGGTTGCAACAAGACGACGCGTGCTCTTCTTTGCAGACACTACGGTTAATATCGATCCAGGACCAGAGACACTTGCCGAGATCGCATTGCTAACGGCCCGGCTAGCGCAGAGCTTCGATATCGAGCCGAGAATCGCCATGCTGAGCTTCTCGAACTTCGGCAGCGTCAGGCATGCACGGTCGGACAAGGTTAGGAAAGCTGTCGAGATCTTGCGGGAAAAGGCGCCCGATCTGTACGTCGACGGGGAGATGCAGGCGAACACGGCGCTCGTATCAGAGATGCTGAATGGAACCTACCCATTCAATCGACTGGGAGGCGAAGCCAATGTATTGATATTCCCTAGCCTGGAAGCCGGCAATATTGGCTATAAGCTGGTGCAGCAGCTCGCGGATGCGGAGGTCGTTGGCCCAATACTTGTGGGGATGCGGCGGCCTATGCATGTGATGCAGCGCGACGATGAGGTGAAGGATATTGTCAATCTCGCGGCGCTTGCAGTGGTTGAGGCGCAGGGTAGGGTGGAGTAAAGTGCGGCCGGAGCTCGAAAGAGCTCCGGCCGCACTCATTAATTACAGGGAGTAACCTGCTCGGTATGTCGGCTTGATGATGTGCGCGACTTCCGGTGCATTCTTCGCCTGACCAGCCTTGGCATCCCACTCTATCACCTTGTTAGGCGACCATACGGCCATGTTGCCTAGCAGAATGGTCTCCGCGAGATGCGAGGAGTAGTCCGGGAAGTTGGAGTCTGCGGGCTCACCACCCTTGATCGCTCGAACATACTCTTCGAAGTGGCCCGGTGACTCTGCAAAGACTGCAGGTCCGACGTTGACACCTTCCGACGGTTTGCCCTGATGGTCGTAGAACTTGCCTCCGCCACCGTAGTCGCCCGGCGTGTAGAGCAGCGCCTTGTCGCCAATGATAAGCGAGCCACTGTCGCGATAGGAAGCGCCCGGCAGGAGGTCCTGGCTCGGAAGCTTGCCGCCATCGTACCATGTGAAGGTAAGCGCAGGATGCGTCTTGGAAGCCTTGAACTTGAAGACGATCTTGCTTGCCTTCGGGTAGCTGATTTTGTTCGTGCCAGAGGTCTCCGCATAGACGGAGATTGGATCCCGCAGGCTAAGCGCCATGTACGGCAGGTTGACGGTGTGGCATGCCATGTCACCGAGTGCGCCTGTACCGAAGTCCCACCATCCGCGCCAGTTAAATGGACAGTAGCCATCGCCGTATTCGCGGACAGCAGCCGGGCCTAACCACAGGTCCCAGTCCAGGTTGTCCGGCACCTTTGCGACTTTTGGAGCATCCTGACCCTGTGGCCAGATCGGTCTGTTTGTCCAGACATGAACCTCGGTAACTTTGCCAAGCGCACCCTGTCGAACAAGTGCCGCGTTTTTGCGCATGCTGTTGTCAGAGGTACCCTGGTTGCCCATCTGGGTGGCAACCTTTTTGTCGCGCGCAAGCTCTGCAAGGCGTCGGACCTCGTACACACTATGCGCCAGCGGCTTCTGTGTGAAGCACGCCTTGCCGAGGTGCATTGCAGCAGCGGAAGCGGCTGCATGGGAATGGTCGGGGGTGCTGACGGTTACGGCATCGATGCTGTTGCCCATCTCGTCCAGCATTTTGCGCCAGTCTTTGAAGCGCTTTGCGTTCGGGAAGCGCTTGTTGCCTGCTTCGTCAAGTCGGTCGGAATCGACATCGCAGATGGCCACAACGTTACCGTTCTGTCCGGCATCATTGCTGTCGCTTCCACCCTTGCCACCTACTCCAATGCAGGCGAAATTGATACGGTCGTTTGCCGTCTTGTTACCCTGTCCCCAGGCTTTGTTCGCCATAACGAACGTGATACCCGTGAAGGTTGCCTGTTTGATAAACTGGCGACGGCTGCTTTGCAAACTCATAATCCAGCCCTTTCTGATGCTGCGGAAGCAGAAAAATAGCTCCCATGACGAAATACCGATGCTTTTCGGCCGTATAGTGCCGAATCGATTCACGCCAATACTCAAGTAGGTGAGTATTTAACGGCGCAACCCTGTATTTCCTCTCTGGGAGCTATTCAGTTTTTATAACTCTGCAACCGGATCAGTTGAGTTAGCCGATTACTGGTTTGGCGGAGGCAGTCCGCCCTCACTGCCAGGGCCACCTTGCGGCGGTCCACCCTGGCCATCAGGTCCGCCCTGTCCCCCTGGGCCACCCTGTCCTCCAGGACCTCCCGGGCCTCCTCGTCCGCCGAAACCGCCCATGCCGCCACCCATATCTACATTAACTGCTACGGATGTGGCAGAGAAAGAGCCATCGTCTGCAGCAGCGCCACCAGCCATAATTCGGTCGCCAATTTTGAGGTTGGTGTAAGCTGTGCTAACCAGCTTTGTGATTTTTGCATTTGCGGCGAGTTTCAGCGTGATCGTCACGTCCGAGCTCAATTTGATTGTCAGCGGAGAGATTGAGATGATTTTGCCTGAAGCGGATGCAAAGCCATCTTGCCCCCCAGGGCCGCCGCCAGGTCCGCCAGGTCCTCCCGGCCCGCCAGGGCCACCCTGACCACCTTGTCCTGCCTGTCCGCGTCCCTGACCTGCTCCACCAAGACCAGTTAGATCGCCGGCCATGATTGAGCTAGCTGTGATCGCCGACGGAACGCCCTGAACGCGCACCTGATCCCCAATTCTTAGATCTGCCACGGTCACAGTTTTCGATGTCGTGAATTTCGTTCCACCGCTAACCTTGATGGTCTGATCGCCGCCAAATCCCGTGCTAACTACGATTGTGTTCGCCGAAGCATCGCCGCCGGTAATGGTGCCCATCATCATGCCGCGGCCGCCAAAACCACCCGGTCCGCCGCCCCGTCCACCAAATCCCTGTGGTCCGAAGCCGCCCTGGCCGCCTGGACCACCCAGACCTCCGGTAGGCCCGCCCTGACCGCCTTGCTGAGGAAATTGGCCCTGCTGCGCAAGGACAGGCGCGGCCAGCGCTGAAGTGACCATAACGCCAACCAAAGCGATTGTGGCGCGTGAGTACGGGTTCATTTTCATTTCGAACGTTCCTTTCTTATCTGCCGTAGCAGCGATCGGCGCGGGAGGCTCATCCCGTTTAAATGTGTCTCCACGTGTATTTATCATCGGAAGTAGGTTTGCTTGTTGTTAGCTTACAGGCGCAAGGTGAAATCTGCGTGAATGAAACTTGATTGATGAAAATATCTTCAAAGTTAGAGATTGGACAGTCTGTGCGGAGTCCTCATCCTACCCTCTCCACTAGCCGTGAGCGATCCAAACCTATCGGGTCTTTTGCCCGTGGAGAGGGAAAGGCAGCCGCGCCTCGCGGATCTGGGCCTTAATATCATAAGTGAATATATCTGGTTGGGCAGTAGGCCCAATGGTTGAATAATGAGATATTTACAAACGTAGAAACGGCTTCGGCGCTGCAGAGTTGCATTCGCCGAAGCCGGGATTCGTTTGAGCCAGTGATTAGAGACTTACCTCGAGTGGATGTCAGATTAAGGTTTCGCGGGTCCCTCTTTAAAGATCGCTTCCAGTTGTGGCCTCGATGAGTCTGGTACGAGAACATCGATTTGCAGGGTCAATTTGAGATCGACTGGGCTTACCACGGAAAGTAAGCGTGAAAGGAGCTGTGGCGCAATGCGAGCCAGGTCATCCTGGTCCAGCCGCAACGAGTGCGTTAGTAATCGGCGAGGTCCAGATGCCGCAACGCGCGGCTTGATTCCCGCATTCAGAGCTGTCTGAAGCGCGCTTAAGAGGATCCGTTCATCGATCAATCTGGGCAGATAGAGATGTTTGCCAAATTCATCGGTTAGCTGAGATGCACTATGGATGCTGTCGCCAAGCCAGCTGCGCGCGGCATCGATGTCCTCAGCCAAGCCAAGGTCATCTATGCGCACTAATCCTGATTCCGCAAGCGTACTAGCCGCGCCTTCTGCCAGAGTATGTGATCCCGCTATCAACGGCATCTCCGACCACTCCAGGGGTGATTCCGGATCTTTCTGCAAAGGAGTAAGCAGCCAACTGTACGCTTCGCGAAGTGCGCCCTCTCGCCGCTCGACAAACCTGGCTACCTGGGCTTTTGATCTCTCAATCAGGCGCGGTTCAAGAGAACCGGGACTCTCGACAAGCGACTTCCAGCCAAGAAAAGACCGCAGCTCCTCCAGAAGTTCCTGGATTTTAGTCGCATCCGCTGCCAGAAAAACAAGTGTGTTCCGGTATCGGCGAGGGCCAACTCCGTAGTGTGAAAGAAAGGCGGCCGATTTCTTGCGTGCGATACTATCTGTGGCGCCGCCAGTATGTGTGTGCAGATGAGAAAGCAGGACAAGACGGACGCCACGAGTGTCTCGAACATCGGCATTGCTTGAGGGCGCTACCACAATCTCACCAAATGGTGATGGGCGTCGCTTCTCTATCATCAGCAATCCGGTAAGCTCCGCCTGAACGGCCTGATCGGTAATGTGGTCCCTGCGATTGACATAGGACTGAAGCAGAATGTCCTCTTCCGCATCTCCCAGACGCGCCGTACGGGAGGCAGAGAAGATATTCTTCAACGGGTCTGCGGCTTCTCCCGCTTCAAGCTCAATACCCGGTTTTGCAGCTGGAATCCAACTCGGAGGCGGTCCCAGCTTTCTCCTATTCATTCAATAGCTCCCTGGTCAATGCAGCGTAGTCATTTGTTGTCATATTATTGGGGAACATTACGGGCAGGGGACATCGATACATTTGAGATCGACCAACATCAACGGCCTTACGAATAACGGTATGTAATACTCGGTTCCCATACGCTTGCCAGAGCTGGTCAAGCACATCCTCCGTAAACTGATTCGGTTCAACGCGTGTAGCGAGGAACCAGACATCAGGCGGCTCTGACAGCTCTTCACCCACGTGGCGCATAATTTCAAGCAGTTTTACCGTACCACGCAGGCTAAAGGCGCCCATGTCTACGGGAACAATCACGTCTGTCGCAGAAGCAATCGCGTTTACTGTTAGGGCATCCAGGTTCGGCGGGCAGTCGATCACGACATACTGGTAATCGTCCGCTACGCCCTTAAGAGCATTTCTTAGTATCTTAGCCCACCACGGTCGTCCGGTAACCTGCATGGTCGTTTCGGCAAGTTCAAGGTTGCTGCCAACGATGTTCAAAGAGCTGGGCTCAAATTCCAGAGGCGGCTCTCGAAGCACGATGGGTTGAATTGCCTCTTGAATTGGCATTCCCTTTACCATTACTTCGTAGAGAGTTCGCTCAAGCGCGTCGCTATCCAAGCCACAAACCTGTGTTAGGTGGCCCTGCGGATCGGCATCGATCATTAGAGTCGGCGCACGTCTTGATAGGAACCAGCCCAGGGCGCCCGCCGTCGTCGTTTTCGCTACCCCGCCTTTATGGTTACAAATAGCAAATACACGTCTGCGTTCCGTAGTGGGTTTCGGAGCAAACAGGGTGGCCAGATCACTACAATCAACTTGTGCGGCTTTACCCTGACCATGCGGTTTCAGCTCGCCAGTACGTATATAGTTGCGCAGGGTGTGAATGCTGACCTGGTAGGTAGCCGCTGCCTCTGCCAGATCGATGCGTTGTGCTGACATCTGCCCTCCGGAATACTGCAAATCATAAAGGTCATTATAGACTCTCAGGGGCTATAAGTCAAATCAAGACACCGAACAAGCGAGCTAGAACATGAGTGATCGGGCCGCGCTTTTCGAGTTTGATCCGCCTTAGTCGCCTTTCAAAAATCTTGAAAGGGCCAGCGCAGGATGACATTGCTTTAGGTGCAGGTATGCACTCAAAAGATGATTGCCGAGCGTACAATAACATTGAGAACAATCCGGTTCAGACAGATTAAAAAGAAGAGTGAATTGAAATGGATGACAAGCAGCACATTGAGATTACAGGGCAGCGTTTAACTGAGCAGCTACAGCATAACTGGGCTCTCGAGATGGATGGGACCGCGATGTATGGAGCGCTCGCAGATCGCGAAAAGATCCCGGAGCGCAAGCAGATATTCAAGACTCTAAGTGAGTTGGAAAGGAAGCACGCGAGGCGTTGGGAGAAACGGCTGGCAGAGCTTGGTGGCGACGTGCCGGAAGCTCACAGCGGCAAGGCCCATGCGGTTCGGATCGCCGATACGCCGGGTGGAATGCAAGAGATAATCCAGGCGATTATTGGAGAAGAGCGTCGCGACGTAAGCGCCTACTTGCGGCAGTTGCGCCTCATAAGCGATGAGGGTACGCGTGAAATATTGCGCGAGGTCATACTGGACGAGTTTGCTCATGGACATGTGTTAACACGACTATTAGAACAGAGCGGCTCCCGATCCGCCCTCGATTACCTGCTCCGCCGCCAGCGCCAGGGCACAGGGAGTTGGATTGGCGACGCGGTGTACGGAGTGAATGATGGGCTCGGCGCAATCTTCGGTATTGTGAGCGGGGTCTCTGGCGCAACCCTGGGCGACAGCCATTTCGTTCTGCTGGCTGGTGTTTCCGGCATGATCGCAAGTGCGCTGTCGATGGGTTCTGGAGCCTATCTTGCGGCGAAGAGCGAGCGTGAGATTTTTGAAGCCGAACTTGCAAAAGAGCGCGATCTCTTCGAGAATCATCTTGCCTCGGCGAAGGAGGAGCTCGCAATCTTCTACCAGCTAAAAGGTGTGCCAGAAGAAGACTCATTGCGCATAGCCGATTTTCTTGCTGAGAACGAGGATCAGTTCCTAAAGACAATGGCTGCCGAGAAGTTGAATCTAACCGAAGATGCGCTGTCGGACCCCATCAAATCTGCGCTGTCCGGTTCTATTTCGACCGCTCTTGGCGCATTTGTACCCGTAATCCCATTCTTCTTTCTACACGGAACAAAGGCAGTAGTTGCGGCCGCGATTGTCTCGCTAGCAGCTCACTTCGCGGTTGGCGCAGCGAAAAGCCTGGTGACGGTTCGATCGTGGTGGAGCAGTGGGTGGGAGATGACCCTGGTGGGCGCCGCAGAAGGAGTGGTCACGTACATTATTGGTGTCGGTCTGGGCCGCGTTGGCGCCTAGGCCGAATTACACGTGAAATTCTTACGGCACAGGCGCAGCATGCGGCGACGCTACTATTTGTGATTATGCAGAATAGAGAGTTTATCCTACCTACACATAGCTCAGCGCAAGGTCATAGGCAGCTTTCGCAACCTGCAACTGTCTCATTTTCTCGTCTGGAAGGTGCTTCATAGCTATACTTGCGAGTATGGCGATGTTGCCTCGTACAATGCTGCGATATAGCCTGTACATAGGAGCAATCGCGCGATATCCATCATACACTGAGTAGTGAGAACAGAGTTCAACGAGTTGCGCCTGCAGATCGGACCTGCCAACAAGCTCGAAATCCATGTCTAAGTAGGCTATATCGGCGGCCAAATCGATAAACCGGAGCCGCTGGCTAAACTCGAGACAGTCAAACAGTTGAACTCCGCCATCGTAGCGTGGATCAAAACAGACATTCTGAACTCTAAGATCTCCGTGACACTCGCGGGTAAGGCCTGCAGCGGAGCGAGCAGCCAACAAAATGCGGCTATCGATGAACCGACCATCCATGCCCGTTCGGATCCTGGCGATTTGCGGCGGTGAGATCGCGCTCTCGCCGACTCTCGCCATCAGAGATAGGGCTCGGTCGATTGTTTGCCGTATGAGTTTTGGATCTCCGAAATGATGGGCGTACCTGCCTCTAGGCGCTGAAGTATGAAAAATGGCCATACGGTCGACCAGCGTTTGCATTTCCGGCAAAGTCACCGTATGGTCCGCTGCCATCCTATCAAGCATTCTGCAGCCATCCAACCTGTTCATCCTCAGTGCATACTCAATCGGCTCGCCGTCTCCTCCGATAGTAAGTTCACCCTTGCGGATACAGATGGGCTGAACATCCAGGTAGACCTGCGGACACAATCGACGATTGAGGCTTAGCTCGGCAGCACACGCTCTCATTCGTGCGCCGAGCGAACTGTAGTTGAGAAATCCAAGGTTGACAGGTTTCTTTATCTTGAATGCAAATCGTGGTGTGAGCAGTACCGCTGAAGAGTGTGTCTGCAATATTTCGACCTGTGTGCAGGTATCAAAACGCAAAAAAGCGACCGGATTAGTAATTTCATTGAGCAGTGGAGGTGGCCATTGGGCCGAGAGTAGAGCCCGTTCCACTGTGTTGCTCATGATATTACCGATCTGGTCGCTGGTCCGCAGAGAGCGCCGTGTCTCTTGCGGTCAAGAGCCTATCGATTAATCCATCGGGGCGGCAATCTCAACATCATTTACGATGCCGCGTACTCCGTGGATGTGTCGGATGGCAACTTCCGCTTCAAGCTTTTGGTACTGTGCGGATACTTTACCCGTCAACAGAACCCAGCCATCAACTACTGTACATTCAACGCTGTTTGAAGGCAGGAGTACATTCCATTTGAGCGTGGATCGCACTGCGTCGGAGACCTCTTTGTCCTGTCGGAACTCGTGCGATGGGATCTTAACATCGATCCGATTCTGAACGTCTTTGACCTCGCCAATTCTCTTTGCGGCATCTTCTGCGTAGAGCTTTGCCGCGTACGTCTTGACGGTCCCCGAGAGCACCACAATCTCACTATCCGGGTTGTAGTTGGCGTCTACGCCAAGTCCTACCACGCGTGGATCTGAGATGAGCTCACGTCGGATACGGGCTGCAACGTCGTTATTGTGTTGAAGTGTCGTGGCGGTCATCGTTCCATCCTCCGAGGTATCCAGCCTGAACAATCAGTCAATCAGGTCTGTTACATTTACAATTGCGCTATCCGGCCGATCCTGTTTGAGAATTGGAAGCTTATCCTGTCTCACTGTTTCCGTACCGGTGTGTACGATGCAATTATAGGGTAGCAGCCCCCATGCAATCATCCGCCGAATGGCCGATTTCCTGAATGAACATATCGCAGGCTATCTTACAATCAACACGGGGCAGTGCGCATGGTGCAATACACCATCGGATACGCTGCCAAGCAAGTATGACTTCCACTGGCTCAGACCACGACAACCCATGACGATCAGGTCCACATTCTCAGCCTCTGCCACGGTAATGATTCGGTCAACCGGGTGGCCAAGCTCGCGCCTGCAGGTATAGGTAAGGCCTGCAGCTTCAAGCACCTGCCCTGTGTCTCTCTCTACGCTCTGCTGCAGTTCGCGAACATAAGAGCCCATGTCGGTAGCCGTTGCTAGCGATGCGCCTGGAACGCCGATAAATGGCGGGGGCACATCAGTAGGATTGTAGACCGACACAATGATTAGCTCGCTGCCAAACTGCTTAGCAATTTCTGCCGCATGATTAGTCGCCATACGTGCATGGTCCGAGCCATCTGAGCAGATCAGTATCTTTGTAAACATGGAACTACTCCTTTCAAACCATATTGATTACTATCCTCTGATTGCTATTGTATAGCGGATGGATCGGACAATGATCCACCGATTGGCCGATTTTCTATTAAGTGATGCGTAAATTGTGCATTATTACGAATATATTATTAACGTGATAATATTAACAAAACAACCACGCCGTGGCGTGGTTGTTTCTTTGTCGTGACTAATTCGCGATTTCTATGCTTACAGTGCAAGAGCCGTTTCGTTAAGCAGTTGCTGATAACGCACTGCGGGAGTTTCATCGAGCATGGATTGAGCATGCGCGATGTGATTTCGAGCAGCATCTTTGTCGCCTGCGGCGGCAAGTGTCTTGGCAATTATTATATGGTTAAAGATCCGGTGTGACCGTGTTGGCGGCATCGATGGCAGGCAACTCAGCGCTTCTACGGGCTTGCCTTCATTGGCCAGAACGCGCATTCGGGTAAGTCGGTAGTACCGTTCCAGATCCCCGTTGTTCCCAAAGTTGTCACAGCTGTCAACAAGGTCACGCGCCTGTTGAAGTGCGCTCTCTGCCTGATCAAGGCGGCCACACCGTGACGCGTAGTAGGCGATGTCGCATACCAGGATTGCGCGATGTTCTGGATGGCACACTTTTGGGAGCCATGAGCCCAGCAACTTCAGACTGGTGCGTTCACCACGCTGCCCGGTGCCAACATGAATTGCCGCGATGTTGAGAGCGGTAAGCCAGTGACGATCGCATTTGTTCGGGTCGGTCATTAGAGCTAGGGCTTGCCGGCAAACGAGGGCCGACTCAGCGTATCTATCCTGTAACACAAGCCATCTTGCATGATCAGCATGCAGGCGTGCCAGAATTCGGAATGCTTCATCGGGTTTATCGATTGCATGCATTCGTAACTGACGCTCGAGAGTCATTGCGTAAAGGTCAACCACCGGGGTTTCAAGACAATCGATCTGCTCGCCAAGGCGTTTAACATGTGCGGCGCACTCTTCAATCGTGAGCTCTTCCGGCCAGGACGGCGGCTGTAGTCGCCGGGATATGAGGGAGCATCTCTCTTCGGGATATGCCGACAACAAGCGGCAGGCAAGCTCCACACTTGCTTCGGAAGGGAACATCGTTGTTGTTTCCCATCGCAGCACTGTGGATCGATTTACACCAAGTTCCGTGGCCAATCTCGCCTGCGACCATCCAACACGGAGCCGAATTGCGCGCAGCAGATCTCCAACTCCGGGAGCTACGAGCAGCGCCTCTTTGCGGGTGTCTCGTCGTACCAGCCGCGTGCCTCTCGGTGGAGAAACCAGGCTGGCCGCATGAGCCTTTTCCGTTGGGCACGCCTGAAGGGCAAGAAGGGCACAGTCTAACTCTGCGCACCGTGGCACACGCTCGCCAGACTCCCAGTATGCTAGAGTACGAACTGCGATCTGCGCCACATCGGCGAGTTGACGCTGGGAAAGGCCGCGTTTTCGTCGCAGCTCCTTAATGAATATGCCGAGTCGCTTGTCTTCCATTACTTTCGTCACCTCGCGCCTTTTACGGCGTCATTCAGAACAATGCTGTTGTGGCGCTGCACTAGTTGGCGCTATCAATTTGGTTTTCAATACGCTGACCCTAGCGAATTACAAGGATGGGGCAATGTGCATGATGCAACACGCCATCCGAAACACTCCCTAGCAGCAGCGACTTGAATCCGCTCATACCTCTGCTGCCGATTACAATCAGGTCTGCATCTATCTCTTCAGCTGCGGATACGATGGTATCAACTGGATGCCCGAACTCCCGCATCTGTGTAACGGGAATGCCGCGATCCTCAAAAACTTTGCCTGTTGCGGCCTGTATAGCGTCGTGCTGTCCCTCGCCGATGCTCATTACCGTATCCATACAGGCTGCCGCTTCTGGAGCCTCACCGAACGATGCTAGCAACGGTGTCGGAAAGAACACACTCAGCACGGTTATCTGTGAATCGAACTTTTCTGCGATTGTCGCTGCTGCTTCAGCAGCATGCAAGGCATTCGCTGAACCATCCGAACAGACCAGAATTTGCTTGTACATGGTTGTACTCCGATCTGCTACAACTTGGCATTTGTAACTTGAGGTACCATCCCTGGTTAGCCTCTTTCAACCAACGCTCTTTGCGATTGGATCCATATCGTCCACATGTGCGAGATGAAATTCACGCGCACACTTAGGGCAGTAGTGCTGCCACACGCCATTTAGCCGCACATACAGCCAGTTAGCCGATGGATCGTCCGGTCGACACGTTGACCTTAAAGACGGGAGTGCAACAGGCACGAACGTCTGTTCGGTGCAGTTTGCTCCGTCGCACTGTATTTGCCTGCCATTTGCGCCCAGACTCATCCGCTTCATTCCATTAATACTGAGACTTCGATGAAGCTATTATAGTGCTCTAATCACGCAACAACATCCCCGTATTGGCGGATTATAATCTGTGCGTATCGTCAAGCATGGGCCTGGTGCTCTCCTGTGCCATCGAGTTCAAAGCGGTCGCCGTACGCCGGTACGGCTGCCTCCCAATGAAATTCAGTCTCGAGATGCCGCTTCAGGGCTTGCGCAGATTCTGGTTCGCCATGAGTCACAAAGGTAAGCCTTGGCCTGCGGCGCATGTTACTCAGCCACCGTAGGGTGTCTTTCCAATCCGCATGTGAGGAGAGACCTTCAACCGCTTCGACATGGCACCGAACAGGCACACTGGTCTTGTAGATAGGCACTTCAGAGGCTCCATCGCGGATCAATCTACCGGTTGTGCCTTCGGCCTGATAACCAACGAATACGATCGCGGCAGTTGGATCCGGAAGAATACGCTCTGCGTGATGCAGGACACGGCCACCCGTCATCATGCCCGCAGCGCTGATTACGATCTTTGGGCCACGGTGGTCGTTAATTCGCTTGGATTCTTCTCGCGTTCTTGCGATCGTCAGGTTGCGCGTACTGAGGGGATTGCGGCCAGCGTTCGTCAACTTTCGATACCGTTCGTCCTGCTCCGACTTCAGACGCGTGTAGACCTCTGTAGCCGCCGCTGCCATCGGAGAATCGATGAAAACCGGCAGTACCGGGATGGATTTACTGTCTTCAAGCTCCCGCAGCAGATAGAGAATCTCCTGCGTTCTGTCCACTGCGAATGCCGGTATGAGAACGGGACCACCGCGTTTTACTGCAGACAGAATGATGTTTTTGAGCGCCGTTTCAGGAGGTTCGCTGCCGTGCAGGCGATTGCCATACGTGGATTCGACGAGGAGATAGTCGCATGGCGGTGGGCTAACAGGGTCGGGAAGAATTGCTCGATCGTACTGGCCAATGTCGCCTGAAAACAGGATGGTGCACGGGTGCATATCCTTTTCCTCGATCGTTACTTGAACAAAACGGGAGCCAATTATGTGTCCCGCATTCATGAAACGCGCCTTCGACGCACCGAAGAGATGTACCGACTCATTGTCGATACTCAATGGCTGCAATAGTCGCAGCGCCTTATATGCATCTTGTTCTGTGTAGAGTGGCAAGGCTGGTGTATGGTGCGTTAGGCCGTGCAGATTGCGGTGTTCCGCATCCTCTTCCTGTAGTCGTCCAGCATCCGGCAGTAGAATTTCGAGCAGTTGGGCAGTACCTGAAGAACAATAGACAGGGCCCTTATATCCCTGTTTTACAAGTCTCGGGAGATACCCCGAATGGTCAATGTGCGCGTGCGTGAGGATTAACGCATCCAGTTCGGATGGTTTAAAAGGGAGGGGGGACCAGTTTAAGTCTCGCAGGGTCTTTAGGCCCTGAAACATACCACAATCGACCAACAAGCTACGCGTCGGAGTCTTAATTAAGTACTTCGAGCCAGTTACAGTACCAACACCACCAAAAAATGAAATGGAGAGCCCTTTCATTGCTGTGCCTCCGATCCAATTCGGCTGTCCTTACGGGCGGCCAAAAACAACTCATCATCAGAGTGTACATGGAAGCACTGGAAGGATCATCCACTGTTGGGCGTATTGTTGGCACACGAGCATTTCCAGGGTTTTTACAACGAATTAAGCCTCACTGGCAACGGTAACCAATCCCTGCCTTGCCGCCCAGACTGCTGCTTGAACACGATCGGATACAGCTAACTTGCCAATTATGTGCTCAACATGCGTTTTTACAGTACTTTCAGCAACAAACAGGATAACGGCTATCTCACGATTTGAGAGTCCGGTGGCCAACAGGCGAAGCACCTCCTGCTCACGCTCGGTAAGCGGCTCAATCAGGTCTGTTGAACCGAGCGCATGATCGCTAATTCCACGGAGGGATCGAACCAGGTCTTTTGCATTAAGCAGCATCTCACCGCTGCAAACCGCTCGCAAGGATGCCAGCAGTTCGTCACGCTCCACACCTTTTAACAGATACCCGGCGGCTCCACCTGCAACAGCCCTTGCCATGTAAGTTGGGTTGTCGTAAGTTGTTAACATTACCACTGCCATGCGTGGATGCTCTTTTTTCAGGGTCTGCAGCGCATCCAGACCGTCTCCGCCTGCCATTCGGATATCAAGGAGGGTCAACTGAGGGTTGTTTTCGCGTGCTCGCTCGATTGCTTCGTGGCCGGACGATGCCTCCGCAATCACCGAAAACTCAGTATCCTCCAGCATGCTGCGAACGCCGCCGCGCCATATGGCGTGGTCGTCTACGAGCATAACCGAAATCTCACTGTTCGGTTCACTCTCCGACATTGTCATTAATTATCCTCCTGCTTAAGTGCAGCACGCCGCCGTGCGCGCGTAAATACTATTCCAGCACAGGTATCTCGGCACGAACAGTTGTGCCCACTCCAGGCTGGCTGCTTAGCCTGTAACGCCCTCCCAGCAGTTGCACACGCTCAGACATGCCGTGTAGGCCGAAGTGAGCGTAATCTTCCGTCTTTAGCTCCGGAACGAAGCCAGCGCCCCAGTCTCTAACTTCGAGAGTCAGCACGGGCAAGTGGTGCTTATCATCAAGACCCGAGAGCAGCGTTACTCGAATTTTCGATGTTGATGCATGCTTTCGCGCGTTAGTAACAGCCTCCTGGGCTACCCTGTAAATTGCGGTCTCCAGTGTTGGATCAAATCGTCTGTCGGGAATATTATGTATCAGATCTGCCGTCTCCCAACACGCTCGACCCTTCTCTTCCGTTAATAATTGCTCCAGCGCCCCGGCGAGCCCCAGATCGTCCAGCGCTAGCGAGCGTAACCCGTTAACCATTCTGCGAGACTCTACGACTGCTTCTTTTAGGTATTGAAGCCCCTGATTGATCTCTCTTTCGGCCCTCTCGGTATTCCCGGCAAGGTGAGCACGACGGAATGTTTCCAGGTGAGCATGCGATGCCATAACAAATTGAGTCAAGCCATCATGCAGATCATACGCAACGGCACGTCGTTCCTCCTCTTGAGCCGCGATTAATCCGCTCACGAGGGCTCGCTGGCGCGAAAGCATGTGAAGGTTGTGTATCGCCACTGCGGCGTATGAGCCCAGCGCCTGAACCGCTATTTCATCATCAACGGTAAAAGTGCCACCGTCCTCTTTATTTGTCAGGTAAAGGCTGCCAAGCACGGTATCACCCCGGCGAATAGGGACACCAAGGAAGCTCCCCATGACCGGATGGTTTGCTGGAAATCCTACAGAAGCGGGATGGGTTGCGAGGTTGTCAATTCGCAAAGGATCGGTACGGTTGAGAAGAACACCAAGCACCCCAATCCCTTTAGGTCTCGAACCGACTATAGTCTCCTCCTCTACCGACATGCCCACTGTGGCGAATTCAATCAGCCCATTTCCGTCTGGGCGCGCCACTCCGAGGGCAGCGTATTGTGCCTTTGCAAGGGTGCGTGCTGCATCCGCTATGTGACGAAGCGCTTCGACACCCGTACGACTGGAAAGGATATCAAGAGCGACTCTTCCCGCCGTCTCAAGGACGAGAGCGCGGCGATCCGAGGCCGCAAGCATGTCTGCAAGGTCTTTCTTGGCGACAACCTCTCGAGCGATGTCTCTGGCTACAGAGCAAGCACCAATCGGGGTGCCGGCGTTATTGCAAACTGGAGACACCCTGAGGTTGATCTGAACTTCAGCGCCGTCTTTACATACCCGCACGGTTTCGTGCGATGCAACCCTTTCGCCTAACTTAACGGCAGCCAGAATCGAATTTAGCTCATGCAGGCGATCTGGGTTCATAAGCTTTTCGCATCGGCTTCCTATCATCTCAGCAGCGCTATAACCATACAGCCGCTCTGCGCCGGGGTTCCAAACGGTGACGACGCCATCAAGGGTCTCGCCAATTATCGCGTCTTCCGAAGTGTTGACGATTGCTGCCAGGTGGACTTGCGTTTCGAAGTCGAGCTGCAGCCGCTCGTCGGCACAACCCGGCGTCTGGATATTCGAACCCGTCATATGATCCCGATCTTGCACAGCTTCGACCTCCTTTTACCGGATATCTGCATCTGTTATCCGATGATAGCACAGATAGTGCACAGTGGTGGCAACATGGTAGGTGGCATAGCACCAATGTACGCCGCCAAAACGCAAGAAAAGCGGCCTGTCCCTGTTGTGGGGCAGACCGCTTGAGCTTGAAACATCGTGTCAGGGGATGAGCCGTCGCTCACGAGCATGCTCTAAGAGCTCGGGTCTAAAGTCTGGATGAGCAATCTGGATTAGCGAGATGGCTCTCTCGCGAATCGATTTTCCATGCAGGTAGGCTACGCCATATTCCGTAACCACGTAGTGAACATCGCCGCGCGAAGTTACCACTCCAGCTCCTGGTTTGAGCGTGTTTACGATGCGCGACATCATTGCGCCGTTTCTTGGGGTCGCAGTAGATGGCAGCGCCATGATCGGTTTGCCACCCTTGCTGCGCGCTGCACCACGCATGAAGTCCACCTGCCCGCCAATTCCGCTGTAGAACCGCTCACCAATCGAGTCTGCGCACACCTGGCCAGTTAGGTCTACCTCAATTCCGGCATTGATCGCGACCATATTATCGTTGCGCGCGATTACGAATGGATCGTTAACATACTCTGTGGGCAAGAACGAGCACGCGGGATTATTGTCCACAAAATCGTACAGCTTGCGTGTGCCCATGCAGAAGGTGGTAACAATCTTGCCGGCACGAAGAGATTTTCGCTTTCCGGTAATTACTCCCCCCTCAACGAGTTTCAGCAGGCCATCGCTAAACATTTCGGTGTGAACACCGAGATCTCTCTTGCCTGTAAGGCATTCCAGAACTGCATCCGGAATAGCGCCAATGCCCATCTGCAGGGTCGATCCGTCCTCGATTAGCTCCGCAATATGTCGGCCGATCCGTCGGGTAGCGTCCGTCTGGACAGGAGGCGTAAGTTCAACGAGTGGTCGGTCTGTCTCGACAAATGCGTCGACCTGAGATACGTGAATGAAGCTGTCACCAAGCGTTCGCGGCATCTGCTGATTCACCTCCACGATGATGCTGCGGGCCGAATCAACTGCTGCTTTCACCACGTCAACGGAGACGCCGAGGCTGCAGTATCCGTGAGCATCGGGGGGCGAAACCATAACCAGTGCACATCCGAGCGGCAACTGTCCATTTCGAAACAGCGCCGGTATCTCAGAAAGGAAGATGGGGGTGTAGTCTGCACGGCAATCGTTCACGGCGTCACGAACATTCGCGCCAATAAAGAAGGCATTGTGCCGAAACTTATCTCTAAACCGAGCATCCACAGAAGGAGCGGCGCCCAGTGTCATGATGTGAACGATTTCGTTGTGACCAGGGTTGGTGGTGGATTCCGTAAGCGCATCGACGAGAGCCTGCGGCTGTGCCGCGTTGCTGCCAACAAATATTCTTTCGCCTGCCTGAATATCCGAAATC
>CAIXIX010000037.1 GCA_903919615.1 uncultured Chthonomonas sp.
ACAAACCGTGGTCAGTGACTGGAATTTGCCCTACGCCCTGATTCGCTCATGCTTCGCAAGAGCTCAGTGAACCTGTGGCAGCGGAAGCGGCGTCTTGTTTGATGAATGAATGCGGCCCTAAAAGATTGCCGCCTGGGGACAGGCGGGCTCCAGGTGGTTGCGTTCGACGATGGCGGCGTGCGTGCGCAGCAAGCAGCGCAACTACCGATCCAGGCGGCGTGCGATTCGAGTTCCTGTACGACGTGTAAGACCGTTAGGGCCTGCGGGTTGTTCGATGAGGGCGGCGTGGTAGGAGGCCCATTCTATAGATACCGCACTGACAAGGACAACGAAGCCGCGATCACATCGCTCAACAAGGCGATTGATGGAGTAATCAGGTACTGAGTGCCGGAATCAATCGTGTGTAGTGGGCCGAAGACCACGGCGTGATAGTTGAACATATTCCTAGCTAATGCACGCCAGCAGGAAACGATACGAGCACTTTACGAAGTATGATAGAATCGTATAGGTTACGATTCCGCACCTACCGTTTCAAATTCGACGGATGGAAGCACAAAGTCACATGTCCACAGCCCTGCAAGAAGCAACAGAATTAATAGCGCGAATGACGCCTGCCGAGAAGGCGCAGTTATTGCAATGGGTGGTACGTGATCTCGGAGACGCGTTTCCGGGCATCGAGAGCCGTCCCGGCATTTGCGGTGGAGAGCCGTGCATCATTCGCACCAGAATCCCCGTGTGGATTTTGGAGCAGGCGCGGCGACAAGGTGTCGGCGAGTCGGATCTGCTCCGTTCCTATCCCAGCATTACTGCAGGGGACTTAGCGAACGCGTGGGCGTTCGTTCGCCGGTATTCGGCGGAGATAGACCTCCAGATCCGGGAGAATGAGGAAGCCTGATATATGGCGCGGTTCTACTCGAACGAAAACTTCCCTCTGCCTGCGGTGAATGCACTTCGCGTCTTAGGGCACGATGTATTGACAACTCACGATGCAGGCAATTCCGGGATCGCTATCCCGGATGAAGAGGTACTCGCGTTCGCTGTAGCGCAAGACCGGTCGGTTCTTACGCTTAATCGCAAACACTTCGTCCGTTTACACCGTGAGGTCGCTGAGCACTGTGGAATTATCGTGTGTACTGTCGATGCCGATTTCGCCGGACAGGCTGCCCGAATCCATACTGCGGTAATTCGCCTCTTGTCACTGCGGAACGAGCTAATTCGGATCAATCGACCGGTTGCTTGATACCTTCAACTCTGACCGCAAGCTCCCTCTCCCTACCTTATCTTGAGTCATGGGTGAAGATTGCGCGCGACGAGGCAACAAGCGGTAGGTGATACGCACGAATTGGTCACGGCGTGCGTGCTGGACCCTCACCCCGCCTCTCCCTTCTCCGCTCGCAAGCTCGCAGGGAGAGGGGCCAATGCACCGCCTACCGGACACTGCCCGATTATCTCTAGCGCTATGAACCAAGATAAGCTCCCTACGGCGAACTCGCATGGCGGCATCTAACCACCAACCGCGCCTAGGGGAGAAGGCTCGGGGGTGAGCGGTGATAATTATGCCATTTCGAAGGATCTGCCGGCGGCTCGGACACAGCCTTGCCCAGGTTCATTGCGCGCGCTCGGGTTCTGAGCGAGATTAAGTGCGGAGGGCCCCGGGACGCGGCTGCTTAAGAGGTTGGTTGACCTCGTCGGTACCGAAGTACTCTCTCAGGTTGCATTTGAACCCAACGATATGTCAAACCTAGCAAGTCTTTTTTGCGCACTTCACCCGACTGTCATCAATCATTCATAGCACTTTGTAGAGCCTCCATATATAGATTTACAGGAGCCAACGTATGGTTTTCGAAACCCGCAAGCTGATCAGAGCATCTTTGATACTGGGACTGGCTGTCTGCATCACAGGTACCGGCCTGGTCGCGTTCAGCCATGCCCGGCGAGGTGACGGCCCACCTCACTCAGGAAAGAGTAGTCTTGCCGGTATATCGTCTTCTATTAATCTCACAAGCTCACCTAGGCTAACCGGAGTGCCAGCAGAGGTCTACGAACGACAGGCAGAAGAATTTAATAATCCAGCTGGGATTTTCAATAATGCAAACTATGTCCCTGTTTGGACGCAGTCCCCTGATGGAGCAACGGGACTTCCAAAGGGGTGTACAGTCGTTCCGCCGGAATCTAGATCTTGGGAAGATCGGTTTACGGGGACATTTGTAAATGAAAAAACTAACAAAGTGCTATCTCGTGCAGATATCGGCTATATAAGAGATGCTGTTGGCATGGCGGTCAATGAAGATCCACGTACTAACTTTAAAACTATATTAAACACAGTCCCCGTACAGCAACGTTTTAATGTGTGCGCTGATCGAATTGAAACAGTTCTAAAGGAGACTCTCCCTAAGTTAAACCTCGAACCATCCAAAACTTTCTACCAAGTACTTCGAGCTGATGCTGTACACTATTGGATTAAGGGGAAGTTTGTTTATGGGGATGAGATATCAAATAAACATCTTCTCCTTCATAGATGGCTTACAGGGAATCAACTACTAGACAATCCTCATCGACACCTTGAGTGCGATGATGCTGCTTATCTAGGTGTCTATTTGATCCGATGCTTAGAACAGAAAAGCCCTACTGGAATGAAGGATGAGGCTTTAACTGGCTCAAGATACGATAGTGCCTCGGATTTTGGGGGCCATTGCATAACAGGAGTCTCTATCAAGTGCTCCTTTGGTAACATCAATCTATTTTACGACGCAACACCTTTTCAAGGGGGGATTGGGGATCGTTTTGCTAAGAGCACATTAGGCGAATCAAAGGATATGGGGCCTATTGACCAGGTCTTGGTTGAAAATCTCTGTAATTTAATGCTCCTGTGTTACAAAGTCCCAGATCGGCCAGAGGAATTAGGAATTAACACGACACACCCCGATGGCTTATTTCCACTAGGGGAAAACAACAAGTCCTTTTTTCTGGGTAATTTTGTTCCATTTACCGATAGCGATGTCCGTCGTGTCGAAAACGAAAACCTCCCAGTAGAAGAACAACCAATCTCAGGTGGGCCGTTCCATAAATATCGCACAAACAAAGATAACGATCGATCGATAACTTCATTAAAACATACAATCGATACTGTACTCAGATTTTGATTACCGGTATCAATCACGGGCATGTGGCCGATGCACCAGAGTGGTTGTCAAACATATTCCGTGCTAATGCACGCCGGCAGTAATTGATTGGCGGTCGTTGTCATGGTGGGTAATAGTAAGTATCTGGTAGCGTTCAGGCTGAAATTCACCGTGATAGCTGTCGGCCGCGCGCGAACATCGAAGCTTTAAGATGTTGGTTAGCGCCGGGGCGGCAACCCCGGAACCGTACGAAGAAATCTGCTATCCCGTCTACTACTGATCTGGATCAAGTCCTTCGGAGCGAAGTGTCTCGCAGAAAAGTCGATCCAGCGTACCGCAGTCAAAGCGACCCGTTTCACCATTAAGCAGACCGCGCAGCGCTCCGCCAATCTTCGCCCACTCGTCGCCAAGCACGCCATCGTCAAGCATGAATATAATTAGCAGTGTTCTCTAAGCTACTACGACCTTGCGTCGCACCGACTATTGGTCACCGGACGACTTCAAGCACAGTGCCGTCGTGCAGACAATACACGTAAAAGTCGTCGTCAACCGTGAAAATCCGTTTGAGCGCCCTGCTCTCAGCGACGGCAACAAGGGAGGCATCTGCAAGATCCATCGGAACATTCTGATATGTGTTCATAAGGATGTCCATCCGATCAGTTTCTGCCTGCGTTAGTTCCAGGAGGAGCAGTTTACCGCCGCGCCGCATCGCCCACAAACGGTTTTGGTAGGAGTTGCAAAATCTGGCTGAAAGTGCGCAGCCACTCTGTTTGAAAGTGCGCAGCTGTTCTGGTTGAAAAATCGCACGGATTCTGCTTGAAAGTGCCCGGCGTTTCTGGTACCACGTTCCCACCTGTTTCCAGCATGAGACAAGT
>CAIXIX010000038.1 GCA_903919615.1 uncultured Chthonomonas sp.
ACTTGTCTCATGCTGGAAACAGGTGGGAACGTGGTACCAGAAACGCCGGGCACTTTCAAGCAGAATCCGTGCGATTTTTCAACCAGAACAGCTGCGCACTTTCAAACAGAGTGGCTGCGCACTTTCAGCCAGATTTTGCAAACGAGTCATCGATCAGGTTGGAACGCCTCTGTGGCACGACGTACATCACTTGAATGCCACGCCATTTTACTTTCTTTACCTCGAATGGCCCGCCCACAAGCGAAAGCAAATAAGTAGCGTGAGGCTGCCGCATCCGCCAGACATAGGTTCGAGCCTTCGCAGTTGGGCAAAGGGTATTGGCAATCAGCTCGCCGTTACCGATGACGGTCCAATCCGCCGGGACAGTTGTCCGCGTCTCGCTGGTCGCCAAGCTGTTTGGATAGTCCCATGTGGGCACCCACTTATGGTTCTGTTGTGTCTCTCCCTGCGTCCAAAAGCCGACCTGGTTCTGTTCTCCACCACTTGGCACAATCCAATGAAATCCGACGTCGGCGTTTGAGGCTGGCTTATTCCCTGTAACGCTTGAGGAATAACACGTTTTTACAATTGCTCGTTTACCCGCGATCAGCCTCAATGGCGGCGAAATGCGAATGAACTCTCCTTCGTGGACAAACGTTGCATCCTTACCGTTGACAGCACATGACTCAATTCTAAGGTTGGCCCCACAATTCAGGATTATGCTCTTCATACCGTTTCGAAACGGCACAATTGTGTTCTGCACGTTTCCGTTGAACTTCCGGTGGGGATAGTCAATCGTTAGTTCGAGCAGGACATGTTTCAGGTCATAGTTGCGGTCGGGGCCGTAACGGTAGTCCCTAGTTAACGGGTGCGACTGTACCTGCGCAAATGTGCACGAGCCGCAGGCAGCACAATAACTCGAAAAAGCGATTACAGCGGCAGCGTTACTCTTCAGTTTTACAGTGTTGTATAGCATGGCGCCCCTAATCCGCGACATATGGATGTTCATTCAAATTTAGGCACTGGCATACTTCACTCACCCGGACGCGGGTTGAGATCGGTGCGAACGAATAATGTCACTTGCGGAATCTATCCGCGATTTCTTTACGTTGGACAAGAATCTCTCGAATCTCTTCCATCATCTCTTTCATTTGCGGATCGTCAAACTCTTGCAAGGTTAATCCATCGGCTCTGCTTTCAGCGTTCCTGAAGAACTCTGCTACGGTGTGCAACCTGTCCTTGAGCTTAATATCGTTGTCGTTCATATGAGTATCTTACTACGCGTGGACTTCAATATTGCGTGAGATCGGATCAAATGCAACCTGATTATCCCACTCGGTTAATCGGGTTTGATATCGAATTCCTTGTCTATCCCAAAGCGCTTACAAATTTCGGTTAGCGCCGCGTCTGCGTCGGAAGCTGCTTTAGCAACCTCCTGCTTGTGGATCTCATCATCGCTTCGCTCGCTATTTTTTAGCGACGTAACATCATCCCAGGCCTTCTGGCCACCTCTTATAGTCTCTTCGATCCGTTCAGTAAGGGGATTGACAATTGTTAATAGCTTTAGGTACCGATCCTTAAGTATCCCGCAGCTGGGCGGCGAATCAAGCTTGCTCAGTTTGTTCGATAACGCGGCTAACTTAGTGGCAGTGTTCAACTCGCCTGTAGAGCTGATGCTCTTCATTTCTGTTGCCAGCGAGGATTGGTCAATACCTCGTTCTGAGTCGATACTCCTTAGCTCGGTTACAAATTTCACCACTTCCGGATGCCTGTTGAATCTATGGGTGCACACACCAACAGTCACTAATGCGACGACAACGGCAAGTACAGTTCTATAGCGTAGAGACATACCATTCCAGGGCGAACGCATCTTAATTGAGTAAGAGGTGTTCGAGGTAGGGTTCATTCCATCCAGCTTTGAGCCTTCTTGTTTTTATCCCTGCCTTTGTTGTTGTATCTCGCCCCAACAAGTTCA
>CAIXIX010000039.1 GCA_903919615.1 uncultured Chthonomonas sp.
GATGACCCCGCCTACTCGATGGAAAGGGTAGGTGGGGTGAGGGTCCAGCACGCACGCCGCCATCTTCCGGAAATCACGCATTTCACGCATCCCTCTTCCCTTCTCTTGCGCCTTTTTGTAGCTAAAATCTGCATCATATCGCGCCACTGACTGAACCGCTCCTGTTTGGCAGTGGCGCGCAAATTGCATCCAGACGACGGTCCTCTAGACGACAACGTAATTTTCAGGCAACCGTAGCACCGCATAACTGCTTGAGCCCAATTGAGGCTTGCACCTGCAAAATCGAAGCAGTATAGTGACGCTGTAATATCCGCAAGGCAGTGGGCAACGAGGATCAACCCTGCGGCGCTGTTTCACCTCGTCGCATCTTTCCAGGGGTACTCCTATGTTATCAACCGGTCCAATCTCCAGCGGCGCGATGCCGCGCAGACCAGATCCCACACGGAACCTGGTGCGTTTTCAAACTGCAGCCCTGTGCGCCGTAATGCTCATTGCCTTCACTGCAGCAACCGTTAGAACAGGCGCACAGGTACTTGTCTCACCAGGCTCAGCCACGTCCGTAGAGGGAAGCCAGAACAACAGCTGGCCATTCGATGGCTATTTTCCGATGCAGTACGAGCAGGCATACAGCGCCGCCGATTTTAACAGCATCACGGCGCCCGAATATCTCACATCCATCGCATTTCGTCCGGATGCAGCCTATGGAAGCCCGTTTACTTCAACGTTGCCAGATATTCGCATAAGCATCTCTTCGGCGGTTTACCCGCCGTTCTCCATGAGCGCGAACTTTGCAGACAATATTGGCGCCGACAACACTGTTGTTTATAGCGGCGCACTTACACTCTCCAGCAACTTTACGGGGCCAGTGAACGGTCCGAAGGACTTCGACATTACCATTCCGTTCACAACGCCGTTCTTGTACACTCCGGGTTCAAACATCCTGATGTATGTGGAAGACTTTGGCGGTGGCACCGCCTGCTCGTTCGATGCCGTATACACGTATTCACCAAGCAAGGGACAGCGGGTTTTTGATTACCCGCAGGTATTTCCGTATCAGTATTCGCCAACCGGCGAAATCAGCGCAACCGGGCTTGTTACACAGTTCACATTTGGTACGCCACCGCCGCCGGCTAACCCGGAACCCGGCAGCCTGGGTCTAATAGTGGGGCTTATTTCAGCTGCAGGCATGCTGCTGAAACGCCGCCAGGCGAGGTGAGCGAACCGGGTTAGCCTGGAGCGCAGTACGACCAATACGCCCTATGCAACCTGTAGTTCGCGATGAGAGTCTGTCCTTAAGTGAAGGCGGGGGAGTCGAGGGAGAAATCAGGCAGCCAGCCCGATTCCTCCCTCTCACTAACCCACTTACTCACTCACTAACTCTCTCACTTCCCTCCTACCCCAGCTCGATCTTGACCTCGATGCCGTGGGTGTTGAAGTTCACCGGGTTAGGATAGGCCTTCGCGAACACGCTCGGGATCGGCCACTGCCACTGGTGATTCACGATCGATGCGGTGCCGAGGTCGGCATGGGCGATGCGGAATTTCACTGCGATCGTCGCCTTCACCGTCACCAGAGGGCCGCTCATCAGGGCGTCCAGTGCGGCCTGTTCTGCCGCAGTCAGCACACTAATCTCGTCGGTACTCATAGGGTTCTCAACCTTTCTCCGGTCTATCGCCGGCTCTCGCTGCGGGCTGCTCTCGCCCGCTCTCTCTTCCGGCCCTGTATCCGGCACGGAAGCCATCGTCATACATCTGTCCCGATCCGCGGATGCTGCTGTGCCAGCCAGCCAGCCAACAAACCGCGCCAAAAGCAATAATAGCTGCAGCCACAGGGTAGTCAATTTGCATTAATCCTCCTAAATGAACAGGGATCAGGGAAGTGGGAAGTGGGAAGTGGGAAAAATAAATGCACGCTACGTAGATCGCGCATCATTCCCTCTATCTGCGAGCTTGCGAGCGGTGTAGGGAGAGGTAAGGTGCGGGTCGAGTATGCAACTCGTTATCATCCGAAGGAGAAAACTACTCTTCCCTGCATCCCTCTTCTCTCTTCCCTCGTCCTTGCATCCGATGCAATTCCGTCTGCAGTTCCAGGTTCAGCGACACCAGATTGGCGTTTATCCGTTTGAGCTCGGCGTTCTCTTCTCGTATCTGGCAGCCCTCCTTTTCCAGAGCTGCGATGCGCTTCTCCTGTGCCTCGGCGAGCTTCTCCCATTCATCGGCAGCTCGCTGCATCACCAGTTCGTAGCCGCGGCGGTAGATCATCCAGACCGCAACAAGAAACACAAGCGTCCCGCCAAGAGCGCTCAGAACCGCATTCAAACCGACCAGATCAACCTTCATCACAGCCGCCTTTCGTTAGTAAACCGGGGATCACAGTAGATCATCGACCGGTGCAAGCTCCACAAGCCCCATCGATAGATGCACTTCGCCATCCGAGGTGGCGAGCGTAAACCGTCCCGTATAGAGCCCCGGTGAAGGCGGAGACAGGGCGCCCAATGACAGATCGATGAGCGCCGAGACCGTCACCATGCGCCCACCGGTCTGCACATCGGACACAACCGTTGCAGCAACGTTGTCGTAACCCGCCACGGGCGCGCCGATTGCATCGAGCGTGAACTCCGCCCCAGAGGCGACAATCGGCGCCATCGAATAGAAGTGTGAGTACAACTCTATGCGCTCCCCGGCCCGCACCGACTGCGGATCGAAAACCGCTCGCACCGGCAAGGAGCCCGGTGCCAACTGCGCCGATGGCGCTGCCATCGCCCCGAAACGGCCACGCAAAACAAAAGGGGCAGCCGGTTGGCTGCCCCCAAACCCAGATTTTAACATGGTCACTCCCCAGAAGACACGTCTATAAAGCCACAAAGCCTTTGATGCAAACATCCAGCTCCGGCCGTTGACTATAGGGCCTATAAGGCATATAGGTCGTATTTCCTAACTCTGCACACTGCTCACCTGCGCCACCAAATTCCCAACCACCACACTGCCGTTGAGGCTGATATGATGCAGCACGCCGGTAACTCCATCGTTTGCCGTTGCATGCACAGCAGAATCATAGAGGTAGATATCCGCCGACTGTAGCGACGTACCCGAATAGATCGCGTTTTTCACGCCAGAGTTCACCCCAACCAGCCCCTGCACGTAAACGAGCGTCGCCTCGATCGATGCAATCCCGGCTTCCACGGCCGTAAGCGCAGTCAGCGCCGTTGCGATACCGCTGTTGATGTTCGGTAGATCCTGCCCGACGATGTATCCTGCCGTCCCGGCGCCATAACTCCCAGGTAGCACCGTATTCCACGGGTCTCCCGCAGAGGATGCCGCCCCTATCGCATGCCCGATAGATCCGGCCGTGTTGTAGCTGGTCTGCACCGCATTCAGCACCTCGGAGGCAGGGTCCATATTCGTCCCGTAGGCCATGGTCTTGCTCTCGAGGTAACCGTTGCTATCGAACAGCAGCCCCGCAAGCAGTTTGCCTGCGCTGCCAACCGTCGTCATACCGCTCAGCAGTGCGTTCCACACCGTCGCGGCGACCCCGGAGACCGCCGTCGATATGTTGGTGCACAGCGTGTCGACTGCACTTAGGAGCGTCTGGATCGCAGCAAGCCCATGCGTGCCGTCCGTCACAACGGGGTAGCTGTCGCCAGTCTGGTTCGTATTCGAGGCCAGCTTGTTTCCGATCGTGCCGCTTGTCGTCAGAGCAGAGGTCGCCTCGTTCCACACATTGAGTATCGCCGCTGTGCTCAGCCCCACATTTCCGCTTCCGTCCAGCGTGGGCAGCGGGCTCTCCGGCTGATACGCCGCCAGTATCGAGTTTCCATGTGGAGTCACGGTCGGTGTACCCGTCGCGGTCCCCATGTTGGTGTAGGCGCTGTTCACCGTCGATCCGCCCTGCCAGTACGCAGTGCCGTTCGTGCCGGGCGTCGAGGAGATAATCCAGTTCGTCCCGTTGTACCACGCGCACAGCCCCGTACCAATCCCCTGATAGTATCGGATCCCGTTGTATAGCCCCGCCGTTATCCAGGTATCTGCCGTAGCAGGCGTGGTCATGCCAGTAGTCACCAGATACGCCGGACCCAGCAGTGCCGCCATCCCGGAAGAGAACTGCGCGACCCCGATCGCACCGGCAGCGATGGCCTTTGCATCGGCATTGATATAGCCGGAGCCATCGAAGCTCATCTGCCCTATCTTGCTCGAGTCCACAGCAGCGAACACAACGATCGACGCATTTGCGCCGGTGATGGTATGGCCGCTCTGGCTTACGGAGAGTGTGATGAACGCTTCGCCGTTAGCGGCTGCGTCGTAACTCACGCTTATAGGGTTGGCCGTGCCAGATTGGTTAACCGTCGCGTCTGCCGTCGTAATGCTGCCACCCACCGCTGTTGTGATGGCGGTTACAGTCACAACAGGAGCAGTAAGGATCACTCCAGAGTTATCCACAAGCAGCCCAACCGGATAGTTAATTGCGCTCATAGTGCGTTGTTCTCCTTATCGGCCGCGCCGTGGGATATGTGGAATTGTCGCGACTGATGCAGGGTTCAGTAACGCGTAGATGCTGCTCGAAAGGTGGGTCGATATGATCCCGTGAAATTGTACATTCGGGTGAACACCGTCATAAGAGTAGACCGTCGCGGTGCCTCCGTCAACGGTGGTGTTGATCGCATTCTGTTGCGCCGTCGAGAGTGTGTTAGGCACTAAATACATGTTCGCATCAGGAGTTTCCGCCTGGTAGGCAGCATAAGCTGCCGCGTAAGACGATGCGTAAAACCCGCTGTAATCCGGAATGAACATGACGATCGCAGATGGCGCAGCTGTCCGAAGCGCCGTCATAAACGCCTGGATATAAGCCTGCTCATTGGCAGCGCTAACACCGGCCGTTCGTGCATTCCCTCCTAAGTTCATCACGAGAATGTAGTTGGGCTGGTTAATGTATTGCCCTGCAGAAAGTAGCGTCTTTCCGGAGAAGTATTTGTTCCAACTGCTCAAGGAATCGTTTCCAGGAGTGTAAATGCCTGGTACGTTCGTCTGCCCAACCACGGTAAAGTCGATCCCCGAGAAGGCGCGCATTCCGTACTCGCAGTTAAGGTTGTCCGCGATATAAGCAGCCTCGATAGATGTACTATCCTGCGCGGTGGCAGCGCCTCCACTGGCAAGAGCGTTGTACCCCTCGACCCTCGAGTCGCCGTAGACAAGCATCGTGTTGGTTCGCGTTGCTGGCGCACTTGTGGTGCCTCCGGAATTGATCGTTATTCCGTTGACTACAAGTCCGTTCGTCGGGGTATTCCAGGAGTCTATCGATGCTGTTCGGCCTCGATAGTAAACGATGATTGTATGCGCCGTGTTAGTCAGCCCCGTTGCCAGCGTGTAGGTTAGCAACTGCGCGATGTTAGCATCAACAAAGGGTCCGCCATCAACCGAATAACGGATGTAGAGCGGGTTAGCAATTAACGGCTGCGTACTTAGCGATAGAACGGCCGAAGTGCCGGTGAAGCTGAATTTGAAGTACGCGCCCGCACAATTCGCAATAGCATAGGATGAGCCACTCAAATACCAGTTGTTCGGTGAAAAGTAGAAGCCGGTATCTGTAACGCTCTTGAAGTTGTTGATGTTGAGCGAATAGGTATAGGCGTCCGTGCTGTCAGATAGAGTCAGTGCTCCGGAGTTCGCGCCCGTCGTTATCGAAAGCGTCGCAACCTGCGTTCCGGCGTTCACACTCTGCGATGCAATACTCGCTCCAGAAACACCGCTGATTGAGAACGTTGTGCCACTCGTCCACGCCGTGCCGTACCCGGTCACAGTCACAGTCGTGGTTGCGTTGGTATTGAGAGTTGCCGGGCTACAGAGCATTCCGGCGTCTCGGTAGGTCTGGATGCGCGAAGCTTGAATAACGTTCGTGCTTGCGCTGGCCGCATCGAGTGAAATCGATCCCGCACCAGCAATACTCGAGTCAGTTGCTGTCGTATTCGAATACGCAACCGTCGATGTATTAACGTCAGTTATGGTAATCGAGAACGCGTTACCTGTTATAGACCCATCGAGCGTATAAGCATGTGCGAGGCTGAAGCCCGAGATGGCCGCGCTATTGATCAGAGTTGTAGATACCCCAGCCACGAGCTTATACAGCGAGAACGTACCATTTCCGAAGATGAAGAATGAATAACCTGTCAGGGACGCCCCGAAGAGTCTGTTATGCCGAAGATAGAACTGTGTGCCCTGCGTACTCGTCAGCGATGAAGCAGGAATATTGAGTACACAACGCTGATTAACCGCATCTTCAGCCTGCGGTCTCAACAGGAAGCAGAAGTTCTGCGGGTTGGTTGCAAGCCCGTTCCCCTTGACGTTGCCGCTGGCCGTGCTCCAAATCCCACCCTGGAGGTCAACCCACCCGCCAACGAGCGTCTGCCCATACGCCACTGCGCTGAGGGTCGAGCCAAAGTCACCATTCGTGTTGCTGTCATAAACTGGGTACCACGTCGTCATCGGCTATGCCTCCTACGTATAATTTGCGTGACGGCATCAATCCTACAAATTCGAGAATCGCTTTGTTGTGTTCAGCACTAGTTGCGCTTCCTAGGCGGTCTTCATTAGGCAGATCAGGCTCATCCCACGTACCCTACGCATGTATCATATCTTCGGCTAGATCCGACCTTCGGTCCGGAGGCGCGCATTTAGTCCCCTCTCCGTGAGCCCTAGCGAGCAAATGTGGGAGGGGTCGGGGAGGGGGATAAGATCATTCCGCTTCGCTTTGTCCATACAAATGGCCTACAGAGCTATGAGTCATGTGTAGCCACGTACCAGATAGCGCTCAGAATCATCTGGATGATTATTCAAATCGTCGCCGTCATGTGCATCGGCGGCTCCGGCGTTCACTTCCTGTATCAGGGTTTTTGACCGTACCGCTGCCGGTCCATTCCCGCGACGGGTCGACGACGACACTATAGCGGTTCCCCACCTCCGGAATTGACACATTCCCTGCACGCAAGGTAAGCTGGTTTGCACGCTCGGATGCGCGAGCGCACGGTAGAGCCTGTTGTCGGGCAGACGTTTTTGCTATGCGTGTAAGGATTTGTCGAGTATGGGTTCTATTGATGGTCAGTCCAATATCCGTGTTTCCGATATCCAATTGGTAAAGGCAAATGGCGCCAGAGGCTACCGGCCAGAGATTGACGGCTTGAGAGCAATTGCAGTGTCGCTCGTGTTGCTTCACCATTATGGTTTCAAGCCAAAGGGTGGTTTCATCGGTGTCGATATCTTCTTTGTGATCTCGGGGTACCTGATCACCAGCATTCTCCAGCGCGATTTGGACCGTGGACGTTTAAGTCTTGTCTCTTTCTGGGAGAGGCGCGTCAGGCGGCTATGGCCCGCACTCACCGTCATGATGCTGGCAATAATCGTTGCCGGCTACTGGCTATTGCTCCCCGGGGACTACACGGATCTCAGTAGCAGCGCCATTGCAACGACCGCGCTTAGTGCGAACTGGCTGTTTTATCACAAGCTCGATTACTTTGCTCCAACATCAACCACCGCGCCCCTGTTGCATATGTGGTCCCTCGCGGTTGAGGAGCAGTTTTATCTGATCTATCCACTGCTCTTGATGGCGCTAACACGGTATATTCCGAAGCACCGATTAAAGGTGCTGGTTCTTTTGTTCCTCATGTCGTTTGTGTACAGCGAAGCGCTCGTGCATCGTGATATTGGAGCTGCATTTTTCTTGCTGCCCTCGCGTGCCTGGGAACTTCTCCTTGGCGGCATCGTGGCGCAAATCGGTACCGCCCAGGCTAGAAAGGTGCCTCCCATTGTCCTTGAGGGTGCAGCCATTGCCGGTCTCGTTTGCCTCATAACGGCTGCGCGGCGGTTCAACGTGGATATGTTCTTTCCTGGTATTGCCGCTGCTGTGCCCTGTTTTGCAACGGGTGCAATCATCTGGGCTACCTCAGCAGAAAGCACGGTTGCTGCCAGGCTTTTAAGCCTGCGACCTCTTGTCCAATTGGGAAAGATATCCTATGCGCTTTATCTGGTTCACTGGCCGCTGATTGCCTTTCGCTCCAGCATCGACACAAGGCCGGCGTCGGTGCAGCTTCGTATTGCGCTTTTGCTGGTTAGCCTGGTACTGGCGATGGCCATCACCAGGTTTATTGAAACGCCGATTCGATCATCGAAGGTCCTGGCGTCGAGACATAAGCTGTTCGGCGTCGCATTTGCCTATCTGGTGGTGGCAGTAATCGGGTTTGCCACGATTATCCACAGCAAGGGGTTCGGTAGCAGATTCGACCCGCAAGTGGTCGTTCTTGAACGCGACGCATACGATGGCTCTCTCGCGAAATTTCAAACCAGCCTGGAAGATGCCGTGCGGGGGCGCTTTTACGAAACGGGCCGGCTGCGAGGCTCGAAGCATGTTGATGTTGTGGTTTGGGGCGACAGTCACGCGCTATCCCTTTACCCGGGTATCCGTGAGGCTTGCCATCACCTTAACCTGCAGTCTGAAATTTGCGCTCACTCCCTGCTGCCTCCTGTTCTGAACCTCAATGTAGAACTGCACAATCGTGGAGAGACGAATGCGCCGGAATACAACAAAGGCGTGTGGCGTTATATCGATTCTAGCCGCCCTGCACTGGTGATCCTGGCGGCTCACTGGGAAGTGTATCCGCTTGCGGCCAACAAGCAGGCGTGGAGAATTAAGGAAACCATACAGAAACTGAATCAGGCGGGTGTGTCGGTCATTCTGGCGGTGGATGTGCCTGGCTTTCCGAATAGTGTTCCGAGATATCTGGCGCTTCGGGCTAACAAACATCAGAGTCTGGAGGAAAGCGGCGCCTTCAGCGCCTCGAATCTTGCGGATCTTGAGGGCCAAAAGCTCCTTTTTGATACCATGAGTGGTCCGCGCTGCACGGTATTCGATCCAAGGCTGCCGTTGATGCGTAAGGGCGGAGGATACTCTCTTGAGGCGGCTGGTCGCGCCCTTTACGTTGATGGAGATCACGTGTCGTTCCACGGCGCTGCCGCCCTGACCGGCTCACTTGAAGGTGCCATTAAACAAGCGCTTACCAGGAAGTAAGACGTTTGCCGATTTCAGTAGCCATATCGTCACATCTGCCGAGTTAATAAGCCCATTTACACTTTTTGAGACATAAATGGCTCATTAAATGACTGGCTAGCCGCTGAACTAATCTCACGGGCGGCGTGCAACTGCAAGGGGGCGCAGCTTAGCGGGTACCAGGCTGGGAGGAATCCGCGACTAAATCTGCATCTCTTGGCGGCTTTGCGGCTATAAAACGCATCGGGGCTTCGGAGATTGCTCTCCGAAGCCCCGTATTCGTTTCGTGTGGCAAGATGCCGTCAGGCGGAACAGCGCTCTTTCGAGGGTTCTGCCTTCTTATGACGAATCTCTGCCCACCAGTTTCTCAGCATAATCAATCTAAAAAGCATATCGGCTAGCCTCTCTGTATTACACGCCGCCTATCCGCTTCGATGCCTGCCTGTTCCCTTCGGGGGAAAGCGCAGTACGGCCATTACTGCTCCTGCACGCGATATTTCATCGTGCTTACAACGATATATACGCTACAGCTAGCAAAATGGTTCCACGATTAGGTGGTGTGAAATATGCCACACGAATCATTTCCAGGTCGCCCCACCATCCATAGAGGCCAGAAATTGAGGCTGATCTCCACTAACCCAGACGCATAGCAGCGTGTCTTCGATTGCCACGAGCGCCGGAGGTGTAGAGAGTGGAGGCGGCTGTCTGCTGCCGATGCCGACCTGCGCCCAGCCCTCGCCATTGTTGACGCTGCGCAAGAATGTCGTTCCATGATCTGACGAGCCGCCCGCACCCCACACCGCCGCGACAAGTGCGCCCTGTGCCGTTTTTGCAATGCCGCTGCACTGCCCGTTGTGCCCGGTGAAGATAGGAGCGCTCCAGGTGACGCCGCCATCATAGCTTGTGGTGAGCAGCAGTTGATTGGCTGCGCCGACTCCCGGCGTGTTCGCCGAAAGCGTGAACAGGCAGAGGTAACGGTTGGCCGCAAAAATGCCTCCGCAATAGGGTCCCTGTGCGAGCGCGGTCACCTGGCGCGGGGCAGTCCAGAAAGCGCCGCGATTATCACGGCACTGGCTAAACTGGATCGGCGCCATGGTGGAGAGGCCGCCGGTGGCGCGGAACCGATACGCCTGATCCTGCGCACGGCCGGAACTGCTGTGTCGCGAAACAGCGGGATTGGGCGCAGCCGTCGCTCCCCAGGCTGTGCCCGAACCGAGTCGCGCGTTGAGCCGGTAGAGCGGCGTGCCCGAGAGCTGATAGCAGAGATAGAGGCTCTCGTCCGGCAGATACACCATGCCGATATCATCGGCGCTGGCCGTCTCAACGGTCTCCGTCGTTTCCCAGCCGCCGATGGAGCTGCCACTATAGCGGGTCGCGGAGCGATGGCAGGCGGTCTTTAAGGCGCCGGAGGATATCCACGCCACTGCCAGGATGCCCTGATACGTATCGGCCTGCAGCCGCTCCGGCACGGCGCCGGTGCAGGTCTGCAGCTTCACCCCGAAGGTAGGAAACGACGCGATACAAAGCCCAGTGAGGTTATCCATTACGGGATAGATCTGCGCATTTTGCGCCGGCAGCGTGCCAATTGGCGGACCCGTGAGCGGGCCATTCACTATCAGCGGCCCTTCAGGTCCGGCGAACACGGTATTTAATGGCGGGCTGCAGTCACCCGGCCAGTTGCTTACCGTCACGCTCGCTATATTGGGCCAATCCACATGCTCAATCTGCGCGATGCCGCCATAGCCTTCGCTCGTAACCGTTTCTGTAACCCCGCAGCTATCGGTGAGGTGAACGTTCACTCCGCCGACCATGTAGTTCGCGCCATCGTTCGTGTAGTAGGCAACGATGCCGGCCCGGTAGAAGTTCTCCCAGAAATTGAGTGTGTAGCTCCCGTTCAGCGATTGCGGCTGCTGAATGACGGTGCCATCTCCCGGATAGATAACATTCACGGGTGTTGGCCTTGTAACAAAGAAGCTGCCCGTGGTGTATTTGCAGGGCATGCAGGGCTCGGATACCGCAACGTATCCGCACGCGCCGCCAACCTGCGAGCCATCGGTTATGCCGCCTGTCTCATCCGGATAGAGATCGCCAATCGCAAGGCTTAGCGCCGTGCCTGTGCCGCCGATATCCTTCGGGCAGCCATAGCGCGATGCGGTGGCAGGGTCCAGAATGTAGGGCAGCCAGCTCGTCCCGCCGCCCTCTGTTGGCGGAGGCGCAGCGCAGCTAAAGGCGGGGTTTGGAATCCAGGATCCTACCGCCAGCGCGGCAGCGAGGATGCTGCCCGAGACCGTGACACTGTAGTTGCCCGAGCAGTCTGTGGTGACCGGGACCGTCTGAATAACGCCATCGGAGCAGTACTCTCCTACGGTTCCCACCCCGGTCACCGTGCCGGTGTGCGCGCACGGCCGCCTCTGCGGACCGTTGCAGACCTTGATAAAAAGTGTAAGCGGCACGTTTTCATGAGGGATCGCGCTGGCATTTCCGCGCCGATACTGCCCGGAGAGCGTGAATACGCCTGCGCTGCCGCAGTACTCTGTGCTTCGGATGGCCATGATTGGTTGATTCCTTTTTGTTCTGAGCCCGGGGGTTGGCTGACGGATCAAGAGACGGAAGGGCGCCCTTTTTCAAATCGCGGGTGGATCCTAAGGAAATGTAACCATTTGGCGCGGACTCAATTCAGTTTCGTAACGTGGAGCGAAGCGACCTGAGGCAGTACCACCTGTTTCGCGCGAGCCCTCCTTAGCGGGGTGCGGGGCGGAGCCCTGCGAGAAGCACTATCACGGAGCAGACGCTTCCTCCGAAGCGAATGCCAATCGGCGATAGAAATTCTTCGA
>CAIXIX010000040.1 GCA_903919615.1 uncultured Chthonomonas sp.
CAGGGACCAGCTTCCGCCGTTCAAAACTCCCGCGTATGAAGTGGTCGCCGTGGATAGTCCCTGGATGCGATTTCTGAACGGGTTGGATGCCTGCCGTGGCGCGGCCAAAACATCTCCGTTTCTGGAGAACGTCGCCTACGCTGCCGTCGCGGGCAACGATTGCCGATATATCGGACTCAACACGGTAGTAGCGGGCGCCAACAAGATCGACCTGGACACCCATGTAATTCTAGCTACGTTTGGTTCGGATGTCTTTCCCTATCTTTCGCTTGAACATTTCCGCGACTCCGCACCGAGCTACTCCGACGGTCTCATTCCCGTTTGGAGCGCATGGATCCCAAGCACGCCGCAAGCTCTCGCAAACCCGATTGTGTTTTCGCCTCACAATATGGTGATCCTCAACAGAGAGGCCCTCGAGTTCGTCGTTACAGAGCTGAGTGATCAAAGCATGTCGCTGGGGCGTGATTTGAACCCTCTGTGGAGCGAACCCGTTGCTAAAGGTATTGACGGAATAAGCAGCAAATCCTGGCAATTTAACGCGGAGAAAATGGCTCCGCTACCCGAAAGCAATATGTACTATCTCGATACGGCAAACAATGCTGGTCGAATAAAGCCGGAAGCCCTTGGTGCGCCGCATATCGAGACATCGCTCTTACCAAATAGCGTTACGCTGACCTGGAGGCTGCCGCTCGAGTGCACGCCAACCGTCGAGGTTCACGACCTGCAAAATGTCGGGAATGCGACTCAAATTGGCGCTGAGGCGATGTGCGGCATTTCAGTAGCGACGAAATCTGTGCTCGTTAGATCGAGCGGTCAGCAAGGTCCCGGCGATCCCTGGGTTCAGTACACTGCAACTCTCACCGGGCTGACCTCAAGAACAAACTATCGCATCACGATCGACTGTGAATATGGCGACCCACCCGGCAGCTTTGATGTGTTCAGCGATTCGATTGATCTCACGATCCCATGAGATTTACCGCTTCGCGCCGTGCCTCTTGAGTAGAGTAACTATATCTGCATACCGTTCACGCTGTGCTATCGAAAGTGGCGTGGCCAATGCTGCGCGCTGATCAATGCCGTTTTGGTGCTTGTAGTTTTGTGAATCGGCTTCTGAGACAATGCGATTAGCCGCCGATTGATCTGCTATGTTCGAGCCTACTCCGTCGCTCAGTGCGCCTCGATCCAGCAGCACCTGAACATTTGCCGTGTTATGCGTCATGGATGCGTTTAATAGCGGTGTGTTTCCCCACATACTCGCCGCCGTCGGATCCGCATGGTGGTCGAGCAAAAGCGTCAGTACAGCGGGTCTCTTATACCGTGCTGCGTTGATAAGTGGCGTTTCATTGTCTGCACCGCGCACGTCTGCCTTAGCGCCAGCCATCAGCAGTATCTCGGCGATTTCAGCCGGATTAGCTCGTGAATCATAGTAAGGCACCATATTTAATGCGGTTCCCATGTAGCAGTATCTGGCGTTTACATCCGCGCCTCTACCTATCAGGGCTTTGATAATGCGGAACCTCGGTTGATGGTGGTTGACAGCCACCACGATTGCAGGCTCGAAATCCTCCGGTGGCAGGGGATGGACAAAATGCCTGAACTGCTGTCTCGGGCTCTCGATATACGCTGTCCTGTCGCGCGCATTCGCGTCTGCGCCAGCCGCGAGCAGTGCTTCAACTTGATCGGCATCACTTTTCTTTATGGCTGCAATTAGCTTGCTGTCGAAGTTGAGCTTCTGACGATGTCTTACCGACCGCACTGTTGAGACCATCATCAGCGAGGCGACAGGTATGACTAATATCCATCCGATTGTGCGTCGTATGTACATAAACATTCGCTCCACTCATCCTGCGGGAGTATTAGCCATCCGAACATTTAAAACCCAAAACCTAAAACCTACTTCGTCCTCAATCTCCAGGCGCAGCCTTTTTCAGGATCTCTGTCGGATTGGTGGGGTTGTGGTAACCACCGACAGTGCCGTCATACGTTTCCAAGGGCATGTTGAAGGTTGTGCCAGCCTCCGATTTCACCTTCTCGTAACCCATCATACCTTCACGCTGGGCCAGCGAAATCCTGTCTTCGGACAGGCTTTTCTGATGCCATGATGCGATCAATCCTGAATTATCTAGCGGATGGTTTCGGGCAGGAAGCACGTTCTGCTGACCCGCAATATTATTCGGATTGAGGGCCTTCACACTGCCTGCAATAACCGGAAGCCAGGTCTTAGCATGATCATAGGCATCGGGATCCGCAGCGTAGGCCTGCACAATGGCAGAGTAGCCCCCGTACGCGTTTAGGATTCCTACCGTAAACTCTCCGAGCTTTGCCTTGCCGGTAGGGTCTGTATATCGTGTCTCGAAGCTCTTCACCTGCCACGCAAGGCCCGGGTATCCGGAAGCCATCGAAGGCAGACTCGTTTCGCTCAACTTCTTGAGCCCTGCGATGCCTGCCAGCGGCAGCACCTGGCTCAAAAACGACCATGGCGTGTTTGAGCCGCGATTGCCCGCGAGAAGCACAGAGGAAGCTGAATACTTGCCGTCTGCCGACTTCATGTCGACACCATTCATCGATTCACTGGAAGTCCAGCTTGCCGGCGCCGACCAGGAGAAATACTGTCCTCTGGAAATAGCAAGCGCAGGGCGCATAAACGGCGGCGCCTTGGGCGGTTCCAGAGCGGTAGCAGGTGTAGCGACAGGCGCAATCACCGCGCCTGGTTTGGGATCATCTACGCTATCCGTTTTGTGGGATGGTTCGATCTGCGCCGATGCGGTCGCGGGAGGCTTGCCTGAACAGCCTACTAAGCAGAACGCAGAGAGGGCAATAACAATGGTTGTTGAATTGTTAAGTAACATCGCTTATAGTCCTTATCGTACTAGCGATTAGATTTTATCTCATTTACGAAGCGCTCGGGTAGAAGCCGAGCGTGAAAGTATATTCAGATACTGCTCGCAAAGTCCGCTCTTAGCCTGAAATGAGTGATAATAGTAGATGTCCTCGTATAAGTTATCCACGGACTTCATTATTTTAAGCAGAAATTACGTTTGAGCCAACCGCTTTTCTCCGCGTCTTTGCTCCCTTTGCGGCCTAGAACTCAGTTAGCAGCATGAGCATCGAGACCCGTTTAGCCTTTTCTGCATTTCTTGGCGGCTCGTAATGAACACATCGCCAGATGTACACCTGTTGGTCACGATGCGCTCGCGTCCGGAAGCGCGCTCTGGTCCCTCTCCCTGCGAGCTTGCGAGCGGAAAAGGGAGAGGTAAGGTGAGGGGCCCGTAACCCACGCCGTCACCAAATCGCAAATCTACCTGTGCCTTCTACGTCTTTTTGCGGTCAGGCTGCTTATGAAGATTGTGCATCATCCATACCGTGAAGCCGACAAATATAGCGGTGTTAAGGGTGGCATTCACCGCGTCTGCTTTAATCACCATCCACTTAAGTTTAGTTTCCATTGCCCCTCGCTTCAGACCGCTATATTGTCATCCGCGCGACCGTAATCCAACAACAAGATTATAACTCGATTTATGCAACAGTAGCGAATCACCCACAATTACCATCCGATCCGTTCTCCGCCGCGCCAGCAACTGCAGATGCTTCGGCATACGCCCGAATGGCCGCAATGCGTCGTTCGAAGGTTGGACTTGGGCTTGGCGTGCCGCCTTCGGTCGAAATCTGGAAGTAAGCCCTGTTGTAGTCTATGGTTTTCGTAAGCACATGTATGTATGCTTCAGCATTCCCCACATAGTCGACAGCCATTTTGTCGGCTTCACATTCGCTGACATCGATTTGGCGTCGACTTACACGCCTTCGGATGTACGGGACAAACACCAACAAGATGATCGGCGAGTGCAGAAAGAAATGCAGAGCTCGGCCAACGGCAAAATGCGTTTCAATAAACCATCGTCCACCAAACCAGATACCGATAAGTAAGGCAGCGTGCCTAATTACCGATAGGGCCATTTTTTTCGGATGGCGTTTTGCGATATGAGCCAGTTCGTGGACCATCGCGGCTTCGACCTCGCTTGGCTCCAGGCAGCGCAAGAGACCTCGTGTAAACGCGACGCGGTCGTCGGGCCGCGCGAATGCGCTCGCGCTCCCATCGCGAAGTTCAACGACCCCCTTTACATCCACATTAAACTGTTTGGCCAACGCCATCACACGGTCGTACCGGAAGTCACCTGGATTAAGCCGAATCTCAACATAATAGGCGATTCGATGGTTTAGGAGACCTGCGGGCACGAACCCCGCGAAGGCAAGCGCTGTCGGAAGCCATCCGGGCAGATGATGCCGCCACTCGGCGGGCAATAGCCGAATAGGACTCCATATGAGTAGGGCAGATACCAGCACCACACTCAGCAATAATTGTGGAAACGGAGAAAGCGTGCGTACAACCACCACCCAGGGAGGTGGCTCATCCAGGTCGTTTAACTCGGCACAGTATAATCTAACTGGCTTCATTATCGTGTCTTCGCGTCCAACTAATGGTCGACGAGTGGTGTGTGCTGCTTCTTACCAACGACCGCTTGATCGTTGGCGAAAATCTATTGCAACCACCCGACATTCCAAGCCTGTTACGACGTATGATGTACCGGCCCCAATCCATATACTGGCGTCGAGATTCCCTCCATACGCGCCTTCAATTGCAGTGACATGTACTGAGAATAGTGGCGCGACATATGCAGATTGCCGCCGTGGAACCACAGTCCTTCCTGTTGGGTCGGCTTCCACATATTGCGCAGTTCACCCTCCCACGGCCCAGGATCATATTGTGTGTCTGAGCCGAGGCCCCAGCACTTTCCAACCTTGTCGGCAACCTCCTTGCTGATAAGCTGTTCGACCCAGCCATTCATCGAGCCATAGCCGGTTGCGAAGACGATGAGGTCTGCGGGCAGTTCACTGCCGTCCGTAAACACGATCGAGTGCTCCTCGATGCGTTCGACGCCAACGCGGCTCTTAAGCTTGATACTGCCATCCGCTATAAGATCGCTCGCGCCGACATCGATGTAGAAGCCACCGCCGCGACGCAGCCCTTTGAGAGACAGACCCGTACCATCCTCGCCGAAATCGAGCTGGAAGCCGGCATTTTCGAGCCGCGCGTAAAACTCGGCGTCGCGCCTCTTAATCTCCTCGTACATAGGAGCATGCAGAGCTGCCAGCGTTCGGTAGGGCCGCGAGGCAACTATCAGATCAGCCCTTTCGGTGGTGATGCCAGCCTTGAGCGCTTCTTCAGAATAGAGGCTGCCGAAGCCCAGCTCCATCAGTGTGTCGCTGCGCACAACGAGCGTCGAACTGCGCTGCACCATCGTAACATCCGACCCCTCCTCCCACAGCGCCGCACAGATGTCATGCGCGGAGGTATTGGAGCCTATCACCACCGCCCTCTTGCCCTGCCAGCCGTCCGGACCCGGGTGTTTACTGCTGTGGTGCAGGTCACCCCTGAACAGCTCCATTCCAGGTATCGACGGCATGTTCGGCACGCCCAACGAACCGGTGGCGATCACGAGATGCCGCGGCCTCAAAGTCATTGGCGCTCCGTTGCGCACGACTTCGATGGACCACTCCTTATTGGCCTCGTTGTAGTTGGCCTTCTTGCATTCCGTGCTGCCCCAGTAGTTAAGCTCCATCACTTTCGTGTACATCTCGAGCCAATCGGCAATCTTGTCCTTCGGGCAGAACACCGGCCAGTTATCGGGGAACGGAATGTAAGGGAGGTGATCGTACCAGACCGGATCATGCAAGCAAAGACTTTTATAGCGCTTCCGCCAGGAGTCGCCGGGCCGTTCATGCTTCTCGATAATCACCGTAGGAACGTTTAGCTGCCGCAGCCTCGCGCCAAGCGCTATCCCGCCCTGCCCACCCCCGACGATCGCGACATAGGGCTCTTTGGTGATGCCGAGCTCCGCCTCCTCGTCGTGCCGCCGCTCTAGCCACGTTTTGCGGCGGGGCTGCTGCACACTGTGCTCGGCTCCCCGATCGCGCAATGGACCTCTGTGCTCCTCGTGTCCCTTCAGCTCCGTCATCGTCGTCAGCAACGTCCAGGCTTTGTCGCCTCTTAACCGCACGTGTCCGTAACCGCGTGCTGCGCCAGTCTCAAAGCGGATCCAGCCTTCTATCAAGCCATCCGTCTCGATGGCTTCACCCTCAAGCCGCCAGGCCGAAGGATTGGCGGGTATCACCGCCTGATCGATCATCTGTCGTACGCTTGCACGGCCCTCAGCCGTTGTGATGTTCCAGGTAATCGACACCAGGTCGCGCCAGAAGCTGTCGTCGCCGAACAACTCGCCAGCGCCCTCAGCATCGCGCCGGTCGAGGGCCGCGCCGAGTGCGGCCAGCCAACCCGAAACCTGCTGGGTGGGAGTCTTACCGTTCATCGCTTCTCCACATACAAAGAGGAATTCTCAATAGAATCCATGCGTCTTATATTACCTATCGAGCAGGCATCCTTCGACTATACCGAGAAACACCGCTGGGGATGCTAATCCAACGTCATTTCGACATGAGCCTTGGTCGATTGAGAAATCCGCCTGTTCTGGATGAAAGCCGTATCGTGTTTGGCGTGAACGGTTGTGTTTCCAGCGCCCTGGATGCGAACGTCCACCAAAATGGTGCTGACAGACCAAGAACTACTTTGCACCGAAACAAGCCCACAAGCAACCCGATCCAACCTTCGCAAATAGGGATTCCCGTGAAGCATGGTCAATATGCTCTCAAGATATTGGCAAGGCTGAGAGTCGGTCAAGGCATCTGCTGCAAGCATGGTCAACATACCGACAGCGGGGGTGGAATGCGATGATGAGATCACGGGTGTTTGTGGTACTGGCGATTATGTTGTTGTGCTGCTCAGGATCGCACGTTTTTGCACAATTGGGGGCGCAAGCCACCGACTTATCCGATGCAGCAAAGACATTTGTATCCACGTGCGAAAAGGGTGACTTTGCCGCAGCAGTGCAGCCATTTGATGCCACGATGCAGAAGGTGATGCCTGCCGAGAAGCTCCGGGCAACCTGGCAGGCGCTCATAGGTCAGGCTGGTGCGCTCAAACATCAGGTCCGGACGCGCGCAATGAAAGCGCAAGGCTACGATATCGTCTTCGTCACGTGCGAATTTGCTCTTGTCAGGGTAGACGTCAAGGTCGTGTTTGACGCCAAGAAGCAGATTGCAGGCCTCTTCTTCCTTCCTGCCGACACCTCAATCGACTATCGCTCAGCCCCCTACGCACGTCTCACTTCGTTCCGCAGCATTGAGGTCACGCTTGGGAGCGGCGAGTGGGCTTTGCCAGGAACGATGACGCTGCCTCAGGGGAAAGGGCCATTCCCAGCGCTGGTGCTAGTTCATGGCTCTGGTCCGCAGGATCGCGATGAGACTATCGGGCCGAACAAGCCCTTCCGAGATCTGGCTGAGGGATTGGCGTCTCAGGGAATTGCCGTTGTTCGATACGAGAAGCGTACGCATGCGTACCCACAGAAAATGGCAAAGCTAAAGAACCTCACCGTGAATGAGGAGAGCGTTTACGATGCTGTGGCTGCGGTCAAACTGCTTCAGAACACGCCCGGTATCGACCCGAAACGCGTGTTTGTCCTCGGCCACAGCCTCGGTGGAATGATTCTGCACAGAGTTGTGAAATTGGCCCCACAGGTACGTGGCCTCATTTCGATGGCTGGCGGTACCCGACCGCTGGACAAGGTGATATTGGAGCAATCCACCTACATCGCTAGCCTGGACAAGAAGGACTCAGTAGAGAATGTAAAGAGGATTGCTGCAATCAGGGCAGACCTTGCCCGCCTGCACGATCCCAATATCACAAAGACTCCGGAAACACTCATTATGGGCGCATCGGTCCACTACTTGCTCGATATTAACACAATTAATCCACCACGGGACGCGATGCGTCTCACCCAGCCGATGCTGATACTGCAGGGCGGGAAAGACTATCAGGTAACGGAGGTGGACTTTGCGAACTGGAAATCGGCTCTCTCCGGACGCAAGGACGTGACCTTCAAATTTTATCCGAACCTGTTTCATCTGTTTATGCCGGGCAACAAAACCCCTGCCGACTATGAAAAACCGGCCCACGTGGAGAAACACGTCGTCGACGACATCGCGACGTGGATCAAAGGGGTGCGGTAGACTCGGCTGCTGAGCGGCATGCATCCGGTAGGCGGTGCACCTACTCCCTCTCAGTGTCCTCTGTCTCGCGCGACGAATGAAACGAGCGAATAAACGCAACCAGCCGAGAGCGTTACCAACTTGCCATCTCCTTTGCCCCTCTTTCCGCTTGCCTCACCGCAAGCGGCGCGCGGTAGGGAGCGCGGGGCTTACAACGTATCATATCTCGGCCAACTTCCAGAGGCGCCAAATCTCTCCTCTTCTCCCGCTCGGGCACACTGTTTCTCGTGAGTTCAGTACACATTTCGTGTGCCCAGCAGCGTGGGAGAGGCAAGGTGAGGGGGGCAATACCGGTAAGCCACCATCGTTGATAGAGATATGAATAATTGTTAGCCTGCGAGGCACTGGCGCTGCTCCGAAGACAGTTAGCGACCCTGCCTTATTGCATCGCTGCAGTCCGCTCGCCGTTCGGTTCGACGGCCAGAAAACTTGAGAGTTACCCTAAAGCTCCTAAGACCGCTAAGACTCCAACCAGTTTTTGGATATTGCCTCCGTATCACAAACAAAGTGATTGTATGCGCGGTTGCAGGGCTCGCTGCGGATCGAGTGTATTCAGTTTTTGAAAATTGAAGTCCCATTTTTGATGTTGGATTAGAGTATGATTTATTCCGACATGTCAGGCATTGTCTGCGTCACAGGTTGAGATTCGAGCTATAGGATTTCAGTAGCAGCTTATTCTGGTATCGATACAAAAGGAGCCAATCGTCCATGCCGAAGTTCGTCATTGAGAGGGAAATCCCAGGGGCAGGAAAACTTTCGTCTGAGGATCTTCAGGCTATTTCGCAGAAGTCCTGCGGCGTATTGAGGGAATTGGGACCTCAGGTGCAATGGGTTCAGAGTTTCGTCACCGACGACAAGATCTACTGTATCTACGTTGCCCCGAACGAGGAACTCGTGCTCGAGCACGCCCGCCAGGGTGGTTTCCCCGCGAATCTCGTTGCTCAAGTCCGCGCTGTTATCGACCCAACGACTGCAGAGTGAGAAGATCCAACGCACCTGAGATGGCAGTATAGGCGGGCAATCCGGCTCTCGAAGAACGCCAAGTTTGTGAATCTACGGTTGGCCTTCTTCGGGGTGCACCCCAAAGCTTGCGGTCGGGTCAGTGAAGTCTTTGAAGTCGATGACGTCTAAGAGGTCTCTGACGTCTATCTTGACGCTGCAAACGTGCGAATCTGGTTGCAGTTGACTGTTCGTGCAAGCGCCACTGAATCGAGCGCCGAAGGTGCGGCATCTCCTCAGCCCAGCGCCGCGAGGCCTGGGAATCTGGCAGCGCATGACAATCGAGCCCTGAAGGGGTGCCATAGGATTCTGCATTTCACCGATCCTGGAACCTTGCCAAATGCTACCTCCGTCCTTAACCGAAGTCATTCACAACAGCCCGGCAGTTCTGCTGCCGGAACGCTACGCTGTGGCAAAGGTCAACGACGTCCCTGAGGGCGTTCCGTTCTTCATTGTTACGAGAGATAGCGATGAGATTACGGTGATCGCAACAGAAGAGCAGTTGGAACGGCTGTGTTGCGTTTCGGTGGAGAAGTGGTTCCGACTGGTCGAGTTTAAGGTCAGCGTGCCGTTTGAGGCCCCGGGGTTTCTTGCGGCAATCGCGCATATTGCTGCCGATGTAGGGATAAATGTGTATATCGTTTCGACCTATTCAAAAGACTACGTGCTGATTCGGGAGCATGAGATTGATGCGGCGGTTGCGGCGTTTAAGTCGATCGGGTTTTGGGTTAAGGAGTGAGTTCCGAGAGCTGGCCAGAGTGTTCGATCCTTCGTTGCCCTGAGCCGCTCGATTCTTCTCTTGGGAAAGTCACGAATGCGAACGGGATGCAGCCAACTTTTCCCTCATCGTGATACCTTTTCGTTGTTCCATCCGAAATGCATGGATTCTTTGGAATGTTTGGATTCTTTGGTCGCCTTCGGTGAAAATCAACGTACAGAGGGCAGATTAGGCCTTGTTGTGTCTGCGCAGAGCCAAAGACTCCAAGTGCGGGACCTCAGAAACTAACTCTACATCAATGCGCGTAATTCGGGGCACATCAGTCGTCGTTGACGTGGACCGGGACAAGCCGCTGTCACTACAATGGTTTCTGCTTGACGGATAGAAACAGGATACAATCCATGTGCAGCAAGCGGCGCAACTACCACCTGATGAGCTTTTGCGAACTGTGCTCGAAACTGGTGCGAAACACCTCTGTTCCAATACCCAACACAAAAAACCCAAAACCTACTTCCCCATCATTATATGCTCCACTATTGGGCCAAGCGCTAGTGCGGGGAAGTAGCTTAGCAGCCCGACAATAATAGCCGTGAAGGTAATTACCGCAGCGAACAGGACTGTATCTGTTGGCAGTGTCCCCATCGTCACACTGCGTCTGCCTTGCTGCGCAAAACGACCGGCGAGAGCTAAGGCGGGGATCGCCAGCAGGAAGCGGCCAACGACCATCGCGATAATTGTTGTTACATTATAAAAGGGCAGGTTTGCATTTAAGCCGGCAAAGGCCTGGCCATTATTCGCAAGGCAGGAGGTGTACGCGTAAAGGATCTCCGTAAAGCCGTGCGCCCCGCTGTTAGTCGTTAGGCCGGCCAGTCCCTGAGGGGCTATCACGGCAATAGCGGTTAGCAGCAGCAATGCGATCGGCATGCAAAGCGTGTAGAGCATCACGAGCTTGATCTCGGGCGGTCCCAGATGTTTCCCAAGAAACTCCGGTGTGCGGCCGATCATTAGCCCCGTCAAAAACACTCCAATCAGTACGATTAGAATAATACTGTAAAGGCCCGTCCCGAGACCGCCAAATACGAGCTCACCGAGCAGCATATTGCATAGCAGCACACCACCTCCTACAGGCGTATAGCTATCGTGGCTGGAGTTTGTGGACCCTGTGGCGGTGTTGGACGTGTTAACGGCTGTTAGCACCGATCCTGCAATGCCGAAACGCGTCTCTTTCCCCTCCATATTTCCGCCAGGCTGCGCGGTGTCGGTATGAGATTGAACGCGTCTAGCGACGATGGCTGGTGCGCCAGACTGTTCCGCGTAGTCGCATATCAGCACGCCGGGGACAAAGAGAGCGATCATGACTCCGAGCAGAGTCCAACCCTGCCGGCGCCGCCCCGTCATCGTTCCAAAGGTGTAGGTCAGCGCTGCCGGTGCAACAGCAATCGCAAGCATCTCTATTAGATTCGTTAACGGTGTCGGGTTCTCATAGGGATGCGCGCCGTTCGCATTGAAGAACCCACCGCCGTTTGTGCCCAGGTTCTTTATGAACTCCAGGGCCGCTACAGGTCCTTGCGGTATTGTCTGCCGTGCTCCCTCCAACCCCGACGCGATTGAAAGTGTATGAAGATTCTGAGGTACGCCCTGCCATACCAGGATCAGCGAACCAACAATTGAGGCCGGCAGAAGGATCCACAGAATCGATCGCGTCAAATCCACTCAGAAGTTGCCTAACATTCCAGACTTCTCACGCGCAAATCCACGAATAAACGCCACCCCAGCGGCGAGACCGGCCGCGCCTGCCATGAAGTTCTGTGAACAGAGGCCGACCATCTGACTGAAGTTCGTCATTGTCGATTCACCACCATAGGACTGCCAGGTCGTGGTGGTTGAAAAGCTGAAAGCGGTGTTTGCGGAGAGATCGGGAGTGAGTGGAGTGGATAAGTGCACGGGGTCGAAACCTGGAAGGTGAGCCTGCAGCCGGAGAATCAGATAGAGAACCACAGTACTCACGGCGCTAAACAGTAGAAATGCAACTGCGTACTCATTCCAGTACATGTCGTGTCGAGTGTTGACCTGACCAACCCGGTAAACAAAGCGTTCGAGCGGTTTCAAAACCGGGTCGAGGGCGGTCCGCTCACCGTTGAACACGCGGGCCATATAGCCACCGACCGGCTTGACCAGCGCGAGCAGACAGATCAGGAAAACGGCATATTGAACCAGACTGTGCGCAGACATAACAATCTCACCCCTTGAGATCGGTTTTCATTCCAAAGCAAAAGAGACCGGAAAGCCGCATGCCAACCGAATAGTTACGGGGCAATACGCGGCTTCCGGCCTCTGTTACGACTAGTCACTCGTGATGTTCCAGATAGATTTCTGCTGGACGATCGTCACTCTTCGTTACGGCAACAGGAAATGATATGATGGTCTGCTCTTACGTCAGACCAAAGCTCTGTTCGGAAGTCTACACCGATTAAGAAGTGTTGTCAATGGTTTAATAGGTAGTATTGAATATTCGTGCATAAAATTGCTCTTGCAGCCATATATTGCTATAGATAGCACAAACAGTTCACCAAATGGAAGCAACGTAATGAGAATCTTAGCAAAGTCAATTGGTCAAGAAACAGCTCGCTGCGATGTCCCACGTCGCCTGAGTTCTCAATTGCCTGAGGCTCTTGTCGGAATGGCGAGGGCGGAAGCGGATCTCTGTTCGATGGGAGCGACGTGCGCGTGTTTTGATTGGACAGCACCACTATCTGCTTTCGGTGCAACACACCTCTCCCCGCCCCTCTCCCGTTTCCCTGGCAAGCTCGGAGGAGAGGGAGATATTGGCCGACGACTCGTGTTCATCACCCACGGGGTCGGGCCGGCCCGTTGGGACACTTTGCGTGAGTCTCTTCTGATACTTTCTCAGTTTGCACATCGCTCGCATCCGGTAGGCGTCTAATCCCATATTTCGCGCCTTCTGCGTCTTTTTGCGGCTAAATGCATTCTTTGCAGCTTGGCGTCTTTGCGAGCGCCTCGTCTTTTCTGCGGCTTTAGAGGAATGTTAAGTAAAGCAAATCCATGCGCAGCAAACGGCGCAACTACCAGACGCTGATCCTGTGCGAGTCACTGAGGAGGCTGCTGCTTCATGGAGTTGCGTGCACCCTTGATTGCAATCGGGATCAATAAGGGTGTTGCAAAGGCTATTGCCAAAAGGAAGGCATTGTCTAGCAGCAACGGATGCCAGTCCAGCCTTGGCTCCAGCAGCGCTCTGCCGGGGTTCTCAGGTAGATAGAACGCGGGCACTTTATCGTTGATCTTGATACCTAAAGTTTGGGCATTTGTTTTGTTTAACGATTCATACCTCTGACCATCGACCTCATAATCAAACCGAATAGCCGTTAGCCTCTCACTTTCACAGTTGCAAGAGTCGCCAGTTACTGTCGCCATAACGCGTATTCCACGCTGCTGCAAAGATCTCGCGAACTGTATCTTGCTATTGACATCTTTCGCGACAGCAAGCCCACCTATAAAAAAGAACGAACAACAGACCGTTACAATAACCGCAACCTGCTTGACCTGCCCTGCGAGCAGCTTCTCCCTATCGGCCCCGCCGGACGCTAGCGCCGTTTCTGGTACAAGGGCAAGGATCCTGTCCCTAACCAACCCGTAGTCGCTCAAACTAGATGAGCCAAGCACGATCTTCTTCTTGCCGCCGCGAACCGTTAGGAGTTCATACGGACCGTTATTATTGCTTGCCTCGTAACGGTATGCCGACTCGATCTCCGAAAAGCGCATTCGTGTTTCTCCAAATGCCCATTTTGCGCAGACCTCATCATCGGTCACCAGTATCTTTCTAGATCCGGTGTAAATCCCCAGAAAACTTATCAGCCCACCGAAAAGCATTATCAGTCCGCCAATTATTGGCGAACCCGGCATTGGCTGCATGACGATGAGCGCAAGGCTCATCACAATGAAAATACCACCGATGCCACACAGCACCCAGCCTGCAGAACTGCTCGGTGCGCCCTGTTGCCGTACTTGAAGTTTGAACTCCTCCTGCCGACGGGTCAACAGCCGTTCGAGTTGCGTGTCCACAATCGTTCGGAGACCTTGTCCCCGGTTCTCCAGGTTTGCAAAGCTGATTGGAAGCTTTCTGCCGCGATGATCGATCAGCGTGACGGTGGCAAATGAAGTGCTACCGCCCTCGATCCGCTCGACTTCGCGCCACGTCATACGCAGCTCATTGAACTTCGTCTTTCGCACGATTTCAGAATCATCCACCAAATACTCAACCTGAACCGAAAGATAAAAGATGACGCTGGCGATCACTAACGCGAGCACCACAATGCCAAACATGGGAAGCAGCCCAGACGAACCCAGCGTGTGATTTTCGAAACGTGCCCACAAGCTGCCTGCGCTGCGCAACAGGGCTATCGCGAAGAACGCAGGAAACACCAACCACTGGTTACGTGCAGATTTAGAAAGTTTGAACGTTTGCACCGATTACCTCTTTACCCCATGACCCGATTACCGATCTCTTGATGCAATATTACCGCAATCTGTAACTATTAATACTGTCACGTTTTGATCTCAATACTCGTCTAAACTACAATCAGCTCTGTTTGCAGCCTGACCTGGTGAGGTCGCTATAGGAGAGGCACCTATGAATAGATCACGCGCCATTGCAGTCGCGGGCATTGCCTGCATTGCATTTGCTCTTTGTAACGGTATCAGCGCGCAGGATGTCGGCTACAGATCTGCAATACACCCTTTTCCTCCCGCAAGCACAGGCAGTGAGTCGACATCACTCCTTTATATGTCAGGTTTCACCAATGGGAACGCTATCCTCGCCTCAAGCGGCTCAGTGAACTGGTACAGCAGCGGTGTGAACCAGATTAACGCATCCCTCTTTCTGCCCGGTGAGACCTGGCTGGCAACCAATGCAGGTTTGAAGTGTCTGGATCTTAAGGGCCAATCGGTACGGCACTACACCACTCTGGACGGGCTGCCATATCAGCGGATTGTTGGCGTAGCGCACGCAGGGTCAAAGCTGTTGTGTGCGGCCATGTCGGAGGGTGAAACGCCGCGATTTGCGCTCTGCATCTACGATTCGGGCACACACCGATGGAGCGTCAGATCAGACCACCCCGCGGAAGACCTGTATCCTCCGAAAGCCTTGTTACAGGTCTACGGTCGGCCGCAAAAGTACCTGTTCGATGCCAGCGGGGAGATTGCCGCCATCTCTCCGGTGACAGCGGGTTCTGTAAGCCGCAGTGTGCTCGTGTTTCGCCTCTCAGATGCCACGGCTCATATCGAACATGTACCTATATCAGAAAAGACAGATTCTATCAGCGCATTAAAGGTGAACGCGAACTCGGTATGGGTAGGCGCAACATCTGGCCTGTATCGGCTAGATGCGAAGGCGAATCTATGGTCGCAGATATTAGAACGTGATGGGGTTGCGCGCCTGGCGAAGGCTGAAAATGGAAGTCTCTGGGCATTAACGTCTCCGATTATGCCACCTCCGAATCCAATGGACATCACCACGCCACGGATAAGCGTCTACAACGTGATGCATTTTGTTGGTGACCGTGCGGTTCAAACGATTCTAGCGCAGTCCATGGATATTCGTAAGGGAGTCCCATCCAACTGGCCCCCTGAGGACATGGTTTATACCGATGGGAAGATCTGGATCACCCACCCCACGTTTAGCATGCACGCGCAGTGGCCCAACCTGCCGCCCGTCACATGCATCGATCCTGCGTCTGGCTCGATCAAACAGATCGAAGCGCCAGCTACGGAATCTCGGGCGAGCGCAGAATACCAGCGTATCCCCCCAATTGTCCTCGCCAACAGCAATACGGGAGGCGGTGGGCTCGCGCCATTGATTATGCCCAAAATGTTCCCTGGATGGGTCTGCCCGTCAGACGAACACGAACAGGCCGCACAGGCTTCGATCCGCGTAAAAAACAACTATGCGTGGCAATCGGGATGGCAGTACGGATATGTTTCGAGCCCGGAGCGACAAGGTCAGTTCCTTATTCACACGGTCGGCAAACAGGCTGAATACTATTCCGTTCCAAATGAAATGTTTACAGTCCACGATAACGCCGCATGCCCGATTACATTCGGCGACCGTACCTACTTTCTTTTAGAACAGAGCGATCCTCGCCTGATGGTTTGGAACAGGTCGCGCAGAGTTGTCGAGCCAATCCCGGCAGTAATTGCCGAGCTAAAAACCGTCAAAGCGCCCTTCAAGCAGAACAGCTCGATGCTGGGTGACGGAGTGTCACTTTGGATCTGCTGCGGCGAAAAAGTTATTCACTACAACACCGTAACGCATTCACTTCAGACCGTTTCGCACCCGAATAGCGGTTATGCACCCCAGCACGGTCTTCTTGGTGTAGATGGAAATACGGCACTGGTTCGTACAGCTCCCGATAAGCTATACCGTGTGGACCCGCAGCATTCCGCGGATTTCGAGCCAGTGGTTATTCCACGCTTCCCAGGTGATGTTGAAAAGATTCGCAGCACGATGATACCGGTATCGATGGGCGGTGGGATCGTCTGGTTTAGCTCAAATGCGCCATTTCCGGCCGATCACAAGCCGCTGATCGGGTTGAACATGAAGACGCAACTATGGACGAAGCCAACCGAGGCGCAGCTTCCTTACTCGCTGCCTGGTGGTGTTATCCGCGCTTACGTAAACAACGGTGTCTGCTGGCTGCCATCACAATCACGACACTCCTCTGCCATTGGATACGACCTCAAAAAGCGAACCTGGCAGATACTGCCTCCGCTGCCTGCCGGCGAGGCCATGCAATATGTCTACTTCGCGAACCTGGTATGCGTCGACGGCGATCACGCCTGGATCCAGGGGTTGAACCACCTGTATCGTCTCACCACCTCAACGGGAAAGTGGAATGAGATTTCATCCCCGTACCTTACGGGCATATTTCCCGAGAGGAGCGCAGATGTGTTTGACCACACTGTCTCATTCGGCACACCGTCAGGCGTCTGGCGCTATAACTTGGGCTCGGGTAAGACGGAGCAGTCTCCTGGTATAGCGGCAACGACAACAGAGATGCAGGCCCAAATCCGGGCTGGCGACGCAGAATCGGTCTGGCTCACGCTCACAAAAGGTTCAACCATTTGCTACGCCCGATTTGACACGCTGAAACACACGTGGAATCTCTGGAAGCCCGAAGAGGGTGCGCCGCAGAGCTATGGCGACGTTATCGCAACTCCCGGATCCTGCTGGGTTGTTGCAGGAGGACACGCTTACCACCTCAACCGTTCCATGACGCGATGGGACGCTGTGTCGGAAGGAGCGGGGAAACCAGAACTTGCCGTTCGGCAGATTGTGCCGGATGGCGACGATGTGTGGATTGTGCCGGGCTTTCCGATGAATTCGCGGCTCGCAGTTCCGCAATCCCCTGGCGCCGCTCCCCTGTACCGGTACGCAAAGCGGACGGATACCCTTGAGCCAGTATTCCCAGCGGACCGCACGCCGCTTACAGCGCAGAGTATCACCGTGACGCGTGACGGTGCAATGCTGGCAGCTAACGAAGGCGTGTTCAGGCTTGAGAGAGGCGCTGCGCAATGGGCAGCAGTAGCGATACCCGGCCGACCTCATGGTTTCGCCCCAATTTCGCCAACGTTTGCGCATATAGAAGGTAAGCATGTATGGGTTGGCGGAGATGGAATGGCAGCATCCTATAGTCGTTAGCTGGTATCCTAATCCCTATCATGTCCGCACTCAAGCTAACGAAACCAGACGTTTGCCGCGCGCTCATTCGGCACCATTTTGCTCCCTATTCGGGGCAGGTGGAGGTATTCGACCGCCTCCGCAGTATCCAATTTGATCCACTCGCACCAGTAGGATGCAACCACGACCTGGTGCTGCAAGCCCGCTTGCCAGACTATAAGGTCAACGACTGGCAAAAGACCGCCTATGAGGATCGCCAGATCTACGATGGCTGGGACAAGATGGCCTCGTTGGTACCTGTTGAGGGATGGCCCTTGCGGCGACATATCCATACGGTTCACAGACGCATGTTTGAGAAGAAGATCTTCGAGGATCATAAGGAGGCAGTCGATCTGATCCTGAAAGAGCTTGAAGATCGTGGACCGTTGATGCCGAAGGAGTGCGAGTTTCAGCAGCGCAAAGAGGAGTGGAAGATCTCCTGGTTTGGGCCGAGCGTCACCAAGCAGGTCCTGCGTGCTCTCTGGCACTCCGGGATAATCATGACCACGGGCCGGAAGAACGGTCAGCATGTGTACGACCTCACCGCTCGCGTTCTGTCGGCCCATCTGCTAAACCATCCACGTTTAGATGCTAAAGACGCCGTACGTGAGCTTGTGCTGGAGAGGCACCGCGCCATGGGAGTATTGAGGCCAGCCGCGCCTGGCGAGGTCTGGTCGGGCCCTGTGCTGGGATACGAGAAGCGAAGCGCTATGTCCGCGCTCATTGAGCGCGGAGAGATCGTTCCAGTAGATGTTGAAGGTGTTACCGCTCACGCAACGCCCGATTTTCTTGCGCTATTGGATCAGCCGCTGCTCGATCCCGGCGTGCGGTTCATTGCGCCCCTCGATCAATTTATGTGGGATCGTAAGATGATCGCACATCTCTTTGGCTTCGATTACATCTGGGAAGTCTATGTGCCGGAAGCGAAGCGACGTTGGGGTTACTACGTGCTGCCGGTTCTGTTTCGAGATCGGCTTGTCGCCCGCGCCGAGTTCTGGTGCCGAAAAGGCACGCTTGAGGTGAAGCGCTGGCACTTTGAAGAGGAACTCCCCGGAGCGGATTTTTTCGTTGAGCTTGAAAGCGCATTGCGAACCTTTATGTCCTATTGCGGAGCTGAGCAGATATTTTGTAACGAAGGTATCGATGCGCGGATCCGGAGTTTGTCCACTCTCTCAGCCTGATGAAAGGGTTTTCCACCATGACCAATCACATCTATGTCGCAACAGTGCGCCTGGCGCATGCATTGCTCATCGGATTAGCCATTACTTCTGCCGTGCCTGCTGCCTATGCAGATGCAGACAATGCCCAGGATATCGTTGCGCGGGCAAAAGCCCAGGCGCACCATGAGAAGAAGAATGTCTTCGTCTACTTCCATGCCTCCTGGTGCCCCTGGTGCCGTCAGTTGGACAAGCTGCTGGATGATCCGACGTATGGCCCCAAATTTCGTGCAAGTTACGTAATCGCAGCTGTCGACATCAGAGAGCGGGGAGAAAGGGAGAAGGATGAGAACCCCGGCTGGGACACGCTGATGGCAAGCCTCCGGGGAGCGGCAGAGCAGGACGTTCCGTATTACGTAATTTTAAGCCCCATGGGCAAGAAACTAGGTGACAGCTATCGTGGCACGAGCGCCAGCATTCCCGATAATGCAGGCTACCCTCAAACAGAGCAAGAAATAACTGGATTTCTGGAACTACTTAAGAAAACTGCGCCAGCATTCAAACCAGGTGATATTAAGAAACTGGGCAACTTCTTTCGTGCTCATTCTAACCCCCAACCTCACTAATACCGAAGGTTTCAACAACATGAATTTCGCTGCGGACCGGGACCTACGTACCCGGTCTGCTTTACCATGATTGCTCTGCACCGCAGGACTCGTCGCTTCTTATGACGCAATATTGGCCGGAGGTGAACTCGTGAAACCAATCCGTCTGTTGCTTTTGCTCCCCGTTGTATTGCTCGCCGCCCGCGTAATGACGCACAGCGGCGCGCAAGATAAAACACCGACCGTTACACCTGGAAAACTGCCGGACGGCAAGATATTGGTTACAACGAACCAGACGGTATCGCCCATCGGAATTGTTCAAGAAACGACGGGTGGACGCCCGAAAGAGATCGCTCTCTCTCCCGATGGTAAGACGCTGGCCGTGCTCAACAACCACACGCCGCATGCAGTGCTGCTATACAATGCACAAAACGGTAAGCCGGCTGGATTTCTGGATTTCGCGAGTCGAGAGCCAGCCGCGATGGGATTGGCCTGGTCGCAAGACGGCAAACACATCTATGCCTCTTGCACAGGTGGAACGATTGCTCGGTTCTCGAAGCTCGGATCTGACGGGAGCGCCTGGTCTCCCGAGCCGGATATTCATGTTGGAGGCAAAGAAGGCGGGGACTCGAACCCGCTGGGCCTGGCAATATCGCGCGACGGCAAACGACTTTACGCAGCATTGAGCCGAAGAAATGCGGTCGTAGCCGTGAATCTGCCTGATGGCAGCGCCATACGAACGATAAGCGTTGGCGTGTCGCCCTACTCGATTCTCCTGAGCCATGACGGCCAACGGCTGTTTGTCGCCAATCGTGGAGGCAGACTCGTGCAGCGAGCCTCTGGTGCGCCGAGGGCCACAGATGCAGATGGGGACGGCGTAATTGAACCCTCATCCGGCACATTGGTAACGGTGGATCCAGAGACGGATGCAGCGCAGCACGGAACGATATCGGTGGTCGATGTAGGGCCCGATCACTCGGCTGCGCCAGCCGATGCGACCGTAGAGCTGGATTGCGGAAAACACCCCTCAAGTTTAGCGCTCGATCGAAACGATAAAGCGCTCTATGTTGCTTGCGCTGACAGTGACGATATTGAGCTGTTCGATACGCGCACACTTCAACGCAAAACCACGATTACGTTAACTCCTGATGAGGACAAAGGCTTTGGCCAAATCCCTGACTCAATTGCCCTTTCGGATGACGAGAAAACGCTGTTTGTCGCGTGCGGCGGCGAGAACGCCGTTGCCGTGGTCAAACTTGGAAAATCCCCTGCAGTAATCGGGCGCATTCCGGCCGGTTGGTATCCTCTATCAGTGGCACAGCGCCATGGGAGGATTTATATCGGCAGCGCGAAGGGTATTGGTCCACGCACGCTCGACCCCAAGACGAATAGCTACTACGTACACAACAGCGTTGGAACCGTTCAGTTTGTTGCGCCGGGCGACTGGCGGGATCTTTCTGCTCGCAGCCATGAGGTGGCCATCAATAACAGATGGGGCATAGAACCGGAAGAAAGGGCCGGACAACGGGCCGTACCGGTGCCAGAGCGCGTGGGAGAGGCGTCCGTATTCAAGCACGTGGTTTATATTATTAAGGAGAACCAGACCTACGATTCGCTCTTGGGAGATATGCGCGAAGGGAACGGAGACGCAAAACTCAATCTGTATGGAGAAAACGTGTGCCCGAACCATCATCAATTAGCCAGAGAGTTTGTTCTCCTCGATAACACCTACACCAGCGGCACAAACTCCGCAGACGGGCATCAATGGTGTGATGAGGCGGTGGCAAACAACTACACCGAGCAGAACTATGATGCCAACGTAAGAAGCTACCCCTACGACGGCGGGGACCCGCTTACCTACTCTCCGAACGGGTTCCTATGGACCGCTGCGCTGCGAAAGAAACTCGCAGTGCGCGACTACGGGGAGTTCGTAAACCACGCGACAATCCAGTCAACTGGAGTTGAAAAGGGCATTCAGACATCCTGGCTCAACCTATTTAAAGATAGGAATGAGAAGACAGGAAAGTTCAAGATCTCTGCCGCCACAGACTGCAAAGCGCTGGCGCCTCTGCTGCACCCAAAGGCGATCGGCTTTCCATTGATCGTTTCGGATCAGTTTCGCGCAGACCAGTTTCTGGAAGATTTTGCTTCCTACGCTGCGAATGATGGCGACGATCCCACTAAAGATTCGTTTCCAGCCCTGAATATACTCACTCTTATCTGCGACCATACCAGCGGCACCGCACCTGGAATGCCGACGCCTGCGTCGCAGGTGGCCGATAACGACCTGGCCCTCGGGCGAGTAGTAGATGCCATTTCCCACTCACGATACTGGAAAGACACGCTTATTCTGGTAATCGAAGACGATTCCCAGGCGGCTGTCGACCATGTTGACGGGCATCGAACCGCAGCTTTCTGCGTCTCGCCCTACACGCGCCGTCATGTTGTAGTAAGCGAGAACTACAACCACACAAGTCTGCTTCGAACTATGGAGCTAGTGCTTGGGCTCCCCGCAATGACGCGTTTCGACCGGTCCGCAAGGCCACTCTTCGCGTGCTTTACAGCTACGCCGGACTTCTCTGCGTATAAACTGTTGCCAAACCGAATCCCGCTCGACCAGATAAACCGGCCGAAGGCCCAACTGCGCGGAGAACCTTTGAAGCTTGCAAAGCTCTCGGCCGCGCAGGACTACAGCGCGCCAGATCTGGCCAACGCAAACATTATCGCCAGGGCAGACTGGTACAGCCGAAAGCCAAACACGCCCTTCCCTGCTGCACTGTACGATAAAAGCGAGACACCAGATCGAGACCGGTAGTCGCGCCGATTGCAGCTCACGCGCGCCGTGGCATGCGATCTAGGTAGTAGAGGAACATTTCTGCGGCGTGCCACGAGTGCGGCGCTGCCAGCCTGAGGTCGACGAACTCCCTGGAAAGTACAGCCATCTTCGAATAGTCGGCCTGGCTCGCTTGTGCTTCCCATGATTGCGGGTACTGGCGTACGTCAACAGCCATCGGCGCCTTATCGTTGTAAAAATGTGCCTCGGCCCAATTCAAGTATGGGTATAGTTCTCCGGTCGCATCGTCGAACCGACCGTGTGCAACGTGGTGCTCGCGATAATCCGTCCAGAATAGCGAGGAGTATGAGTCCGCGACCGAGGGTATTTCGAATTCGTCTTTGATTTTCAGTCGTTTGAGGCCTAATTTAAGCCATTTGGTCTGGTAGACACTATGGTATCCACCATCCGTATGTCCATTGAGGTGTGTATCTTGCTGAAGGCTTGGAAGGATCTGCAAAACAGCCGTTACGAGTGGATGCGATGCGTTCGAAACACATGCGATGAGATACAGTGCCTGCCCTAAATTATCCGGCTCTTTATCGCCACCATTGTTTTCGTCGAACGGATCTCTCAGGTTCATCACCCAGTGTTTTAGCAGGTGCGTGTTACCAGTCTTCTCGAGAACCATCATCATCATTGCGCCGTCCCTGTACCACGGTTTTGTATACACCCAGAGATTTGGAAGAGGTTTACCGTTAACGATATTGATCAACACTTCATGATGAAGCATCCGTAACAACTCAGCGTTCGGGAGTTTTTCGAAGCGCGGTAATCGAATCGACCTCGCAGCAAGAGTGACGCGACCGCTTTCCTCATCGCAAAATACACCCTTCTCGTTCTCATAAATGCGGATTGCCACACCTGCATCGGTCCGGAGTGTAACCCGATATTTGGCTGCTCACGATTTTCGGTGCAGATCAAGAAAGAGTCTGGCACGGGTTTGGACGAAAGTGGGCAACGGATAGATGGAAGATGAAGCGGTTACCGCACGATAAGGTTCAGGTAATTTGCGAACTCGAGACGCCGATATACGCCAAAAACGCCATTTTCGAGCTCGTAGTACATTTGCCGCCAGTATCCGATGTTCCGCTCCCTGATCTCGCTGAGTTTTGTCTGGCCGCCCTTATCGAGATGCAGGGTCACACCAGAGCAGTCATCTCTGCTATCCGGATTCTCAATCATCGCAGATGCCAGACAGAGGTAATACGGTATCAGGTAGACCTGCAAATGTCCTTTAGAATCCGCGGTCTGGATCCGACTTACTGCTCCGCTCGCATCAAGGACTTCGCTCCCCCCTGGATCCGCCGTCTTTCCGGTAAGTTCATCGAAGATCAATCGCCATAGATCTACAGCGTCTGTTTCAGCCGGCACACAGATCTTGTAAACTGTTGCAACTGTTCCATCATTTGCATCTGCCACCAAGCTCTCGGCGATCATTAGAGAAAGGCGCTTACATCCGGATGAGGCGAAGGAGTAAACGCTAAGCGGAGGGTTAACGATGAAGCGAACATCGGCGGGGCCGAAAGGCTTTGCAGATCTGGATCGGTGCTTTTCTCGTAGTCGGCGTTCACGACGCTTCTTTAATGCCGGTATTCCCTTTTCAATGCTGACAATTAGCGTATCCACGTCCGCAGTAATCGAGCGCTCCTCTACCCGCAGACGGGTTGCGGCAATAATCGCTCTAAGATAATCATTGGGACACGGCCGGACGCCGTTGAATACTTGCCGCAAAAATGAGGTTACAACGCTCTCCTTGCCCGCGTAACTCCCTTCGGGCAGGCGTGCGATTGTCCGCCCCAGGTCGGGAATGCTGTCAAATGGTCTTGCCTCTGTGCTGTTCTTCGCCCTAAAGAGGAGGCCGTGAACAGTACTTACCGGTGCAGCCAAGGCATCAGCCTCATTATGTTGCTTTACAGATTCGCGCACAGTTATCTCCACTGCAATCGGGATCAGGTCCTGCGTATTAATAAAAGCATTCTAGCACAATCGCATCGACCAACTTAGACAACTACTGGAAAGAAGCCATTAAAAGCGATTTGAACTACGACAATATAACCTGATTTTCCAATTCTTCTAAAATAGTCCATAAAAAAGCATAAATATTTTGCTTTCGTGAAACCATTTTTGCTTTTCATACGTATTAACCAATACCGATCATACAGAACGGTACAGCGTGACCTTGGGGAGGATTCGAAGATGAGCAAGAAATCTGATAAGAAGTCCGACAAGAAATCGAAGAAGTCAAAAGGGAAAAAGGGTAAATAAGCCCTCGCGACGACGCGTAATCCACGCCAGCTAAGTTAAGAGTCACAAAAGAGTCCTATGGGTCTACGAATGCTAGCCTTCACAGCTCAGCAGGACCCATGGGGCTCTTTTCTGCATTTATAGGCAAGTTCCAAGCATCATAGCTCAAGCTCACTCTCGACCAATTCCCCATCAAGTATAATCCGAGCATGAGATGTCTAACAATCCTTGCGATTACGGTCAGCCTGATTTCTTCAGGTGTTGCGCGGAGCATCGGTTCACAAACAGAACCCAAACCCGTTGTGCTGGGTCCTGCTATAGACGTCGCAACCGTTGTCCGATTTGGAACCGATCCAGCGGGCGAGTGGACCGCTCGCTGCGGCCAGAATGTCCACTATACGCTAATGCCTGGCATACGATTACCGGGTTCGAACGTACCGGTGCTTGCGGCGGAAGCCAGGGTTGTAGACCCGCGAGACCGAGTTGGCAGCCATACCTGGTTCTTATTAGAAAACACAAAGCTCACGATGCCCGTTCTGCCGCCGAGCGCCGATGGCCTTCGCATTGTGCTGGGCTCGCTGCAGGAGGCACAGTGGTGGATCTCGCCGACCGTTACAACCGGTTCAGGTGAAACGTACTCGTTAGTCCTCGATTCTTGCGTATTTCCGCGAGAGCGGCTTTTCGAGTGGGTGCTTCCATTCGAAAGATTCAAATCAGCCAAGAACGAACCGCTGACCCTAGAGAAAGCGCGAAGCCTGCGCGCGATCTCCTTCGCCACCAGTTCCGCAGGAACTTCGCTTCTGTTCGATCGCGTAACGGTTTACCATCGCGGGCGCCTGCCAGGATGGCTGGATTTCCACACAAATCATCCAGGCAACAACCTGTTCCAGCGAATCGATCCGGTCGGCTTCTACTTTGCCCCGGGTGGGACTACCACTGCGCGGGGCTTCCGTTATGAGGTACGCGACTATGACGGCAAGGTCGCGACGCAAGGCTGGATACCCGTAACGGGAGCATCCATTTACTCGGTTCCAGCCGCAGCCTATCGACCGGGCTATTATGAGACGCGCGCCTTCTGGACTGGCGCCGATGGAAAAGACCTGGCACCCTATTCTGTCATCCGAGCTGAAGGAACCGTACCGGATGGCCAGGGTACTTTTTGTGTCTTGCCGAACACCATCGCCGAGAATACTGATAGATCAAGAAGACTGGGCGAAGCCGCTTTCTTTGGACTGCATGGCGATTTCCTTGGACTTGGCGACCTTCTTGGGATGACATGGGGCCTCAACTATTCGGCATGGGTGTATGTTGAGCCCACCAGGCCGAATAGACCTGATGGGGTAGCGCCCTGGGCTGCAAAGGCGCTGGCCGATCCGCCGGAACCTTCGAATCACATTCACATTCAGCCCTTTGTCTTCAATATAAACAGTTCCGTACCGAACTGGGCAAAAACTGCCGATGGAACCGCTCCCGGCTCACGCTGGCCGGACGCGCTTGCGCTCTTGCGCGACACCGTTAAGGTGAACAGACACACGTACCCGCATATGACCCATAGGCTGTATGGCGGACTATGGGAAGTCGACCTAAACAATGAGATCTACGGGCAGCAAAAGCCGGCCTACGCGCCCGCCGATGTAACGGAAGCCTACAAAAGGTTAAGTGAAGTGGTTCGCTCTGAGGATCCCGCCGGCCTTTTAATTGGCCCTTGCTCTTCCATCATAAGACCAGAATGGTTCGAAGATCAGTTTAAAGCAGGAGTTCTGGATTGGGTTGACGGAATTGAGACCCATGCCTATTGCGAGAGCACACTAACTCCTGAGGCGGATGACCTGCCAGGGCGAATCAGAAAGCTCAACCAGCTCATTCTCAAATACCACCACGGGAAGTCATTGCCGATTTATGTCACGGAGGCTGGCGAGCCAGGTATCGTTGGCACGGAGTTGGTGTACCGTTCCCAGGCGGAGAGAATGGTGCGTACGTCCATAATTCTTAAGGGCGAAGGAGTGCGCGCATTCCTGCCGTTTTATGGCATCGACTATGATCGCACAGGGTACTGGGGTTTCCAGTTCAATCTGGACGTCGACAGCCTGTCGGGCCCGTGGGCCACGAAGCGCGGGTGCCCAAAGCCGATGGTTAGCGCCATGGCTGTGTGCGTGAACATGCTCGAAGGCGCGCAACCGGCTGGGGACTTCAGTTCACGAGCGACTGGTGTGTGGGAGTACCGGTTCCGCCGCGGCAATCAAATCGTAACTGCGATATGGTCGCCAATAGGAAGGCAGCAGGTTAAGCTGAACACATCCAGCTCAAGCGTTGACGTTGCGGATATGATGGGCAAAACACATCATATCGCGATGAAACAGCATAGCGCACTTCTAGATATAGGCGAGGCGCCTGTGTATGTGTCGTGGTCCACGACGAACCCGCTGTAGTTGCCGTGCAGACTATTGAGTTGGCGAATGGTGAGCCGCCAATAGTATTATGCAAATCCGCGGATTCGCCGCCGTGTCAGCACTTTGATCGAGAAAACTCTTTCACGAACTGGTGGAACTCACCTATAAACACTCCACTCGCGATCGCTGGGTCTTCCGCCAGGATCTTTTCAGCTTCGTCCTTATCCTTAACTTCCAGCAGCGCCATTCCGCCGGTACCATCTGTATAAGGTCCACCAAGGATGAGTTTGCCGTTATCCATCAGACGAGCAAGAAAGGTGCGGTGGCTGGCAAGGGCGCGCAGGGCGTGGCGAGACTGCTCCAGCAAAGGCGTATTTGGAAGCCACTGCGGTCCGGTTGAATAAGTAATTGTAACGTACATAAGATTCTCCTCTTCGATCGTCCTGATGTCGTGTCGATGCGTCCAGTACCTATCAAATTACTGAGGATGTGTTTATGTGCAATAGGAATCCGAAACAATGGGTGACAGATATATCTCAGCTCCGCGATGGATGTCGCGATTGCTTTATACTGCGGCGATCTACAATATCTTATGGGGCGCCTTCACAGCACGGTTTCCCCTCGCCTTATTTCAGTGGCTCCATATGCCGGCACCGAACTACCCGTCGTTGTGGCAGTGTGTTGGCATGATTGTCGGCGTCTACGGCGTCGGGTATGCCTGCGCTGCGACTGACCCTTTTCGCCACTGGCCCATTGTCTTGGTCGGGCTGCTGGGTAAGTTATTCGGCCCGATCGGCTTCGTTATATCTGCCATTAAGGGTGAACTGCCGTGGCAATTTGGCTACGTCTCACTAACAAATGATCTGATCTGGTGGGTTCCTTTTTCATTGATACTATTTGGTGCATATCGATCAAACCGGAAGTAGTCCGGAAGCAGCCACGAGATTATCCAGGCAATTGGACTTTTTGACCTCATTTCGCTCAGCGTCCTCGTGGCGGTTCACCTTTTCATAATAACCGCAGCACTCACCATATAGCTCAGACGCCTTCGAATGTTGCCCCATCGCCTTGAGCACATCGCCAAGCACTTCAACTGCAGCGATCCGGTTTACTTCGATTCCAGTTTGAGAATGCAGAATGATCGCATGCTCCAGGTGTGCTCGAGCTTCGAAATAGCGATATTCGCTGCTTCGAACTTGACCTAGCAGCCGCAAACAGAAACCTACTCCTGTCTTGTCCTCCTCGTTTTGCCATAGCAGGAGGGCACCTTCCAGGGCTTCAATCGTCTCTGGTATCCGCTCGAGCCGGAACAAGCACTTTGCCTTCCAGTAGAGAGCATCAGCAATTTCACCCGGAATTTCACCCGACAAGCGCAGTAGCCGCAGAGCTTCATCAGAGTACGACAGTGCCATATCTAAATTGCCGAGGTGAAGATGTACCTCTACCATAAATCGATGAACGTGCGCTTCAGCCCGGCTGTTGCCAGTTTCTCGAGCAAGCGCTACTGCCATCCGGCCATCGACTGCTGCCTGTTCCGAGTCGCCGCCGTAGTGGCGGCTGATCACAAGGCTAGAGTAGACAGTTGAACCCCATGCGGCCCCTTCCTGTGTGGCCACAAGTGGCACTGCCATCTCCAGTTCTTCAACGGCTTCCCGGTGCAACTGTGCCTCCATTAAGATGTACACTGCAGTTAGGTACGCCGTAAGTTGCACTTTGGTTGGCAAGCTGATATCTCTTGATACTCGCCGAATTGCCGTCAGTCCGTCGAGAGCCAGGGCATTAAAACCGTAAAAGCGGAGCATGTTTATAAAGTCGACAGATTGAGGTGTTGGCGTCTGTTCAAGAACCCACTGCAGCGCCGATTTCAACAACGGCCTGGCATAGTCGGACGGTGACAGTAGTTCTGGGCGCGGCGCGGGCGGGGCTATCCCGGCACGCAGTGCATTCATACAAAACACGGCAAGTTTTTTGCGGAGCCTGGACCGAACGGTGCCTGAAACCAACCTCCACGCGCACTCTCGCACGATGTTTGGCAAATAGTAGACACCAGCGTCACTGTTGACAAAAGGAGTGCGCGCCAGGGCATCGAGCGATGTTCGGGAGGTGCGGCATACCGATTCTGCAATATCTGCACGAAACGGCGATGGAAACACAGAGAGATTCAACAATGCGGTTTGCAAGCCTGGCGCGAGCAAGCTAAATTCCATGTCGAACAGCGCTTGAAAGACCCTGCCCTGCTGTAGTGTCACCGTGTTAAATCCGCGATTTTCGAACTTCGATACAGCATCGGGAAAACTGGATGACCGATCTATCAAACGCATAACGCTCTGCTGATTAGTTTCAACTGCAAGCTTCCAAGCCAACTCCCGTATGCCCCGGTTCGAAGGTTGGAACTGCAGCGCACGCCGAAGGATGTCAAACGCGGCCACAAGGTTACCGTTCGCTTCCAATGTCTCTGCAAGCAATTGCAGCATCGCGACCATCTTACTATGGATATCGGCGCGCATGTTTATCAGCCAGGCGTGGGCTTCAGGGCAATCTGGCGTCCACCCCTCGAGAAATTCCCC
>CAIXIX010000041.1 GCA_903919615.1 uncultured Chthonomonas sp.
ATTCATGCCGTGGTTCGTGCAATGGGCAAACTGAGTTCTCCTCCTCCCCATCGCGCCTGCGGCGCGATGGGGAGGAGGAGAGGTGCGGTGGATGAGAGTTTCGATGTTGGATTCCGGGCCGTAAACGACCCGTCTGTGCACAAACGCCCTTCGGGCGGACAAGGCTCCGATATTGTACAATCCCTCATCAACGCAGGTGCGGATCTAAACGCAACGGATAACAGAGGAAAGACGGCACTATCTTGGGCTATAGCAAAATCAAACCCGCGTGTGGTATCGCTAATCGCCCTCGCCGGCTAAATACTCGCTTGCCGGATGAAGGCGGCGAGAAATGAAGGCGTTTGCCTCCCGCTAAAACCCAAGTAGCTCCTACGCATGTTTGCTGACGAAATGTGGATGATTTCTCAGTCGCCGGGGTTCCATCGAAATGATGGGTACCGGGGATTCTTCTTTGTTCGACGGAGGCGGCATGCGAGCTGTGCACTTTCGGTCGCAGCAAGCAGCAACCCTACCTATTCATTGCGTTTCCTTCACTGCCCTCATAGACTTCATCTACCTGATCCCAACCACTCGCGATAGGCTTGTGCCATCTGAAACGCAGCGGTTTCTGGCGACATGGCGCCTACGCCTGTGCAGAGGCCCGGGATTGCAACCGTTTCGACAACGTCGTCGTTCGCCGCGTTAAATCTGTCGACCGCATTCAGAAGAGCCAGCATTGCCAGATATGCATTATTGCTGGCACCAACGTAGGATGGGACCTCCATCGTTGGCGCAGCAATCATATAGGGCACGTCAGTATCCCCGGTTTCAACTACTACTGCATCGCCAACCGGCAACATGCCACCTAAATTGCCAATTACAGATTGGAGACGCCGCTCGACTCGCGGAAATCGCTGAACTAAAACAGCATCTATCCCGCCATCCATCATGCCAAAGCTATTCGCAGGCGAAACATATGCGTCCGCATCGACGTCCATCAGGTCACCATGCTCTACGTCGACGTCCGGCCAATCTCGGAACTGACTGCGCCAACAACGTACGAGAGAATAATCGATGTCACAGAGAATGATGTGGATAATCGCCCTACCCTACGACCATCTTCCGGATATGATCGTCAAATGCGTTCTGGTCGGTGATAAACGACTGGAGCGCAGATTCTGTCATGAGATCGTCGATGCTCGCCCTCGTAATCCACTTCGCCAACTGTGGGATCTTACCATCCTGTCGGATGGTCGCCTGCTCTTCCGGTGTGAAACCACTAAAAAGTGCAGTGCCTGCTGCTCGGTCTGCGTCGCGCAGGTCATCTCCTGTCAGCTTGGAACCGCCTCTCGCGGCCAGGCCTGCTGCAAATGTGCGGAACGTGTCGTCTATTGTCCATAGCTTTTCGAATGCAGCTACATCTGCTTCTGGCACAAATGAAACCGGATACTCAACGCCCGTTTTAAGTTCAATCTGTTCAGGTGTTAATCCCTTAGTAAAGAACTCAGCCATGGCTTTTGGCGGCACCGTATACACATCTACACCTGCAAGCGAAACCATCTGATCGGCATTACGCATCGAAGCCGCGATCTGATGCGTCGGAATACTTGCATCCGCGTCTCTAAGCTCCTTTATTGCTGCTTGCGAAGCAATGGTCACCTTCTCACCGACGTTCTTGCCGTCGCCAAGATGATTGTCTGATACAACAGCATTGAGACGCCCAAGAAAAACGTTGACATAGTTCGGTTTCGATAGCAGTGCCGCCAGATAGTTCTGGCGGGCGGAGAAACCGAGCGTATAGTTGATCGGAATTCCCAACTCGCGAACGCGCGCTACGGCGCAGTAGCCCTCTGGAGTAAGCGGAATCTTAACGATAAAGTGATCAGGATTGACCGCATAGTAGCGTTGCGCGTAGCGAACCGTCTGCTCGATGTTCTGTGAAACGGCAGGATGAAGCTCCACACTCACGAGCACTCCAAATGCCGCGACGAGGCGCTGGGCTATCTGACAATTGACGACAAAGACGACGTCCAATACAAGATCTTCGATGGATATGCCAGGTTCGATCTCACGGATACGCGCAGCAGCATTTGCGATCACAGAATCCATAACGCCAGTCTGCACAACCTGGTTTGCCAGCGTATTATTGGTGGTCAGGGCAGACATTTCGGAATGCCATAGCTTCGAAGCCTCTTCAAGATTCCCCGTGTCCAACCAGATTCGTGTGCCGAGAGCGTTCAGCTTATCCAGGCCAGGCTGAGTTCCAGGCGCAGGCACTCGGGTAGGCAAGGAATCAACATTTTGCGCCAGCTCCATAAGCAACTGCTCTTTCGCAGTAAGATCGTTCACCTCAAATACCATTCAAATCTCCCTTCCATGGTTAAAGGCCGTACCAAGCTTTCGTCTTTGGCTGCAGCCACACCAATCCCAGCGCTGAAGTCGCCACAAGGCAACAGAATACGACGACATGTACTGACGTCGATGGTCCTTTAAACTGCATTCCAAGCGCAACTATGCCAACAGCCAGCGATGCAAACGCTGCATTCCAGCTCCACGTAACCTGCTTCCACGTTGCCCAGGCAAGATATCCCAAGGCTCCTGCTAAAGGGATCATCACAAGCCCCACAACGAAAGCAGTTATGGAATGAAAGGCAGACGATAGGCTCGCCTGGTATAGCTGATCTGGATCCGTTGACGTCTTTCCTGGCAGAAAACCCAGAAACACTCGAAGCGGAATTAGAATGGCGACGGCAATGTGGAAAGCAACCATTGCCCCAACAGCGATAGGACGCACTTTGAGCGCCTTCACCTGTTGCGAGAGCTTACCTTCATAGTGCTCGCCCGTAACCTGCCCAGAGTAGGCTGTGAGCGGTGTGAGGCATTGTTGACACATGGAAAAACTTATATCATTGTCAGCGCCGCATGCCTTGCACTTAACTGTATCGGACACGGTAGATCTTCCCATCCTGAAAGCGCGCTACAGCGAGTCGACTTCGGCTTCCACAACCTCAATATCCCCATCGGCCTGCTCGTGAATAATCAAGCCAAGTTCCGACATCTCATAGTATAACGTACGCTTCAGCCCCTGGTATAGAGGAATCGCGCTAAAGCCGAGCTCAGCAGCTGCTTTGTCGCTTCCACCCAGGCAAGTTGTTCCGGCAATTGAACGAATAGCCTCGGCGGAAAACTGCTCGGACAACGGCACGAAAGCTCCAATCATCTGCATAAACGCTGAGTTTATCTTAAGAACTGCAGGCTTCATACAAAATCGTGGTTTGGCAAGCCCGGTAATTTTTTCAATCATCTCAAACATACTGGCTACCGAGTGCGCTGGACCTGCGAGAATATAGGTCTCGCCAACCTTACCATGCTGCATCGCCGCAATATGCGCATCCGCAACATCATCAATATAGGTCCAGCTGTATCCCGTTCCCGCAGGGTACGATCGAATCAAACCATCTTGAGGATTTTTCAACATTCTGCGGATGTGATTGTAGATGAGGTAGTGGACATACCCAGTATCGCTCGGGCCATATACGAGGCCCGGCTGTAGTACAACAAGAGGGAGCCCCTTCTGCATCATGGGGATAGCGACTTCGAACTGCGCGCGCCACATCGTCTTTTCGTACTCAGAGTTCCATGGGCCCTTACAAATTGTCTTTTCGTTGACGAAGCGGCCGCGCGTGTCTCCAAA
>CAIXIX010000042.1 GCA_903919615.1 uncultured Chthonomonas sp.
ATCTCCTTCACTTGCTGCCGGGATTGCTCGCCGTGTCGATCGAATCCGTTCGGATAGCATTCTCACTTTTTCGCGAGAGCCCGCGTAGGCTTCGCGGTACATTCGCTGCGCCTGCGATCGCGTAATCGTCTCGCCGCACTCATAGTACAACTGAGCCGCTTTTCCAACCGCAACTGTACCCGCGTATGAAATCATAGCTCGAAACACAAAGCCAACCATCGGCACTGCGCCAACCAGTTCCCGAGCGATGGCTCGCCAACTGAACGCATTTACAAGGATTGGCGTCAGCTCTTTCATCCGGCTTTTGTAATTTACTTCGAGGCCATAAATAGCAGCAAGCCTCAAAGCCATCATCACCTGGTTCTTTGTCAATACCAGGATGTCACTGAGCGCATTGGCAGGAAGAACGAGTTCAAAGAGTGGAAAGGCAGAAGCAACTCCAGTGATGAGTGAGAACTCGGCATTCGTCATTGCCGTCTGCTGGATGGTATCCTGGGAAGCTCTTGGCCGATATCGTGGGAAATTTCGCGCGAGCGCGAGCATCAGGTCGGGCCGATCGTCGTAAATTCTATCGAGTGTCGCCTCAAGCCCGCCAAGCTCAACCGCACGATACGTCGTACCATGATGAGAAGGCGCCGAAGGATTTAATCCAACATCAATAATAAAATCGAATGCAGCCTCGATCGCTGGGAACTCATCTGGTGAAGAGAACGAGTGAATCATGGCTGTTGCTGGAGCAATCGCGTTAGACCGAGCCTCTTTACTTGGATTAGCTCGAATTGCCTCGATAGCCATAAAACAATCCGACTCGGCGCCGACCACAGCAATATTCAGTGGTCGATCCGCTTCGCGCGCGATTTCTGAAACAGAGATGCTTTTAAGCCTGTTCCAAAAGTCCTTTGGGCCGCCGAGCTTTATCCTGGACATCTGTATCTCTCATTTCCTCACAATGGAACCGTTGGTTGATGAGAGTTCCAGAGTTGGCGTGATAACTCCTGCCGAGCCATTAACAGCTTTCTGGACGAATGCCTTGGTGCGAAAGTTTCAAGCAACGACTCTGGCCAGTATACTTGAGAAAGAGCAGGCTGTATCTGCGTCATTTTCGTGAGGGATAATACTACCTCTACCAGTATTTTTTGCACTAACACCTTGAATTTGAGCGTGCATGTGGAGTAAACTGATCCCGGTTTTGGCGCTCGGAGCAAAGGAGTGCTAATTCAGAAAAATCTGAAATTGCTCGTATCAAGTTGCCAAACAAAGGCGGACGTCACCTGATGACGATCACTGTCTCACAGAAACTTTGAAGGAGGTTGTAACATGGCCACACTTAAACCACTTAACGATCGACTGGTGGTAAAGGCGCTGACGCCAGAGACCAAGACGGCCGGCGGCATTTTCCTGCCTGATTCCGCACAAGAGAAGCCTCAGGAGGCCGAAGTTGTTGCTGTAGGCACTGGCAAAGTCCTAGACAATGGCAAGGTTGTCCCGCTCGAAGTTAAGCCCGGTGACAAGGTTATTTACGCCAAGTACGGCGGCACCGAGATAAAGCTCGGTTCAGACGAGTACGTAATCCTACGACAGGATGACGTGCTGGCGATCAAGGAGTAGCATCGTTAATGGCAGCAAAAATCCTTCTATTTGATGAGGAAGCACGGCGAGCGCTTGAGCGCGGTGTTAATACCCTGGCAGATGCAGTTAAAGTGACACTTGGCCCTCGTGGTCGAAATGTTGTGCTGGAAAAGAAGTACGGCAGCCCAAGCATTATCAATGACGGTGTTACTATCGCCAAGGAAATCGAAGTCGAGAACCCGTTTGAGAACATGGGCGCGCAGCTCGTTCGAGAAGTAGCAAGCAAGACCAACGATATTGCAGGCGATGGCACCACAACAGCCACCGTTCTTGCACAGGCGATGGTTAAAGAGGGCTTGCGATCCGTTGCCGCAGGTGCAAAGCCCCTCGTTATCAAGCGTGGTATCGATAAGGCGGTCGCAGCGATTGTCGACCAGATCAAGGCGAACTCTACGCCTGTTGCGGGCAAAGCCGCGATTGCACAGGTCGCGACCATCTCTGCAAACGATCCACAAATTGGCGAATTGATCTCCGAAGCGATGGAGAAAGTTACCGCAGACGGAGTTATTACGGTAGAAGAGAGCAAGGGCACCAGCACTCAGCTCGAAGTTGTCGACGGTATGCAGTTCGATAAGGGCTACATCTCCCCCTACTTCGTAACCGACACGGAGCGTATGGAGGCTGTACTCGAAGAGCCGTACATTCTGCTGTACGAGAAGAAGATCAGCGCCGTCGCAGACCTCGTGCCTGTGATGGAGAAGATCGCGAAGACCGGGCGCCCTATTCTCTTCATTACCGAAGAGGTTGATGGCGAGGCCCTTGCAACGCTGGTTGTCAACAAGATCCGTGGAAACATCAATAGCGCTGCTGTAAAGGCGCCTGGATTTGGCGATCGACGGAAAGCCATGCTGGAGGATATTGCTATCCTCACTGGTGGACACTTCCTTACTGACGATCTCGGGCAGAAGCTGGAGAGCGTTTCAATCGAAGATCTCGGGCGCGCAAAGCGCGTCGTGATCACGAAAGAAGACACCACGATTATCGATGGTTACGGCGAGCCCGCTGCAATTGCCGGGCGAATTGCGCAGCTCAAGAGGCTGATTACCGAGACAGAATCTGACTACGATCGCGAGAAGCTTCAGGAGCGGCTTGCCAAACTCTCTGGCGGCGTTGCCGTTATTCAGGTTGGCGCTGCTACCGAAACCGAGCTCAAAGAGAAGAAGGCACGCATCGACGATGCGATGCATGCTACTCGCGCAGCAGTTGAAGAAGGCATTGTTCCTGGCGGAGGAGTTGCGCTTATCAACGCGCTATCTGCACTTGACGGCGTTGAAGCGACGGGTGATACCCTCGTCGGCATCAACATCGTACGGCGAGCTCTCGAAGAGCCCTGCAGACAGATCGCCGAGAATGCCGGTCAGGAAGGCAGCGTCGTTGTCAACCAGGTTAAGTCAATGCCGAAGGGCAGCGGTTACAACGCTGCGACGGGAAATTACGAAGACCTGATTGCTGCTGGAGTTGTTGACCCGGCAAAGGTCGTTCGAACTGCTCTGCAAAATGCCGCATCGATCGCGGGACTTATTCTCACGACCGAAGTGCTTGTTGCAGAGAAACCGCAACCACCAGCACCACCGAGCGCTGGCCATGACCATGGCGGCGGCGGCGGTATGGGTGGCATGGGCGGTATGTACTGATCCAGGCCTACCAACGGTCACGGCAATACCCGCGCTATCCAACTTCTGGATGGTGCGGGTTTTGTTCTATTTGACCTAAGGTACAATATGTGCATGGTTACATCAAACATAAACACCGGCTCATCCTCCATCCCGACTGAGCCTACCTCTATCGTAGACCCCATTAACGCAGCCATTCTCTCCGTCTCAGAAGATCGAATACAGGGATTTCAGCGAGACCCCATAGGCGTAATTGCACAAGAATCTGGTATTGACATAGAGACCGTTGTATCGCGCATCCAGGCAATGCTGAGGTCCGGGACGATACGACGTGTGCGGCAGACGTTGATGGCGACAAATCTCGCTGATGGCGCTCTGGTGGCCTGGCAAATACCAGCGGAATCGTTAGATGCAGCGTTCAGCTACATGTATGATCAAGACCCATTCTCAGGTCACGTAGTTATTCGAACCACGGACAGCACCACTCCTGGCTCCAACTACAGGTTGTGGACAACCCTAAAGGTGCCGCAGGGTTACTCCATCAATAAGCACGCGGCCTTTTTGCAGGAGAAGGTCGGCGCCGAACATCATCGATTGATGCCCGCAAAGCGCCTTTTCGCGTTAGGTGTCGGTCACGTCCGCAGAAAGAACATGCCCATAGGGGCCATGGCCGACGACCTCGCCGATGAGGTGATGCCGGAAATAGTCACGCTTAGCGATTTAGACTGGCAGGTTCTAGTCGCGCTAAAGCGCGAGTTTGAACCCAACGAGTTTGTCCCGGACCTTTGGGCTGCACGCGCTCGCGAAGCGGGTGTCGATTTTGAAACTTTCGTAGCCGTCTCCGAATCACTTCACGAGCGAAAGGTCATTGGCCGCTTCTCTACTTTTCTTGAGCATGTGAAGCCAACGCCTGGCAACGAGCGGGTTACCCGTTACAATGCGCTTTTCCACTGGGCTGTTCCCGCTGGCCGCGAGATTGAAGCTGGGCGCAACATCGGCCGGTTCGAGATCATGACGCACGCATACTGGCGGGAAGGCGGAGCCGAGTTTAAAAACGTTAACATCATGGGCGTCGCGCACGGTGTTGATCGAACGGTTCTACTGCTGCATAAGGCTGCCATGGATGCTCACCTGGCATCGCTTGGTATCCCGGTAACGTACACAAATGTGTTCTGGGGTGGTCGCAGTGAGATTAAACCTTCTGAGATCGCTCCTGCAGCCTATCGCGAATTCTGCCTTAACAACGATATCGATCCCGAGTCTATGCGAGCCTGATTTTTGGCAGGTTTGCCCACGACTCACTGTTGATGCCTGGAGGCTCCATGGCAGCAGTACCACGCGTTAAATCCGTTGAGCGCATCGTCGTCAACGTGCCATTTACCCCGCGCTGTGAAAAGTGGAATGCACGCGAAGTATGGCAATGGCGCATATCGGAAGTAATTCGCCTAACCACAGATTCTAATAATATATCGGGGTTTGGCGAAACGCTGCCGCACTATACGTGGGGCCGCGTGACCGACGAGGCGATACAGAAGACTATTGGTGCGCGGCTTGGAGACCTGTTGGGGGACGACACGCTTGGCGCAGGCCTTCAGATGGCGGTCTACGACGCCACTGCCAAGGCTCTAGGAGTTCCGCTATATCGCCTATTTCAGCTTCCCAAGGTGCGTGACTGGTG
>CAIXIX010000043.1 GCA_903919615.1 uncultured Chthonomonas sp.
ATATTCGAGTTGCCGCCCGTAATCGAGGCGCCGGGGCCGCTCGCGGTATTCTGGCCGCCACCGCCAATATAGGTTGAGTTTGCTGATGCGACGTTCTGGTAGCCGCCGCCAATATTCGCATACGCGCCGCTTGCAGTGTTGCCAAAACCACCTTCAACGCACGCGAATGTGCCCTGGATCGTGTTGTCGCTGCCTGCAATAATGCCTCCCCAGCTCGAGAAGGAGTTCTGAGAACCGAGGATCAGATTGTGACTTCCCGTTCGCGAATCCGTATTCGGAGTATCGTTTCTGAGCTCGTTGTAACCGATCGTCAGATTGCCGAGCCCATTTGCAGTGGTAGTTTTTCCGGAACCGTTATTGATCACCAGGTTGGCGCCCGATATCGTCATCGTGGTGCCGGTGGTGCTCAGGAAAGCAAGCCGAGCTTGCAGTTCACTGATCTGTGCCTGAAGCTGCCCGGGGGTCTGCGAGATAGCGGGAGTGCGATGAGTAAGGAATATGCCACCCACCATGCCTGCCACGACAAGGGCAATGATCGATTTCTGACGCTGCTCTGTTCTCTCAATGCGCTGCAGCAGCTTTGTTCTGTCTAGCGATTCTAGATTCAACGTGATATTCTCCACCTGCTGTGAGTGACAGGTATCTAACGACCTACAGCGTGAGCGTTACTTTTGTTGATTGCGATGTGTTGTTGACCGTCGCAGTGATCGTCACTATTGTGTTGATACTCACCGCAGAAGTACTCACCAGGAACGATGCGTTGAGCATGCCTCGTGTAACGGTTACTGTTGCAGGTACGGTGAGAATCGAAGGATTACTGCTGGTGAGGGTCACCACAATGTTTCCCGGGGCGGCCTGAGCCTGCAGAGTAACCATCCCGTTCGCCTTTGCTCCTCCCTTAATGGTGCCCGGGACGACGGTTACCAGCTGTACGCCAATCGGAAGCACTGTAAGCGGTGCCGAGGCGGCCACGGCGTTTGCCGTTGCCGTGAACGTCACAAGCGTCTGGGACGCAACCGCTGCCGTCGCGATTGGGAAGTTGCCCGTTACCGCGCCTTGAGGGATCATAAGGCTCTTCACGGTTGCATTGGCTACGAGCGGGTTGCTGCTCACGATTGTAACGAGCAGTCCTCCGGCGGGGGCTGGCGCCTGCAGCGTTATCGTGCCTGTCGACTTGAGCGAACCAACTACCTGAGAGGGGCTAAGGCTAACGCTCTTCACACCGATTGGGAGCACAGTGAGTGTCGCGGCAGGGGTCGATCCATTGAGAGCCGTCGTAATGGTTACAGTCTGGGTGGTTGTAACGACAGGCGTTGACAAGGTAAATGTGGCTTGAGACTGTCCTGCCGGTACGCTGATGCTGGTATTCCCAACCAGGGAGGTGTTTGAGCTATTTATCAGAACCGTGAGGCCGCCAGTTGGGGCAGGCGCGGTAAGCGTAACCGTACCGGTTGTGCTGGATCCACCATAGACAGCGGTCGGCGAGAGTGTGAACGCGCTTATGGTAACCGGGACGATAAGGCTGACGGTCGCTGGTGCGCTGCTGTTTACGCCATTGCTCACGGTAAAGGTGAAGCTATCCGATCCCTGGTAACCTGCAGTAGGCGTATAGGTAGCGCCGCCGCTGTTTGGGTTCAGATTGGTGATGGCGCCATGTGTTGGCTGGGTGGCGATGGTGTATGTCAGGGGCAGGGCAGGCACATCCGGGTCTGTCCCAACAAGAGCAAGGGTTGTGACACCGGTCACCTGAACCGTCTGGCCACTGGCGGTAGGAGTGCCTGGCCCAACTTTGATGGTCACCGTACCGGGAGGGCTCACTGCGTTGTTCGCATTCATCACGGTGAAAGTAAAGGAGTCTGTGCCCTGATAGCTGCTGTTGGGCGTATAGGTAACGGCGCCCGTCGAGCTGTTAAGCGTGCCCAGAGTTCCATGCGACGGTGGAGAAGCAATGGCGTACGCCAGTGTCGTTGGCGGGGTCAGGTAGTCACTGCCTGTCAGCGTTATCGCCTTCGCCGTAGCATGCGCGGTAGAAACCGTCTGGTTGTTTGCAGTTGGCGCTACAACGGTGAAGTTGGTTGAACTTATCGATTTGCCGCCACGTGTTGTAACCGATATTTGACCTGTAGTTGCACCGGATGGGACTATTGCTGTAAGCGATGTACCAGTCACGTTTGAGAAGGACGCCTGAACTCCGTTAAACGCAACTGCATAAGCGCCGTCGTACATGCTGCCATTAACCGTAACCGTAGTCCCGATTGGTCCGGAAGTTGGTGTAAACGATACGATTGCCGGAGGTGGTAGGGTTACCGTTACATCGTCTATGTACCAGCCTGGCGCTGCCTTCGTTCCTCCGGTCTGCAAGAACCCAATCCTAATTGTTTTTCCTGCGTATGCTGACAGGTAGACCGTACTGTAGTCGGTCCCGACGAATACCCAGCCAGCGCTAGAACCGGTATAGGTGATGCTCGCAGGCGTCCACGTGCTCCAATATCCCGCCTGATAATTGGCGGGAGGTACCCATGTAGACACCTGGACAACCCCTGAGCCAGGCGTTTGACCGGTTCCATTGGATGCATCCCAGTTAAACCATTCGTGAAACGTAAGTGTGATCTGCTGAGAAGCACCGATTGCGGGCAACTGAATGGGTGGTGAGACTAGGCGACTTGTCTGGTTGACAGGATAGCTCCCAGATGGCATTGCCGTGCCTGCGCATTGGCTGCCAGTGGCAGCTGAACCAGGGCCGTACGCGGGGGCGCCGACCTGCCAAACACCATTGTCTGCATACCAGCCGTCCCAACTACTGTTGCTGAAGTCTTCGAATCCCACGATCTGATTGAGAGGTAAATTGACGGCATTCTGGACAGAGATATTGACATCATCGATGTACCAACCCGGATCAGTGACCACGACTCCCAGGTGCTGGAATGCCAGGTATATGCCCTGCCCCGCATAAGTACTCAGGTCTACGCTTACGAGGCTCCAGCCTCCGCTGTTGCCCTTAAATCCAGCGCTGGTATCGTTGACTGACGCCCACTGCAACCCTCCGCCAGAAAACTGGGGGTCAACAACTGGCGCAACTTGAACTCCACCAAGACGTATGGATCCGCCCCACTTAAACCATTGCCAGAAGGTAAGTATAATTTTCTGCCCTGCTGATATCGCCGGCAAGGAGATGGCGGGAGATATGAGGCGACTTGCCTGGCTGGCAGGACTAACGTCGGTTTGCATAGACGTTCCGGCGCACTGAACTCCGTCCAGTGCACTACCCGGCCCGTTCGAAGGCTGACCTACCTGCCAGATGCCGTTGTCGACATTCCAGCCATACCAGTTCTGATTCGGTGGAGAGGAGCTAAAGCTCTCAAAACTCTGGTTTAGCGGCAATCCCTGCATTGCGACCTGATCGATACTCACATCGTCCACGTACCATCCGGGCGCTCCGCCACTACTACCAGTGTGCTGGAAAGCAATCTGTATTTGTTTGCCCGCAAAGCCGGAAAGGTCAACAGTTACAGGGCTCCAGCCTACGGACACTCCAAAATATGAACTGTTGCCGTACGGTACGGGATTGCTCACAGAGGACCACGAGCCTCCACCATTTGTTGACACTTGTACGAGCCCCCCGGCGCCCCCGTCCCCCCACGAGTACCACTGCCAATAGGTAAGCAAAATCTGAGTTCCTGAGGTCACTGTCGGCAGATTAATAGGTGGCGAAATTAGACGGCTGTTAGTACTGGCCGGATAGCTTCCTGATGTCATCGAGGTACCGGCACACTGTTTTCCATCGAAGGCGGCACCTGGCCCCGAAGTAGGCGGCGGCGTCCCTACCTGCCAGACGCCGTTATCCGATATCCAGCCTTGCCAGTTGTTCGTGGTGAAGTTTTCAAAGCCGGTATTGTAGAGATTCTGTCCAAGGGCCGGTTCCAGGCGAGAGAACAACAGTGCTGCCAGCAAAGTCGCCAGCATACAATATCTGCGCAGATTATATGGAATCATCGGTACCTCCGCAAAGGCGCTAGAATTGCCAGGTGCGACACAAACGGTAATCGTCCAAATCGTTCTGGTAACAGTCACCCGGAATTAGTCATGAATTTTCGTATTTCTTTTGACCCGCGAGAGCCAATCGCAACAATCGTAGTCATAGTCTAGCCAATGCGTCTGAACAAAATTGTGACGGCCGGGCGCCTGAATACCAGGCAGGAGGCGATATGACCTGCGCAGCGTTCATTTTGTGACCAAACTGTGACATTCCGGTTTTCGTATTCCGTTCTCCGCATTACCGGGTACCTGTAATGGTAACAGCCGACCGTAGTTCGAAACCGTGGTTGGAAATGCGTTATTTGATGAATTTTTGTTGCTGGTAAAATGAATGGTGAGGCTGGTGCCAGGAGATATGAGGCGGTAGGCGCATTCTGGGCGGTAATGCCCTTCGCGCAGCGTTATTCAACTGCCGTGTATCTTGCTATTTCAACATAGAGTTGGCTAACCGGGAGTTAAGATTGTCGTATTCAGATAATCCGGCTGCGAATGTGTCCCTCCAAATACAACTCTTTGGAAGTTTCTGCGTCACGATCAACGGCAATGCCATCAAGCGACTGGGAACGAAAACGGGCAATCGGCTCTTTGCGTTTCTGGCGCTCTACCACCGGCTGCCGGGCGGCGTACCTGCGGAACGCAGCACCCTCGCTGAGCTGATGTGGCCTGAGACATCGCATCCCAGGGCGATGGAGAACCTACGCCAGTGCATCTCGGATATGCGAGCCGCGCTTGGTTCTGAGGCCGAACGGCTGATATCGCCGGGGCGAAACCAATTGATTCTCGACCTGCGGGACGTCGAACTCGATACAGAACGATTCGATCAGCTTGCTGCTACCTGCTCGTTGGAGCAGATAGTCCTTGCGCTCAATCTGTACTCGGCTCCCCTGTTAAACGACGTCTTTGATGCCTGGGCTGCCCAGGAACGAATGCGTTTCCAGTCAATCTATGTGGACCTTCTGGCACGGCTCGCATCTACTGCGCTTGCCGAGCACCGACCTGCTACGGCGATCGAACCACTTAAGCGTGCCTTCGCGGCAAACTCGCTGGACGAGACGATTGCCCGAACCCTGATGTCGGCATACGCTGCGACAGGCGATTATGCTAGCGCACAGCGAACCTACAACCGCATTCGCGCCCGGCTGCGCAACGCCATTAATGCAGATCCCGAGCCAGCCACCGCTTCGCTTGCCGCCGAGTTGCGAAAAAGGGAGCGCGATGATCGGAAAACTGCAAACGCCTGCCAAGCGCCGGGAAACATAATCCAGGGCCAATTGATCGGGCGGCTTCCCGATCCACGCGGTCCCCTATTCGGCCGGGATAACGCTCTTCTTGAGCTGCGCGCTGCCATCGACTCGAATCGCATGGTCACTGTTCGAGGGACGGGAGGCATCGGCAAAACGCAATTAGCTATTGCTGCAGCACGATCCGCCTGGGCCGATTATCCCGACGGAGTCTGGTTTGTGGATCTTTCCTCACGCTTCGATCGCACATCGGATAGCGCTTCACTTGCCGGCGAGATTTTCTCCACGATGAGCAAGGCAGGGGAAGGCAGCATGCAGGAGGCAGCTCTCTGTAAAGCGCTCTGCGCGAAGTCTGTACTTCTCGTGCTCGATAACTGCGAGCAGGTAACCAATTGCGTCAGGACACTCGCAGGCCTTCTCCTCAGGGAGTGCCCGCGTGTGCATCTGTTGGCCACAAGCCGAAAGCGGATCGGGGTCGACCTGGAAAGCCTGTATGAACTCGGCGCGCTGAGGTTCCCACGTCCGCGCGCTGCATCGACTAATGGCACACTGCTTTCTCTCTTTCGCCCAGAGCAGTGGACAAAATACAGTGCGATAGCTCTGTTTCAAGATAGGGCAACGCAGGCGCGGAGATCGTTTGAACTCACTGCCGAAACCGTGACCATTGTCGCCGATATTTGTCGGCTCCTTGGAGGAATTCCCCTCGCGATCGAGCTCGTTGCCCCCTGGGTTAGGAGCCTCACAGTTCGCCAGATCGGGAGGCAGCTCAAATCACATTTAGATCTGTTCGTCAGTGCGGACCGTGATGTAACTCCACGCCACCGTACCCTGCTAGCGGCAGTTGCCTGGAGTTACAGCTTGCTGGAAGAAGAGGAACAGCGGTTCTGGCAGGCAGTCTCTATCTTTGCAGATGGGTTCACGCTCGCTGCGGCGCATGCGGTATGCGCTCCGGATCTCACGGAGCAAGAGGTGATCCGACTTGTAACGGCGCTGATCGATGACTCTGTTCTAGCCTACGACGGTACCGGCCGATACTCGCTGCCGGAAACGATGCGCGCTTTTGGGCTCGCGAGCAGCCAAACGATAGGCTCCGCTCCTGCCGTAAACCGGCACAGGCACCTTAACTATTTTTTGGCTCTTGCCGAAGAGGCCGCGCCGCATCTAAAGGGAGAGCAACAGGCAGAAATGGCGCGCGAGCTACACGCCGAACGCGCGAATTTGCGAAGCGCATGCGAATTCGCTTCCGAACTTCACAAGCCAGAAGCCGCGCTCCGCATCGCATCGGCAGCATGGAGAATGTTCTATATTCGAGGCGCACACGCCGAGGGGCTTGATCTGCTTGCCTCTGCGCTAGTTATTGAAGGTGACGCAGCTCCCGAGGTGAGAGCACGTGCCCTCGCCGATGCCGGAAATCTCTGTTACCAAATGTTTCTGTTTGAACGAGCAGAAAACTACTTTATGGAGTCTCTGGCGATCTACCGCGATAGTAATGATAAGGCCGGCATCGCGCGGGGCCTTGGGAGTCTGTCGCTAATCGCTACGGAAAACACGAAGTTCGATAGAGCCCGAGAGCTGCTGGAGGAGTGCCGCGCAATCTACATGGAGCTTGGCAATCGGAACGGAGAAGCCACTTCAATCGGTAATCTCGCCAATAACGCCGCCGCTCAGGGCGACGATACAGGCGCGCTGAGATACCACGAAGAGAGCCTTCCCATATTCCGCCAATCAGGGGATCTGTACCGCGTGGGGTTGACGTTAGCCAACATCACCAGCATACAGCACACGCTCGGGCAGTATGAGGCGCTGCTCCCATTGTTGCGCGAATGTCTTGAGCTGTGCCAAAAACTGGAAAACGCGTCGGTGCTTGCACATGCGCTGTTGACGGTGATGCTGACAGCGCAGAGGCTAGGCCGATACGACGAAGCCGCACGGCTCGCAGGAGCACATTACGCAATTCGCGCCGAATTTGAACTGGGGCTGGCGGACGATGCACGGGCCGAACAGACAGGAATCGTACATGATATTATTGAGCAGATTGGCGAAGCCGAATACGAGACGCGCTCGATCGATGGCGCCGCGATGAGCATCGGTGAAATCGTAAATTGCGCGTTGGAGATTTTGGAGTAGGCACGCCTCCGGAACAATGCTCAGACACGATACGTTGGTAGCACAGGGACTGGGGACAGGTTGTAAGCCTGTCCCCAATGGTAATCAGGGGTTGTTTTTATTGAGCCAGGACCGCGACGACCACTCCGTTGGCATAGACGCATCCGTTTGCTCCCAGGCTTCCGAGACATGCTCCTGTGGCATCGTCAAAAACGTAACCACCAGATGTGGTGACGCTCACCGTGACAGGACCACCGGGCGTGTATACCCAGGCTATATCTGCATGGCTAACCAGGCAGATGCAGCATAATGCAGCGGTGGCGAATGCCGCCCGTGCGAGAGCGACCACTCCTTTAGTGGGAGTGTAGGTACTGATGTTCATGTATCCTCCTGACTTTGATCGGCCAGGAGAGCGGCAGGTACAATATGGGTAGCTGCCCTCTCCGGGCCGCTGCAAATCAGATCCAGCTCCCTTTCGTCCGGCAAGATGTCAAGGGGGTTGGATCCTTATCCTGTATTTCGATTTGTCTCGTTTGCAGACGCCAATTCCGTCGATCAACCTGACCGACGATCCCATTCTAACATTGCCTCAGAATGTGATTCTCACAATAGTGAGCAAGGTGGAGGAAGCAACGGGAGGACTAAGCTTGTTCAACGTCACTCACCGTATGGTGAACGTCTTCAGATCATCAGAAAACACGTATCGATCTCTGGGTCCTATTCCGTACCAGGAGGATCTGGAAAGCTGTCGGCGTATTGCGCACGATGGAGCCTATGGCCACACGCTGGATTTCTGCATACCGGAAATGTGGGAGCAGTTGCTTGCTGAAAAGCGATTGGTTCTGGTGATGATTGAGAAACATCGGTGGGGCCGCAGCAAAAAGCCGATCGTTGAACCGGTTGGGTTTCGGCTGATGCTCTTTATCAAAGAACGAGCCTATGAGAAGCTGTTATTCGATGTGAGGAACCAGAGGATCGAGCCTTCGATCACGGCGCACATTTTCAAAATGCACGGTTCGGGAAAATCGCCGATATTAACGCGTGAGGAGGTAGCACATGACAATGCTCATGGCGGCCTTTATATGTTTTCACCAACGGCACACGACAGCAAGATCCTGACGACACCATTTGGGTTGTTATCTTACGCTCGGCAGATTGTCTCCTGCTTCGTGCAGGTCGCAGAAGGCTACAACGGTCAGGCAGCAGTGATCGAGGGTTACAGTTCGCCTGCCAAAGCGCATTCTCCGCGCTCAGGTTTCGACATTGAGGAATCGTTCACATTTCCGGATTACTACAGAAAGAACATCGTCGACCCTGAGCTGATGCTGTTCATCGCCCACGCACACCAGTCCCAGGCAAACGAAAAAGCAGGTACGCACGTAGCAAACGCGTCGTATTGGAATGAGCCTGTTCTGAACCTGACTCCCTTGCAGCGCGACTCGCTCGACCTCGCGCTTGAAGGAGCATCGGATGAGGTGCTAGCGGGGCATTATGGAACGTCGGAAGAGGCGATCCGCCAGCGCTTTGCCGAGATTGGCCGAAGGATTGCCGACGAATTACCAAAGATACGGCGAAGCCGGGCCAATCGAGGAGATCTGCTCCACTATTTCAAGGCGCATCGCGAAGAGGCACGGCCATACGACCCGGGTGTCTAACCGTGTAATTTTGTGTGAGATGATCATTGGGGTTCTTCGAACGCTGTGTAGCACAATTTGTTGGTGTTGTTTATTCGTCGTTTGGTTTTCTCTTCGGAGGGAGCTATCCCCGTGATAGCGGTTTCGCAGGGCTCCGCAGTTCTTTGAGTTTTATTCGTCCAGTGGCGTTCGCTTCGGAGGAAGTTATCGCCCCGTGATAGTGGTTTTGCAGGGCTCCGCCCCGCACCCCGCTAAAGGTGCGTAGCACCGACTATTTGTGTTTTCTATTCGTCGTTTGGTTTTCTCTTCGGAGCGAGCACCTGCCCCGTGATAGTGCTTCTCGCAGGGCTCCGCCCTTCCGTGAGTTTTTTTCGTCGATTGGTTGTCGCTTCGAAGGAAGCCACCGCGCCGTGATAGTGGTTTTGCAAGAGCTCCGCCCTTCCGATCCCGCCAAGAAACCCTGGATGCGGGTTTCCTGGACCTTCCGCATATCGGATCAAGCCCGGC
>CAIXIX010000044.1 GCA_903919615.1 uncultured Chthonomonas sp.
CCTGTGAGGTGGTGCGCCGCCGTGCCTACTCTACGGAATGAGGGATCAGTTAATCGTCGGTACGATGTGTACGGCACGATGGCCTGTAAACCTAAGGAATCGACCGGATTGACTCCCCGGACCTCGCATCCGTTGGCCGTGTCAGGGCCCCGTCGCAAGGCACGGAGCGTTCCTCTCAATTCGAATCACTTTTGCTCCGTGCCGCCGTCGATGGGCTGACCTCGGCCGGGCCTGATCCGATTTGCGGAGGATCCTAAGGAACCCGCAATCAGGGTTCCTTAGCGGGGTGTGGGGCGGAGCCCTGCAAGAAGCACTATCACGGGGCAAAACCCTGATCCGGAGGTTAGCGCAACCGACGAAAAGACTTCATTAACCCCGGGCGGAGCCCTGCGAAAGCACTATCACGGGGCAAAACTCCGCTACGGAGGTTAGAGCGATCGACGAAAAGACTACATTAACCCTGGCGGAGCCATACCAGAAGCACTATCACGCTGAAAGCGTTCCCTTCGAAGGGCACCTCAAAAGACGAAAAAACTACGAAAAGCAAAAAAAACACCCCCCTACCGCGGCGCGGTAAGCGCCAAATCCAACCACCCCATCTCACCCTCCGTAAGCTCCAGATTCATCGCCGCCACATTGCCCGCAACCTCATCCGCCGTCGCAGACCCAACAATTGCAAAGATATTCAACGGATAAGAGAGCACATACGCAAGCGCAATCTGCGCAACGCTTACCCCCTTCGCTGCAGCAAGCTCCTTCGCACGATCCAATCGAACGAAGTTCTCTTCGGTGCCATAACACTCCACCGCGAGTTTGTCGAAGTAGCCTGTAAAGCTCGCGCCATTGTCTCGCGTAAATCTACCAGATAGAAACCCTCCAGCCATGCTGGACCACGTGAACAGCGCCATACCGGATGCGGCATACGCCGCTCTTTCTTCTCTGCGGCCCGGGCCAGAGATGCTGACGCATCCATCCCACGGCTCCTTAAGCTGATCTGCCAGCGAGAAGTTCGGAGACGAGACGGCAAACGGAATCTGCCCGGTGCTCGCCGCGTAGGCGTTCGCCTCCGCGAGGCGCGCCGCAGACCAGTTCGATCCACCAAACGCGCGGATTTTGCCCTGGCGAACGTACGCGTTCAGCGTATCCACGATTGGCCCGATCGGAACCGACGGATCGTCCCGATGCAGAACATAGAGGTCGATATAATCGGTTTGAAGTCGCGCAAGGCTATCGTGAAGATCCGATCCGATGTCGTAAGGAGTAACGCGCTTGCGGAGATCGTTGTGGTGCGCGCCCTTGGCGAGCACTACTACCTGATCGCGGTTGTTCCGCGCCTCCATCCATCGGCCAATAAATTTATCATTGCCACCGTTCCCGCCATAAACAACTGCCGTATCCAGGCAGTTGATGCCGGCCTCCCAGGCACAATCCATCTGCGCGAATCCGACAGGATCGTCATTGATCGCAACCTGCATCGTTCCCTGAACAAGCCGAGAGATAGGGGTATCAATCCCCTGCACCGTTCCATATTTCATGGTTACCTCGAATAATCTTGAATAATAGTTGTTGAAGGACGATTCATTTTACACGCATCGTACGATAGGGCAGGTTACACCTGGGTTAAGTCAACGGATTTGACAATGTGAAACGGAGGAACGTAACGAAGAACCGAGACCAAAAAACCAAACATCCTCAAAACCAATTACCCAACTACCGATTTACCAAACTGATGGGTCGTCAGGGACTCGAACCCTGGGCCAGCTGATTAAGAGTCAGCTGCTCTACCGACTGAGCTAACGACCCGCACTGAAAACAAGGGAGATTGCAACAATCCCCGAACAAACGGTTTGTATGATACCCACGAGGCGATCAAAAGTCAAGGCAAATACGCACCACACACCACACTTACTGATTGCTGGATGCCTCGGTGGACTGCAGATACAGATCGGCGAGCTCACTGGGTGTTACAAAAACGTACCTGTCCCCGAGTTTCTTGATAATGTCGGGGAGCGCGTACAGAAACGTCCAGTTATCCAGCGTGATGTTCACAAATCCGTTCAGGAACGCTGGCTGTCCGACAGCCGCCGCCTTGTCGATCGCGCTGATAAACGCCTTCTCATTGGAAACCTCAACTAGGGGCGTTACCGCATTGAACACTGGCAAGCCCGATCTCGTTCGAGAGCTCGCGTTGGAGTCTCCGTTCTCCGCACCATATCCCGGTACGAGGTAACGCAGCCGGGATAGACGGTCTGAACACAGATCCAGCCACTGCTTGTCACCCTGGTACGGCCGCAGGCCGTGCTGATCCATCCGAGCCATATACCTGTCCGTCCAGCTAAGGAACTCCAGCACCACCGCATCCCGATTGGGCCGTCGGTTCGCGAAGTGCTCCGGATACATGTATCCGATGCCGGAGACATCACAAAAGAACTCATTCGTCGGCGTCGCCTGATCGTAATACCAGTCCGCGATCGCAGGGATCAGGTCGATCGCTCCCGGACCCACTCCGATTCCAATCGGGAAGTGCCGGTTGCGTCCGGCTAAGAACCAATCTACATGGTAGTTGTAAAAGGTGCCGAGAGCATCGCCGTCCGACGTAGTTAGGGTAACGTAGGTCTTGGATCGATCCAGGCGCGGGGATATGCGACGCGACGGTCGCTGCCGCAATCGGGATAGATGGTAACCAGTGTGGACCGATAGGTTGGGTATCCCGATCGCTATCAGAACGTCTCCCCATTCCGATATCATCTTGACGCCTTCGAACTCTCCCATCCCTTCGTTTGTTCCCGCCCACGTAAAACCGCATACCGGAATGCAAGGCGGAAGATCAGCAAGAATCCTCTCGATTACCGCCTTTTCTTGCTTAGCGTTGCATTTGCGACTGCCGAGGCTCTCGACGCCCGTTACCCAGAACACAAACACCCGGTTCTGAATGTAGTAGTCCACAGGGAAAGCCCAGGGCAAAGCGTGATGCGACTTCGGATGCCCTGTCGCCAAAATCTGGTGATTCAGCTTTGAACGGTAGGTCTGCCACACCCACTCCATCGCCTGATGGTTCATCGCGAACCGGCCCCGGAGATCGATTTTTAGCTGCAAGTGGTAATTTTCCGCAAGGGCGGCAGTGCAGACAAGGAGATCCTCCACGCCGGCGATCGAGATAGCGATGTTGTTGCTAACCGGCAGATCGGGGTCGGGCACGACGGCACCCCGATAGGAGTGCGCAAAACGCGTCAACAGGTCGGCGATCCCTGTCGCATCTCCAGAGATACGCTCAGTATCAAGAACAAGCCTGCGCTTTCTTAACCACGCTAGCCAGAACTCATCTCGACGGTGCTCCGGCGGTTCATGGGACTTATCGCCAATCCACCTGCTGTTCGGTATCAGGTAGATTCGAGGTTTTTCACGGTTGACGAGGCCCTGCAAAGACATGAGCAGCAGATGCTCATCCGGTGAGGCATCGTGGCAATCGACAACGATTAGCTTGCGGGCTGGCGCAGGCGCCGTGGGGAAGAACAAGGCTTTATCTCGGATGGCTTGTTGCGGCAGTGCGGTTTCTGCCATGGCGCCCGAGGTCAGGCCGACGGCGGCAAGTGAGAGTAATAGCTCGCGCCGATCGATTGCGCTGCCAGGCTCGTAAACTGAAGATTGCCCGTTAAAGTTCAAGGTGTTGCCTTTTTGGCTGGTGGAGAGGGACTTCCGTTGCTTGCCGGTTGCCAATCTGCCTTGTCACCGAGATGTGAACCAAGAAAAATCCATCGCCTCCGGATGTCTCCAATACTGTATCACCATTCATCCCACCTGCGTTCCCACCACGTATCATCTACAGCCTACCTGAACAGCCACTCAGGTATACTTCGTGGAAAGTAATTCGCCCTGCATGGATAGCACGCGCCGATGGTCGTCGTGATATTTCAACCGCCAGGCGCATTGTGTCGAAAGGTAGCTGCCTAGATGATTGTGCCGGACCGTGACGCGTTTGTCGCCCTCTCTGCAAGAGGCAACCTGATCCCCGTTTACCGTGAGATGCTGGCCGATCGCCTCACGCCGGTCTCCGCCTTCGAAAAACTGGTGGGGCAGGGGTCGCCAGACGCAGAGAACCCGTATGCCTTCCTGCTGGAGAGCGTGGAAGGCGGCGAACGCATCGGCCGCTACTCGTTTTTAGGCAGCAAACCGTCTCTCGTATTTCGCAGCAAAGGACGCACCGCCCATATCACCGAGGAGGGTGAAACGCGCACCGAAACGATTGAACAGGGCCAGGACCCGCTTACTCTCATCAAGCAGTTGATGAGCCGGTATCAGTACATCGAGAACCCGGCATTGCCGCGTTTCTGCGGCGGTGCCGTCGGCTTCTTTGGCTACGATGTCGTTCGATTTTTTGAGGATCTATCGGATACCAATCCGGACGACCTGCAGGTCGATGACGCGACCTTCCTTTTTACAGACACACTCGTTATCTTCGACCATGTTCGTCATCGTATCCTGATTGTCTGCAACGCCCATATAACCGAGGATGATCCCGCCTCAGCATACGACGAAGCCGTTCGCAAAATTGAATCGCTCGCCGCCCGCCTTGCGGCTGCGCAGCCTGCTATTACGCCGTATCGCCCCGCGCCAGATTCACCGGGAATAACTGTCGAGCACCTCACGCCACGAGCCGATTACGAAGCGGCCGTGCAGCGCTGCCGCGAGTACATCCTGGCGGGCGACGCCTTCCAGATCGTTCTGTCGCAGCGCTTTAAGGTCCAATTTAATGCGCCGCCCTTCGATCTGTATCGCGCCCTTCGGCATGTTAATCCATCGCCCTACATGTACTATCTGGATATGGGCGAGCGCAAGATCATCGGTACCTCACCGGAAATTCTCGTTACTGCCGAGCAAGGAACGGTCCGCAGTCGGCCCATCGCAGGAACGCGCCCTCGAGGCGCAACATCGGCAGAGGATAAGCGGCTTGAAGAGGAGCTGTTGGCCGATGAGAAGGAGCGCGCGGAGCATATTATGCTCGTGGACTTGAGCCGGAACGACGTCGGACGTGTCAGCATCTATGGCACCGTGCGCGTTAAGGAGCTTATGGTCGTAGAGCGGTACTCCCACGTCATGCACATCGTGTCGGATGTGGTCGGTAAGCTCAGCCCTGAGCGAGATATCTACGACGTGCTTCGAGCCGTGTTCCCGCATGGCACAGTGTCTGGGGCGCCGAAGGTGCGGGCCATGGAGATCATCGACGAACAGGAGACGACGCGCCGAGGGTTCTATGCTGGCTGTGCTGGATATTTCAGTTACAGCGGAGGCATGGATATGGCCATTACGATCCGAACTATGATGGTGGATGGTCAGACAGCCTATCTCCAATCGGGCGGTGGACTCGTAGCGGATTCCACACCAGCGATGGAGTATCAGGAGTGCGTGAACAAGGCGCGGGCACTCGTTCACGCGATCGAGCTTGCGGAGGCGGGGCTGGACTAGTTCGGTCAGGCTGTTGCGGTTAGATTTGCCGGTATGGTAACGCGAAAAGCGGTGCCTCCGCCCTCTTCAGGACTGCGGTTTTCGACCTGCATCGATCCACGCTGCAGGTCGACATACTTTTTCACCATCGCCAGCCCCACCTGCCACATGTCGTATCCTCTATCCGGCATATTCTCTTTCACCTGGACTGCGCCGTTAAAGCTGTCGATAATACCCTCCGGAAGATGAAGCGCCGTATCGTAAGTAATAATCGTTAAAGCGGTATCGGTGCGAGCCGCGCTAAGTGAAACTATTCCACCCGTTGGCGTTGATCGCAGAGCGCTCGCAAGCAGATGGTAGACAATGTGGCGAACGATGGTCTCGTCCATATTGATGTGACCGAGCGTTGGCTCCATCTCCAGTTTGAGCTCAACCTGTCTCCGCTGCGCAAGAGCGCTGAGGATGTCGTATACCGATGCCAGCATCGGGTAGATCTCAGTACGCTTGCACTTAAGAGTAAGCTTGCCAGCCTGAAGCTGCATCACATCTATCAAATCATTAATGATCTCAAGCAGGTTCTGGGCCGAGTTGTAAATGTGCCCGAGTGCCATGAGCTGCGATTCATTCATCTCCCCGTACTCGTGTTCGGAAAGAAGCTCGGAGAACCCTAAAATCGCGGTGAGTGGGGTACGCAGCTCATGCGAGGCATTTGCAATAAACCGGCTTGCAAACTGGTGCGTAAGCACTGTTTGCTCGCGAACCTCCGTTAGTTCAAGGTCAAGCGCCCGCACGCGCAAGCTGCATGCCTCATTTGCGATGTCAGTAATAAAGCGTGAGCACACGCACCTTGTGGTAGATACTACGTCAACGCTTGCCAGCGCCCGGTCGATGCTGCTCGTTAGCAGTCGAATGAGGCGCTGCACCTCTGGCCATTGAAACGCTAGATCGCTCCAGAGGAGACCAAGCTGATTCACACTGTCCGGCTGCAATCCCCAGTGCGAAAGACCTTCCTGCGAATATTCATGTGGATCCGGAAGCGCAGAGCCCAGAATATCAAGGCAGCCAACTAGCGTATCGAGAGTTGCGCCGCCCGCTCTTTGCACTTTCGGCCATAGCGACGAATCCGCTTTGTAAATCGGTCCGGCTGCGGCAAGCGATTCGTCCTTCCAGGACTGCAGGATCTGGTCTCTTTTTGAGACGATTATGGTGCTAACGCTAGATCCTTCGGCCACTATTGCTTGCCCCCGTGCTTGCCAATTCGCTGAAGAACCGCAGGCGTGATATCGTTCGTAGATGTGACCATTGCATTCACATCAAATACATGATCGATCTTCTTTTCTCGCGCAACCTTAGCAATTTCGACCCGTAATCCCGCTATTAAACCTCGTTTCACCAGGTCGATGCGCTCCGCGACCTGCTGCCGAATGTCGGCCTGCAGTATCTGAATCATCTTATCGAACAGCCGCTTTTGCTGCGTCGCCGCGCTCATCAGCTTCCGGTCCTCCGGGGTAAGCTGGGCCTCCGGTTTCTGCTGCACTTCGCGCAGGTGCTCACCGCGTTTGTCGCTAAAATCCTTTAACTCTTCCATGCGAACCTTCTGCTTGGCATCCGGATTCTTGACACCTGCAAGATCACCAAACTCTTTCAATTCCGCCTCGCTCAAGTGGGAAACGGCAATCATTGCATCGACCCTCGATTGAGCGTCCGTTTCTATCTCTGCAGCCGATTGGGCAAGCTTGCCAGGTGCGTCGGAAGCTTCGTAGACCTTCTCGAGGTCAACCATGCCAAAGGCAGCGTCCGCAGCCGGTGGATCGCCTGGCTGCTTGCGAGCATGAACCATCACCGCGCCAACACCAAGGAGCAGATTCAGGGTCAACGCTGCCGTAACTGCGGTGGCATGTGCTCTATTGAACTTCAAATCAGATCTACCGCCTTCCTATTCAATCGTGAAAACTACTCTGGATCAGCTCCCAAAACCCGTCTCTCAACAATACTTAACGCACCCTTAGCGAACAGCCGCACGGCTCGCACATAACACTTGTGCTCTTGCACAAGCACTCGCGCCGCAAGCGTCTCCGGCGTGTCGGCATCCAGAATTGGGACAGGCGATTGTACGATAATCGGACCATTGTCATACTGGTTGTCGACGAAGTGAACGGTACATCCCGATAGCTTCACACCACTTGCGAGTACTGCTCTGTGCACATTTTCGCCGTACATTCCCTTGCCGCCGAAGAGTGGTAAGAGCGCATTGTGGATGTTCATTACCCTGCCTGGATACTGTTCGAGGACGGCATCCGGCAATTTGAGCATATAACCTGCGAGGCAGATGAGCCCGGGCTCCGATTTACCCAGAACCCGTAGCAAAGCTGCAGCGTAGCCGGCCTCATCGTCCTGGTACTTTCTTGGAGAAACAACTATCGTTGGAATTCCAGCGTTTCGAGCGCGCTCCAGCGCAGGAGAATCGGTCCGCGTGCCAATTACAAGCTCAACCGTGCCATCTATCTCCCCAGAGCTGCAGCCAGCCATAATTGCGCCGAGATTGCTGCCGCGCCCATGTCCAGAGACAAGCACCGCAATCTTTAGTGGCGCTGGCTCCGGATCTTCAACATCTGGCATAACTAAATACTCCCTCAATTACGAATACATCAGCCGAATCCTCGATATGCTAGCAGGATGCGGATCGGTTCGGGTACATTTGCCAGAACTTATCATCACTCCTGCACGTCGGCGCGCATTTGTCTAACGCAGCGCTAGACCCGGATTGTAACACGTCGTATATTATAGACATGAACACAAGCTTGAGACGAATGATTCCCTATATGGCTTTCCTGCTCGCAGTTACCATTGGCTTAGGTGGCAGCTTCGGGTGCGGGAGAGCCGTTAATCGTGCCGCAGAGCGTCATATTCGCGATCTGCTGCCCGATATGCTCGGAGAGGCGCGCGTATACCGCGTACACGTTGAAGGCGATGAGCTTGCCACGTCTCACGGCAAGCTCGATTCTGTGGAGATCAATGGCGAAGACGTTCAATTGTCGGGCGGGCTCTTAATCGACCGACTGAAGGTATCGCTTCACAAGGTCGACGCTGATCTGGATCACCGCAAGCTGCGGAGTATCGGCGCGGCAACATTTGCAGCTACGATTTCATCTAGAACACTGGACGAGTATCTGGCCGGAGAGTCGCCGGAAGATGAGCGGATTCGTAATGCCCACGTCACACTTCGAAATGGCGAGGTCACTATTTCTGCGGAAAGAGTCGTTCTAGGCGCTGGCGTTCCGTTTCGTGTCTACGGTCCGCTTAAAGTAATTGGACCGCACCGCATCGAGCTGGACCCGAATAGACTTGTGGTGGTGGGGGTTCCAATTACGGGGGTGCCTTTACGCTTTCTAAAGCGCCGGTTCGAGAGCGCAATTGATCTCTCCGGGCTTGGGGTTCCGATGGTTCTGGAATCCGTTCGTACGGAAAACGGCAAGCTAATATTGAGCGGATCACCGGATATTACGGCGATGCTGAAAGCCCACGCTCGAGAAGAAGGCGAACGATAGACACTTCGGATTCCACTGTAGCGTCTACACACGATGGCGATCGAGCGGAGAAACTAACGCTTGCCGCATCGGCTGCTGGCGTTGTACTCGTTATTGGAGATACTGACACCGGTAAGTCGACCCTATGCAAGGAGCTATTGCATCAAGGCGTCCAGCATAACTTAACCGTGGCATGGATAGAGGCTAACTGCGCACACAGTAGTATGTCCGCACCTGGATGCATCGGCCTCGCGATGCCAGAGACCGCCGAAATCCATGCGGATGCTGCCTTGCAATCCGCAGCTTCGGCATTTGTAGGGGCTCTGACGCCGACTCAACACGTAACCGAGCTTATTGGCGGCATTGGCCGCTTGATGCGTGTGGCCAGAAGCCGGCAGCTAATCGTAATTGAGATGGATGGTTTCATTCGAGGTCCCAGGGCACGCCGGCTGCATCAGGCTGTAATCGATACAACCGCCCCCTCGCACATCTTTGCGATGCAACACAGCAACGAGCTAAGCACGATCCTGGCTGGCTGGCGTCGCAACTCCACGCTAGCTATCCACGAATTGCGTCCATCGCCCGATATTGTTCCAGTGCCCCTCAGTTTTCGAGCGCAGCGAAGAGCGATCCGATTCTCGTCCGCGTTCAGCTCACCTGAAGGCGAGGTCCATTCTTACTCTTTTGATTCGGTGGCTTTTGAAGGGACGTGGTTAGGTTCCGGGGAACCTAGTCCACCGCACATGCTCCGTTACCTGGCAGGTGCGCTTGCTGAGGAGACCCAGGTCTACTACGCAGAGACATACGGAAATCACCTGGGAATAATGGTGTCACGGACGGTGCCAGATGACTGCGCGGCCCTTACGATCGCAATGGATCAGTTCCATGCTGGTGAGGCCACCATTACTCGAGCGCCTATCTTAAAGCATCTTGTAGTTGGCCTCGAAACCTCAGCGGGAAAGCTGCTGGGAATAGGGCGAATCGAAGCGATCGATTTCAAAAGGCGAACCCTGGGTGTGCGTTCGTTGGTGCGCACGCCTGCAGCGGTAAGCGCTATCCGCTTCGGAAGCATGCGGGTGGATGACAACGGCGAAGTGTTCGCGCTAATCTCACCCGGAGAGATTTAGGCGCGCTATCACTCACCGCCGTTAGAGGCAAGAGCGGAAACGCCGCGGGAAATGCCCTGTTGCCTGGCCCAATCAATGGGCTTCAATCCAGCATGATCCGGTTGGGTCGGGCTGACACCGGCACGGTATAGAATTCGAATGGCGTCTTCGCCGCCGGAAAGCGCCTCAGGCGTTCCATCTGCCATGCCTGCAAGCGCCCATCGAATTGCGTTCGCACCTGAGTTATCTATCGCATGCACATCCGCCTGATGTTCAACCAGAATCTTTAGGATGTCTGTGCGATGTCCACGAGCTGCGGCCATTAGAGCTGTCCTGCCGATCGCGTCCTTCGCGCTAATATTGGCTTTCGCCTCCAATAGCAGATCGACAATCCGTCTCGTACTGTTTTGGCTCGCCCAGATTAATACGGGTGTTCCAGCGCTATCTGCGGCATTGGGGTTTGCGCCTGCGGTAAGCAGCATCTGAACACTATCAGGGTCTACCCCTTCACCTTGCTCAATTAGTGTAACCAGAGGCGGACCATTATCCCCGGCTACGTTGGGATTTGCATGATGTTTAATCAGACGCGAGATGACGCCGCCAAAGCGTGTAGAGGAGCAGGCGTAGGCGAGCAGAGTTCGACCGTGCTGATCGGTCCGATTTGGATCCGCGCCCTCATCCAGCAGATTGTCTACAATTTCGGGATGCTCAATGCCCGTTAGTCCGAGCAGCGTGATGCCAGACGGAGAACCAAGATTCGGATCTGCATGATTCTTCAACAGAAGCCGCACAACATCTGCCTTACCATTAACCGCCGCGTACTGCAGAATCGACGTTCCACTGGCATCTCGAGTGTTCGCGCTGATACCCGACGTGAGATCTCGCCCAACCTTCGTCACGTCATCGGCAGCGATCGCATCGAAAATAGAGAGCCTTGCCCGTTCACTGTAGGTCAATTTCAGCTCTACAGCGCCGATTGCGAGACCTATACCTGCCGTGTAAAGGATTACATTCCGTACTGACCAGCCGACCCGACGCATACGGTTTCTAACCGATACCGGCGGACGGGATTCGCTTCTGGCAGACGTGGCAGGCTGCACGGGCTCTGGCGCCCCACCAAGCAAGGCAATAAACTCTGCGTCCTTGGTTTGCTTCGCATGCGCTAACGGCGATTTGCCTGTTGAGTCGATAACGTGTGGGTCGGCTCCGTATTCCATTAGAAACGAAGCCGACTTCAAATGCTTGTTGAGCACCGCAATGGTCAGCGCACAGCGGTTGCTGCTGTCCAGCTCATTGGGATCTGAGCCAGTCTCCAGCAAAAACTGAACCGTAGCGTCGTCGCCAATAGAGACGGCTTGCGTCAGCGGACTAAAACCAGCGGAGTCAATGGATAGGTGCATATGACTAATGCATATCCGCTTCAACGGCCTTAGTTACGGCCGCGCGGGATTCGGGCGTAATGCCGAGGCCCTCAAGTAGCGTGTATGCCATAACTTTGTTGCCCAGGCCATTCATGTGAACGCCATCGACCGTGAGCAGCAGGTCTCTCGCGCCGGTGTCTTTCCTATATGCTGTGATCATGTCCTTGAAAGGCTTCTGGTAATCGACAAAGAGCGCATGGTGCTTGCGAGCAATCTCCTTAAGCGCAGCATTGTAAGGGATGAGCTTCTGGTTTTCTGGACTGTCGAGCTCTTCATGAATGACGGTTGTAGATAAAATCAGAACGTGAGCTTTCGCGGCTTCTGCATCGCTCACCATTTTCTCCACATTTGCGCGATACTGATCAATCGGAATGGCGCGTGGACCGTCTCCCAGCGGATGGTTATCCATAAATCCATGCCACACGTCATTAACGCCCACAGAAATTGTAACCAGGTCCGGCTTATGATCAATAACGTCGCGCTGATACCGGGCCAGCATGTCGTTCGATTTATGCCCGGATATACCCGAGTTAATGACTTCGATTTCGCCGTTGCCACTGGCGCCAGGGTAAAGCGCTTTGAGATAGTGGCGCAAGAGCCAAACATAACCGCCAGGCCCTTCGCCGCCCTGAGTAATGCTGTCGCCAAGACACACGATTCTGTTAACATCTTTCAATGCCTGCGGACGAGCTTCCTCGATTGGGCTTGCTCCCGCAACGCTCACCGCCGTGGTAAGAACCAGCATCAAGCCGGCCGATAAACAGTTCATTCGTCTCTCCCTACTATGCCGACGCGCATGTTTTTCCGGCATGAAATCGCAACAGGTCTTTCGCACTCCACTCTATTATGGATGATCCCATCTTATGTTATACTTGTTTGTATGCCCGACAGGTAGTTCGTTGAAGCGTAGCACTTTAATTTATTTGCTTCAACAAATCACTTACCGTGATTGAAAGGTTTGTCCCCATGCCCAGCGACGCGGATGTACCAGAGCCAATAGAAGATAAAGACAGGGAAAAACACGCACCAATGCGGCAGACCGGTGTCGATGCTGCGCAATCTGCTGCACGAATGCTGGATCTGGACCGACCCTCTAAGCCTGCTCCAAAGCCTCAAGAAGAGAAACAGGAAGCTCCCGCAAGCAGCGCCGACGCCGCACCGGTGACTCCTCGCCGCGTAAAACCACGCCCGGAAGCTGACGAATACGATGATCCTCAGCCCGCCACGAACGCACGCGTCAGATCAGCGCCAAGACCCGCAGCTCCTGCTCCCGCACCGCCTGTCCGAAAGAGCAAATTTCCGCTCGTTATTGCAGCTGCAGTGTTATTTGGCGCTGGTGCGGCTATTGGGTCTCGCGTCGAAAAGCGCAAGTTCAATCATGTGATCATAACTGTCAATGAGGATTCGATCACTGCGGACGATTTCGCACATGCGTCTGAGATTGCAAACGGGCGACAAACGATACAGAAAATTATCGATGAGCATCTCGTCGTACAGTTCGCCAAGCAGAAGAAGGTAGTGCCCGACCAAAAGACGGTTGAAGCGAAGTACGCGGAAGAGGCCAAAACTCCAGATTTCTTCAAGAAGCTGCGCCAGGCTAACAAATCTCCTGAGGATTTCAAGCATGACATCCTGGTGGCATTGTGCCGACAGGCAGTCGTGGATAATGGAATAAGCGCTTCGCCTGCCGAGATTAAAGAGTACTACGATCGCAACATTGATCCTAAGAATCCTGCCGCTCGCTACTATCACCCTGAGACGGTCCAGATTCAGGTGGTCGTAACAAAGGATGAGTCAGAGATCCAGAAAGCCTGGAAGGACCTTCAAGCGGGCCTGCCTTTTACCACCGCAGTGCAGAAATACAGCAAGGATGTAAGCCGAAGAAACAACGGATTGCTTCCAGCCATCCGGAAGGGGACCATTGTTAGCAGCAAGTTCCCTGGTCTGGAACAAACGCTCTTCGAGGGCCTTGGCGTAAATGCTCTGGTCCCGCCGCATCAGTATCAGGGCACCTGGTGGGTCATTAAGTGCCTCAGCCATGTGGTGGAATCGACCGATGCCTTCGATAAGGTGCAGCAGGAATGTTCCGACGCCGTTCTCTACAATAAGGGAATTAAAGAGAAGGGCGGCATCATTAAGAAGGAAGAAGAAGAGTTCGTAAAGAAATCCAAGATCGAGATTACAAATCCGCAGTATGCGGATATGGCGCCAAAGAAACAGTAGGCAACTGCTACCTTGAGCGTGTTCGCGCCATTTGAATCGAAGCCTATCCGGTATGGTTTGAGAGTGTGCAAAGATGTATTATGGCGCTGCCTGGTATCCAGAGCATTGGCCGGCCGCGCGCTGGGACGAGGACATTCGTCTCATGCGTTCGGCCGGAATGAATGTGTGTCGCATTGCAGAGTTTGCGTGGAGCACAATGGAGCCGACGGAGGGTTATTACACCTTCGACTGGCTCGAGTGCGCAATTGATAAACTGCACTCTAACGGCATTGCGGTTGTCCTGGGCACTCCCACAGCTGCCCCTCCTGCATGGTTAACACACCATCATCCCGATACCATTGCGACGGAACAGGACGGACGTCTTGCTCAGCATGGTAATCGCTGTCACTACAATCCGGGCAGCATCACATACCAGAAGTATGCTCGGCGAATCGTAGAGCAGATGGTTAAGCGGTTCGGCCACGACCCGCGAATTATCGGCTGGCAGATCGATAACGAATATAACCGTGTGGACTACTCTGAGGACACGGGACGCCGATTTCAAGCGTATTTGAAAGACGTTTACGGATCCCTTGATGCGCTTAATTCGCATTGGTCTACCGCCTACTGGAGCCAGAGCTATTCGGATTGGCGCGAGATCCCCATTCCGATCGGTCCCCATAACCCTGGGCTAATGCTGGCCTTCCGCCACTTTGCTACTCGTGTTTGGGCGGATTTTCAGCGCGTTCAGGTTGATTCCATCCGTGCCGGCGCCCTCTCATCTCACTGGATAACTCACAATTTCATGGGCTGGTTCGATGGCTTCGATCACTATGTGGTGTCGAAGGATCTCGATCTCGTTTCATGGGACTGGTATGTAGGCTCCGGGCACCATGATTACCTGTCGACTGGCGTAGTTCACGACCTTACTCGGGGTCTAAAGCGGCAGAACTTCTGGCTAATGGAGACCCAGCCCGGCTGCGTTAACTGGTCCCAGAACAACAACATGCTAAACAAGGGCGAAGCGCGGTGCATGGCATGGCACGCTGTCGCCCACGGAGCAGACGCACTGCTATACTGGCAGTGGCGCTCGGCGTATGGTGGGCAGGAGCAGCTCCATGGTTCGCTCATAGGCGCGGACGGCGCGCCGCGGCCCTTCTACTCCGAAGCGGCCCAGATCGGTAGCGACATCGCTGCGCTTAACTCCAGCCTGGACTTAAGCAAGTCAACTCCCGTAAACGACGTGGCCATCCTCCACTCCTACGATTCCCGCTGGTCGATCAATGCTCAGCGCCACAATAAGAGCTTCGATCCAGTCGCGGTGCTCAATCAATACGCGCGTCCGTTTGCTGCACAAAACATCGGAATAGATGTCGTGAGCGCTGAGGCCGCGCTCGAGACATACAAACTCGTTATTGCTCCTGCCATTGCAGTACTTACAGAGACTTCAGAAGCGGAGATGGCGGCATTTGTGGAGCGCGGCGGAACGCTTGTGCTTGGGGTTAGAACCGGTCAGAAGGACGCATATAATGCGCTCTTACCAGCGCTCCAGCCAGGCAGGCCACTGCTGCGCAAACTAGCAGGAGCGGAAGTAGCTGAGTACTACGCCCTCGACGATTCGGCGCCAGTCTCGCTTAACCTGGCGGGTACGACTTCCGAGGGTGAGAGTAAAATCTGGGCCGAACTTCTGCGGCCATTAGATGACGCAACTAAGGTTGTTGCCACCTATGGCGAGTTCAACGGTTGGTTAGATGGCGGAGCGGCAATCACGGTTGGGCCAACCAATGCCAACGGTGGAAAAGTGATTGTCGTCGGCGCCCTGCTGGATGATGATGCACAAGGCGAGCTTACAGAGTGGCTTGCGCAAATTGCGAGTATTGAGCCAGTCTGGCCAGATCATATCGAGGGGGTTGAATTCAGCCGCCGCCGATTTAAGGATTCTGACGAAGAGTTGCTGTTTATCATCAATCATACGCGATCTGCACAGGATGTCAACACGGCGGGCAGTCTGGATCCAGCGACGGTCAACATACTAACGCAACAGCCTGTTCAGGGTACGCTTCACCTTGAAGCTTACGATGTGGCCGTCCTGAAGATCAATATCGGCGTTTGAAAGCAGCGCTCTGGCTCCAATCGAAGGAGGCGAGGGATCTCCTTGAGACGGCCGCTCACTATCCTGAAGATAGCCTAACGCGGATCTCCAGATTGCGTAAGCTGACCTCTCCTGAATATGCGGCGGCTATCGTGGAGCAACTCACCCTTCGCAAACGAGGCCGGAATAAGTTTGCAAATGCAGACTTGATGCTGTTTACTGCTGCTGGTCTCGAGCAGTCGACCGGGGATCTGATTGCTCAGTATCGCGCTTCACGGTTTCCTGCCAATGTATCCGTCTTGGACGCATGCTGTGGCGTTGGCGGCGATGCCGTGGCGCTGGCAGCAGACCGTAACGTTATAGCTGTCGATCTCGACCCAGAGGCTGCTGCGTGCACGCACTATAACTGTCGTCTTGCCAGGAACACTGTCCACACGCTGTGCGCGGATGTAACCCAACTTGATCTCTGCCTGTTAGCTTCCCATGGGATACAAGCAGCCTTTTTCGATCCGTCGCGCAGAGTTGCGGCAAACAGCGGAGAGCAGCGCCGAGCGAGGGCGACGGACGAGTATCAACCGCCGCTCGATTGGATGCACGCGTTGAGATCAGCTATCCCTTTTAGCGCCGCCAAGGTCTCACCCTTCGTACCGGACGACACACTTATAGGATTTCCTGGCGCAGTAGAGTTCATTTCTGCCGAGGGCGAATGCCGGGAGGCAGTCTTATGGCCACCCGACGCGAGCCATGTTTCACTTATAACACCACCAAACGAAGCGCCCCTATTTACAGCAACCACGATTGATAGCAATAAGGTTGCACATACTCTACAGCCGATAAAGATTGCTGGCCGTTTAAACTACGACGAGCCGCACCAGTTCATCTATGAACCGGATCCTGCGATCGTCCGCGCTCATCTCTTAAATACCCTTACCGCACAGATCGCCGGCGCTTCTGCTCTCGATCCGACCAGTTACTACCTTACTTCCGACACGCACGTGTCGACACCATTTGCTGGCCGATATCAGGTATATGACTGCATGCCGTTGAGACCGCAAGATATCCAGAAGCGATGTACATCGCTTGGCCTCAATATTTCAGCAATCAAAACTCGGTGGTCATCCTTTCAGCCGGAAGAGCTCCGCAAGAAGATCACGGGAGACAAGGGGTCTCGGGTTCGAGGCGTCGTCATCGTAACCAAAGTTCTGGGTCGTCCGTCTGCACTAATCTGCGGGGAAGTTGAACGCGCTGCAACAGCATCAGATCCTCTAGCCGCTGCTATGGATGCCTGCGATAATCCGGAGTAACCATTAAATTAATGATTCAACTTGATATCGATCTTGACGGCAACGTCAGTAGGAGCACATCTGACGCAGCTAATACTGACATTGCCTGCGTCTCCAAATTCCATGAAGGGCAATCCCTTGCCAGCATTCATCCTGATATGGATGGACGCCTGTTTGGCGCCGCACAGCTTGAAGAGCTTACAAAGTCGAGCCCAATAATTCTCTATACCAGAGTGGTGTCGGCGGATAGGTGTGAGAAACTAGCGGTTGTTGAGATAACCGCTGCAGAAGATGGCTTGGGATATCGGTATACAGCGATAGATGTGACCTCGCTTCCTCTCGCGGTGGGCAAGCTGCTTGCACAGGCGGAGGTTCAGGCACAGAAGGACAGAAGCCAGATTGAGCTCCTGAAAATAGAAGTCGCTGAGCTAAAAAACTTAGCAATGACCGATTCGCTGACCGGCCTTGCCAATCGCAGGGCATTTCTGGCGCGCCTTCAGAACGAGTTTCTGAGAGCACGTCGCTATGGAACCACTCTTTCCCTGCTGATCCTGGATGTCGACTGCTTTAAGAGCTATAACGATAACTTCGGCCATCCGGCTGGCGATGCCGTTCTTCGCGCAATCGCAGACAAAATCGGTTCTACCTGCAGACAGACCGACTTTGCCGCACGCATTGGCGGCGATGAGTTTGCCGTTGTCCTATCTCAGACGGATAGACCTGGGGCGGAGATTGCCTCATGCAGGCTTCTTGCCGAAATCACAGCCTGCAAACTTCCGTACGGGGCGCTGAGCGCCACTCTCGGAATAGCGTCTTACACACACGACATCGAATCTATAGATGCTCTGATTGAAATCGCAGATAAAGATCTGTATCGTAACAAGTCGTAGCCTGCCTCAAACCGTAACAGCTGGCAACAGTCTATCCCTTTTGCCACAGTGTCATCACGAGTCCACCTGCAACGATCAGCGCTCCACCAACCACGATGGGCTGCTTCAGCTTTTCGTGAAAGGCTGCGACAGCAATCACCTGAGAAACTACAAAAAAGAGTGCAATATATACACCCATTAGCCTGCTAAAGTCCCATTTAGGCAGGTTTACCGTTAGGCCATACATAAACAAAACGAGTGCGCCAAGAGCAAAGCCGATTGGACGGCCACCGCGGAGGCCGGTTCGAACAAGAGCATCCCCGCCGACTTCAAGCACAGCGGCGATCACGAGAAAAAGCGCTTCACGCATCGAAATACCTCCTTTGAGGTAAACAGAGTACCCCGATAGAAACGGAATAAGACCAGACATGACCAGGCGTTATCGATATGGGATCATAGGCACGGGGATCCCCTGGAAGCAAGAAGGTGCCACCGGATTTGGCATGGCGAACCCACACTATCGTGGCTTTACCGCTACCGACCGAACAACACTCGTCGCCATTGCGAACACGAACGACGACCACGCCAGGCTGTTCAAGTCGCGGCACGGTCTTCATTGCCCTGTTTATCACGATTACCGCGAAATGCTTTCAAAAGAACGCCTCGACATCGTGAGCATCTGTACCTGGCCTCATCTCCATGCCGAGATGACGATAGCGGCATGTGAAGCCGGTGTGCGGGCAATCCATTGCGAGAAGCCGATGGCGACTACCTGGGGCGATGCGAAACGGATGAGAGCCGTAGCCGAATCGAGTGGAGCAATCCTTTCATTCAATCACCAGCGTAGATTTCTTGCCCCATTTCAGTCTGCGAAAAGGCTAATCGAATCGGGGTCGATCGGCGCAATTGAACGAATGGAGGCGACGTGCGGCGACATGTCCGACTGGGGAACACACTGGCTGGACATGATGTTCTACTTCAATGAGGAGACCCCGGCAGAATGGGTGCTCGGCCAAATCGATAGCCGAGAGGAAGTTCGCACCTTCGGTGTCTGGACAGAACAGCAGGCCGTAAGCCATTTCAAGTTCAAGAACGGTGTTCGTGCCGCGCTGTACACTGGCTTCGAAGCGAATATTGGCGGTCCGGCAATTCGCGTCACTGGAAGCGAGGGCGTGCTCGAAATTTTGTGGGAGAGCCCGTGGCTTCGCTACAAAATGGCCAAAGACGCGGACTGGAGAATCGTGAACTCGGATGAGGGCATTCACGGAGAAGCGGCAATAGACCGGGCCTGTGCAGACCTGGTGGATTGCCTTGAGCGACCGGGTCATGCTCCGCTGTTAACGGTGGAGCACGCCATCCAGCATACGGAAGTGATCTTTGCGACGTTCGAATCTAGCCGCCGAAGAGGCCGGATCGACTTGCCGTTAACAGCCGATGACTCGGCCCTGATCGACCTGGTTCAGCGGGGCGAGATCGGCCCATCGCGTAGTTCCTAACGCGCCGTATTTAGGATCACTTCACGAGGTTCAGGATCTGCTTGAAGAAGCGATTGTTTGCGTCTCCCATAAGCTCATAGAGCGCCATTTCGGCTGAAGATGCAATCGCGCCGGAGTGATGCATCTTTGCCAGGCCGATGCGGCAGTTCTCTTCGCTACGGGATGCGACGGCATCGCCTATGACGTGAACCTGGTATCCACGCGCCAGTAAGCCATGAGCAGTTTGTGAAACACAGATGTGCGACTCAAGCCCGCAGAGCATAATCTGCGTCGCCTTTGTCGCCTCCAATGCTTCAAGGAAGCTTTTGCTTCCACAGCAGTCGAAGCTCAGCTTGTCGTGAGGAGGGGTTGACGGCAGAAAGTGCCGTATTTCTGGAACGATTTCGCCAAGTCGGTCCACATACTGTGTGGTTCCGATAATGGGGACTTCCAGGATACGGCATCCCTCGCCAAGAATCGAGATGTTCCTCAATAGCTCTTCGCTGTCTTCGATACTCCTGACTAATGGGGGCTGCATGTCGATTACAATGAGCGCTGCGGAACCGCGCTGCAATATTCGAGGGTGTTTCGAAAACGTGTTAATTTCTGTCAATGCGTCTCCCAACCTGGCGCTGCCGTTATGTCAATGTCTTGCCAATTTCGTGCAGCGTAAGGCATATCCTTCCCGATGAGATCTTCAAAATTATGAACGATAGAGCACGTATCAATGTCCTCGTCTGCCCGAATGCCTTTAAGGGCAGCTTAACCGCTGCCGCTGCCGCCAATGCGATTATCCGAGGGCTTGATAACTGCTCAACAAAAGAAAGACAATTTCAGTGTACTGCATTACCGCTCGCAGATGGCGGAGACGGAATCCTGACTACGCTCGTTAACGCAACGGGGGGCGAGATTTATCGTAGTGTTGTCACTGGTCCGCTTGGCTCAGCCGTGGAGGCGAAGTGGGGTCGCCTCGGCGGAAACCAGCAGGATTGTGCGGTGATTGAGATGGCGGAAGCCAGTGGTTTGCGCCTCTTAACATCAGACCAGTACGACGCCATGAACAGTTCGACCTACGGCACCGGCGAGTTGATTCTACAAGCGCTCACCGCGGGATGCAGACGTTTACTTATTGGCATTGGCGGCAGCGCGACGAATGATGGCGGCGCGGGAGTGGCGCTGGCGCTCGGGGCAAAGCTGTTAAGTAGTGATGGCTGCGAATTGCCTGGAACCGGCCAAGGACTGGAACAGGTCGCGGCAATCGATATGTCTGGATGGAAGATTCCGGATGGGGTAGAAGTTATCGTTGCTTGCGATGTCGAGAACCCACTGACTGGTGATCGAGGCGCATCGGCGGTTTATGGTCCACAGAAGGGAGCGTCTGCTGACCATGTGCGCAGGTTGGACACAGCGCTTACCCGTTGGGCACAGCTCTTAGAGGCAGATTTTGGATGCCGCATTTCGGATGTGCCAGGTTCCGGCGCTGCAGGTGGATTGGGTGCCGGATTGATGGCATTCCTTAACGCAAGATTGCTTCCTGGCGCTGAATTGGTGCTGGACGCCGTGGGTTTCGATACCCTTGCTGGGAAGAGTGACCTGATCATTACCGGTGAAGGGCGCCTGGACGAACAGACTGCCAATGGCAAGCTCATTGCAATTGTGGCAGCGCATGCTAAGGCCAGCGGCAAACCATGCATTGGCCTTGCCGGTTCGATTGGAGCCGGCGCCGAGGAGATACTGCGCAAGATTGGTCTGACGGCTGCATTCAGTATTGTGCCAGGGCCAACCACTCTGGAATATGCTATGGCTGAATCGGGGAGACTTCTAACTGAGGCAGCACAGCGTCTGGGCGAATTATTGCTGAATACTTGAAGTTGTCCATAAACAAACGATCAGGGCGCAATCTCAAAGAGACTGCGCCCTGACGGGATACCGAACTGAGTATTATGGGTTACTTATGCTTTTCGACGTTTGGGTTTGGCCTGAAGTTAACTTTCGGCAAAACCAGTCTTAAATGCTGCGCCCACGTCTCGGCAAGTGCGAGCGGTTTCGCCTGGTTGAAGCGGGCAGTCTGCGCATCTACCGTTACCAGCAGCTTGTCTTTGACCTTGATTATCGCATCCTTACCGGATGGGCTTACAACGATATCAGACGGCTTGAGATTCGGATCGCTCAAGATCCGTGTCAGCCGATCTGTGATGGCCTCTGCTCTATCTTTGACGCTGTACCCATTTGAGGCAAATCGCACTGTTAAGATATGCTCTCCGCCGACATTGACATCTCCGTCACCATCTGCTTGAGCAGCCTTTGCGAATGCCAAGCTCATTATGCAAATTGCAACTGCCGCTGCCATTCGAATCGTCTTTTTAAACATGTACCCTGCACATTTCCTTTCAATATTGGCTCGGGTTTCATTCCTGTCTAGAATGCTGCCCGCCAACACGCACACCAAATCAATTATCCGGCACCGTTGCTACTGGCATGCTCAGAGGCCGCGAGCAGCCCGTCGTTGTCACCCCGATGCAGTAAATCCTGGATTTTGTCCGAAGTTTGGCTCCAGCGATCTCGCGCAGAATCTGCAACATTGCTTTTGAACTCCACTGCGCGATCTTTATAGTCGCCTGCCTTCTCTCCGATCAAACGCCGCGTAGACTCGCCATCTTGCGGTGCGTAAAGTAACGCAACCGAGGCGCCAATTGCAGCGCCAGCAAGAAAGAATACCAGATTGCTGCCCCAGTTCTCTTTGCTCATGATAGTCCTCCTTCGCGTACCTCGCTTGTACTTGTCGATCACATCGATCGTCGATACGTCATACTTTATTGACGCAAAAATGCTGTAAGAGGTTTCAATGGTCAAGGTCGTCGACCTGAATTGAACCATGAGGAGTTGTAATCTATGCACCGTTTCGCAAAAGATGTGCGCACAAAATGACGCCACTCCAGGGAACAGAGCTCTTTGTGGCAGCAATGCTCGCCGGCGCGGTGAACTCCGTTGCTGGTGGGGGAACACTAATCACGTTCCCTGCATTATTTAATGTTCTTGGTCCATCAGGCGCACTGGTGGCGAACGCAACAAGTACCGTTGCGCTCTGGCCCGGTCAGCTGAGCAGCCTCTTCGGGTACCGCAAGGAGATTGGCAATAGCCGCGACGCCATCCAGAAAATGGCGATTCCGAGTGTCGTTGGAGGTGGCATCGGTGCGGCCCTGCTGCTGCACACGTCTCCTGGCCAGTTTGTACACATAGTCCCTTTTTTGATCCTGTTGGCAACCGTTCTCTTTATGGCGCAAGAGCCGATATCCAGGATGCTGAAAGGCAAAGCGCAAGCCACAGATTCGCCAGCCGAAAATAGAGAGTCTGGAGACAGTTCGGAGATGGATGCGGGGCGAAGCTCAGGCGTTGCTCGCACAGCGGAAGTTATGGTTTTCCAGCTACTTGTCGCCATCTACGGGGGGTACTTTGGAGCAGGGATCGGCATCCTGATGTTGGCCGCCCTCGGGTTTATGGGGTTCAACCATATTCACCGGATGAATGGCATCAAGAACCTTAACGGTCTTCTTATCAATATGGTTGCGATCTGTTTCTTTATATTCGGCCACACGGCGCCGGGTGCCGGCGTCGGAGCCAATCATAACAGTCTCATAGATTGGCCACTTGCATTTCTGATGATGTGCGGATCGATTGTTGGCGGCTATTCGGGCGCCGGCATCGCGCGCAAAATCGGACAGAAGAACGTTCGCAAAATCATTATCTGCCTGGGTTTCGCGCTTGCCATTTCCCTATTCCGAAAATAATCCGATGCGATTGTATATGCAGGCGCAGCGCGACGTTCACATTGTGCCGGTACAATATTAGCTGAATTACGAAACTGAATTGTTGGTGAGAGGAGAGATCGTTGAAAACACCATCAGGGTTGGAGTATGAGGACATTCGAGAGGGAGAAGGGGTAAGCCCTACCCACGGACAAACCGCGGTGGTCCACTATGTCGGCACGCTGACAAACGGAACGAAATTTGATAGTTCACGGGATCGCGGCCAGGCCTTCGAATTTCCAATTGGGCTGGGGCGAGTAATCAAGGGCTGGGATGAAGGCGTTGCCTCGATGAAGGTTGGCGGCCTCCGCAAGCTGACAATCCCACCGGCGCTTGGGTATGGCCCACGTGGGGTCGGCGGAGTTATTCCTCCGAATGCAACTCTCGTGTTTGAAGTTGAGTTACTGGGCGTCAAATAGCGATCTCTGGAGGTTCAGATGAGTGAAACGGCTGTAGATCAGAATCCGCTGAAGGATATGGATGATCTCGATGCTCTGCGGATCGAGGCGGTTATTGCAACGGATGAAAAACACGTCTACCGGGACTATGAGGCTGAAGCGCGCAGTACAGTTCGCGAGTTTTACCGACTGAACCATACTTACCAGACCCTCGACTTCGTACGCGCCAAAGAACAGGAGTTCAAACCAGGCGCTCATGGTGAGATGGGAATCTGGGAGGCGATGGAGTTCCTGAATAACCTTGTCGATGATAGTGATCCAGACACCGACTTGAGTCAGATCGACCACCTGTTGCAGACCTCTGAGGCTATTCGTGCCAATGGCTTGCCGCGCTGGTTTCAGCTAACCGGTTTAATCCACGATCTAGGCAAAATACTCTGCCTGCTTGGCGAACCGCAGTGGTCCGTCGTTGGAGATACGTTTCCTGTAGGTTGCGCCTATTCCGATAAGATCGTTTACTCGGAGTTCTTTACAGCGAACCCGGATTATCAGGTACCCGAATATCAAACATCCTGCGGCATCTACGAAGAGGGATGCGGCCTAGACAAGGTACATCTGTCGTGGGGCCACGACGAGTATATGTACAATGTTTGCAAGCCTTATCTTCCGGAAAGCGGCCTCTATATGATTCGCTTCCACTCGTTCTACCCTGCTCACACGGGTGGCGCTTATGGGCAGCTATTTAACGATCATGACCGCGAAATGTTCAAGTGGGTGAAAGCCTTCAACCCGTTTGATCTCTACTCTAAAACAGCAGTTAAACCAGATGCCGCCGAGTTGAGGCCCTACTACGAGGATCTTATCTCCGAGTACTTCCCTGCGAAAATCGCCTGGTAGTTCTCAGGTTATTGTCCCCACGGAGAGCCCTCGCCAGCAGGTTAGGTTAGTAAAAGCGGCAGAGGGGCAGACGAGGACGCTATGGCTTGCGTTCGGTTTCAGAACAGTAAATTTGAAATTCAGCCTGGGCAAACTGTTCTGGATTGCCTTACCGAGCATGGCGTTCGCATCTCCTCCTCCTGCAAAACAGGCATATGCCAGACCTGCATGTTGCGGTCAACATCGGGAACTGTTCCTGTAAGTGCGCAGCAGGGTCTTCGAAGCACTCTCGTCGATCAGGGATATTTCTTATCCTGTGTCTGCATACCAGCCGATACGATTGCGGTCGAGATGCCCGGCACACAGGCAAACCCGGTCACGCATGTATCGCTCGTAGCGAAGGACTGGCTAAACGAAGACACTGCCCGTCTTATGTTCGAAGGCGACTTTCCGGACGAGGCAAAATCTGGGCAGTTTTTTAACATAGAGCGCCCGTCAGATGGCCTAATTCGCAGCTACTCCTCCGCACAGATTGGCATGGGGTCGCTAGAGATCCATGTTCGGCGTCTGCCTGGTGGCAAAATGAGCTCGTGGCTATGCGATGAGATTTCGCCCGGCGTGCCCTGCCGGATTACTGGCCCATATGGCGCCTGCTACTATGCTGGCTGTGATGCCGATCAGCCCATCCTGATGATCGGAACGGGAACAGGGCTTGCCCCGCTTTTGGGAATTGCCAACGATGCGCTCGCAAAGGGTCATCGGGGCACAATCAGGCTTTACCACGGCAGCTATCGAACGTCTGGTCTATACTTGGTTTCTGAGTTGAAGCTCCTTGCCAAGCAGTACTCCAATTTTGAGTATCTGCCATGCGTCGACTTTGGTGAGCACGGCACGGATAAGGGAGAATTCCGCATAAAGCGTGCGGACCTAGCCGCCGCCGAAGATCTTGCAGATCTAACAGGGTACAGGGTGTTTCTCTGCGGCCATCCCGAAATGGTAAAATCTGCCAAACGCCGCTCTTACCTCGCAGGCGCCAGCCTGAAGGACATCTTTGCAGATCCATTCGTAATCTCTCCTGTGGGCTAATCAGAACCTCATTTTTCACCTTGTTGCTGTATCTTTCTCTTTGGTCGATCGCCTTTTGCCGTTCACGATGTATACTCTGTTTCACCATCTTGATTCCCGAAGACTGTGGAGAAAACCGCCCATGCGCCGTTGCACCGTGCCACTGTGTCTATGTCTAATCGCTCTAAGCTCCCTGCTCCCGTTGTCCAGCCGGGCACAATCGGCAGATTCTGCTCCGCGCAAACACCACTTTCTCTTTATGCAGTATTCGCCAGGCAATAAGATAATCGAGCTATCGGAAGATGGAAAAGTTTTGTGGGAGCACACGGTGCCAGGCCTCGCCGTGATGTTCGAGACACTGAAGAATGGCGATGTCATTTACGCCTATGGAGGTAATCCTACAGGCGTGCAGGAGGTCGATCGCGACCACAAGGTGGTGTGGAACTACACGGCAAAATGTGAACAGGTTTTAGGCTTCTGCACGCTGCCCAACGGCAATGTTCTGCTTGGAGAGCAAGGGCCATGCCAGGCCGTAGAGGTCAATCGCAAGGGCGAGATAGTACACACAACTCCATTGACAACTTTTGAGAAGCCTGCCCATCGACAGCTGCGAAGTCTGCACAAATTGAAGGACGGAAACATCCTGTCGTGCCATGAAGCGGATGCTACGGTTCGAGAGGTGACGCCGGAAGGCAAGATTGTGTGGGAATATCCCGGATGTGAGAATGTTTTTGAAGCGGTTCGCCTTAAGAACGGCAACACATTGATCGGTACAGGCTCACATATAATTGAAGTTACGCCCGATAAGAAGGTTGTGTGGGAATTCAGCTCTAAAGATGCGCCAGAGCTAATGCTGAGTTGGGCAGTCGGGATTCAGCGGCTCAAGAATGGTAACCTGGTAGTCGCTAATTTCAGCCGCGGCAATGAGGGCAAGGCGGCACACGCTTTCGAGATTACCCGCGACAAGAAGGTGGTTTGGGTTTTTGATGATCACGCGCTCTCCACACTGGTTACAATGGTTCACTATCTGGATGAAAACTGAATTGCCGCTAAAAATAGTTGCGGAGTCCTTCTCTCGGGGAGGCCAGAATGTCCGCTGAAGCAACTGTAAGCGCTGGCAATCGATCGTTCAAGAAGATTGCGGCGCTTCAGGAGATCGGGGTGCTGGTCGCACTCGTTGGGATGTGCACCTATCTGGCGCTCAATCCCAACTCACGAGACGCATTTCGAACCAGCCAGAACCTGCTGCAGGTTGCGAGACAGGCCTCCTACTACGGCATCATGGCGGTTGGCATGGTGCTTGTTATTTCGATGGGAGATATCGATCTCTCTGTTGGATCGATCCTCACGCTCACAAATGTTGTAGCGGCCATCGCTCTGCGCGGAGGTATGGCGGCGCCGACCGCGGTTCTCATTGCGCTCGCAGCAGGCGCGCTATGCGGACTTATTAATGGTCTCCTCGCGATTGGGCTGCGAATCCCAATGATCATCGTCACCCTGGGTACCCTCAGTGTCTATCGTGGGCTTGCGCTGATGCTTTGTAACGCCTCACCGATCAGTCAGTTTTCAAAACAGGGTACTTTCTTTACTGTTGTTGGCGGTGACATCGCCGGTGTGCCCGCCAGTGTGCTTGTGATGCTTGCAGCCGGAATCGGCGGCTGGCTATTCATGACGCGCTCAGTTCACGGCCGTCGAATACAGGCAATTGGCAGCAACCCTACGGCAACCCGGCTTGCAGGTGTCCAGATTGAAAAGTACCGCGTCGGAGTCATGGCGCTCAACGGTCTGTTCGCTGCGCTTGCAGGAGTTCTCGCTCTCGCGTTTCTGCAATCAGCCGATCCTAGCACGGGCGTCGGTTTTGAGCTCTGGGTGGTCGCCTCAGTTATCATCGGAGGAACGGCGCTCAGTGGGGGACATGGCTCTCCTCCCGGCGCCATTCTTGGCGCATTAATAATCTCGGTTATTCGTAATGGCCTTGTGCTGTTGGATGCGCCCATCTATGCCGGCACATCCGTCACGGGCATCATGATTATCCTTGCTGTTGCGGTAGATGCGTTTATCAAGAGAGCGCGAGCCCGTGCGCTCTGATTTCAGTGAGCAGTCCTTACACGTCCGTGTTAACACGATCCAATAGGAGAGAGTATCGATGAGGAATCTCAAATCGGCCGGTCTCGCTATCGCGCCGCTCGCCTTACTTCTATTTGCCGGCTGTAACAACAGCAAACCGCCGCCTGTTGCCGGTGAATCGCCTTCCGCCACCGGGGGACCTGCTGCGGGTGGGGCAAAGATCAAGATCGGCTACGTCCTGCATGGTTTGAATGACTTCACCCAGGTGATCAAGCGTGGAGCCGAAGACGCAGGCAAGGCAGCCGGTGTGGAAGTAGAGGTTGTTGGTCCATCCAGTTTCGAAGCGACCGAGGCGATCAGCCAATTTGAAGGGATGATCCAGAAAAAGAAGGATGGTCTTGCGGTTATACCGATGCCTGGCGAAGTTTGGGTGAAGCCGATCAACGAAGCGACAAAAGCCGGGATCCCGGTTGTCTCGGCAAACATCACTAGCAACGGCTCGGACGCTGTCACCTGGTTCGGCCAGGATGAGTATCAGAGCGGCGTGATTCTTGCGACCGAGCTCAAGAAGATGCTCGAGGCACAGGGCAAGAAAAACGGGCAGATCCTTATCGGCATCTGCAAGCCGGGCGTCGCCGTTCTTGAGGAGCGATACAAAGGCTTTAAGAAGGGCCTCGAGGGCAGCGCCTACACGCTTACCGATCCCAAGGACGTTGGCACCGAGAGCACCGCCAACTACTCTGCGTGGGAGAACCAGGCTGGCAAAGCGCCGCAGATTGTAGCAGCCGTCGGCCTATGCTCCATGGATGTGCCGAACCTCGCCAAGCTTAAGACCAAGACGCATGCCACCTGGCTCATTGGCGGATACGACCTGAATCAGGATACGCTCGATGCAATCCGGGCCGGCACCGTACAGATCACGCTGGGGCAGCACCCGTACCTGCAAGGCTACCTGCCAGTGCTTGCGCTTGCGCAATTGCTAAAGGACAAGAAGCCGCTGCCAAAGGGATGGGTAAACGTCGGTACCGAAATCGTTACTAAGGCGAACGTCGACTCGATCTACCCGCGCGAGACAGACCATGCGGCGGAAACCAAGTGGTATGCCGATGACGCCGCAAAGCGCTTCAGCGACCTCGGCTCGCTTGCCAAACCGCTGCCAGCTACTCACTAACCGGTTGCGTCGAGCAGGCCGCGGATGTAACCAATCGCATACGCGCGGCCACGATGGCCGTAGGGCGTGTCGTTCACGAGACGTGGCACATGGTCGTCCAGGATAAAGCCGTTGAAGCCGACCTCGCGCAGTTTGCGCACGACTGCCTTCACATCGCTCTGTCCTTCGTCAATGAAGCACTCCTCGAAGTCGTCCGCGCATCCATGTACATCACGCAGGTGAACGTACAGGATGCGCCCTCGGCTGCCAAAGTATTCGATAGCGTCTAGCACGCCTTCTCCACCCAGCATTTCGCTCCAGCAGCCGTTGCAGAAATCCAGACCGTGCATGGGGCTATTGTGGGTTTCCAGGGCTCTTTTAAATCCGTCAAAATTGCAGAATAGTCGTGCAATGCCGCCCAGAGTTGGCACGGGCGGATCGTCGGGATGCAGGGCAAGATGCACTCCTGCCTCTTCGCAAACGGGAAGAATCCGCTCGAGATACCAGTCGTAGTTGCTCCACATCTGCTCGGCGCTAATCTCCCGACCATGCGTTAATGGGGCGTCCTTCACCTTTTCATATCGAAACTCGTTAGACACGGCTCCGCCCCGAACGCGCGTTTCGAAAGAGGTTCGCCATACGCCGTTCGGCATAAAATGGTATCCAAGAATCGGGATACCAGCGCGGCCGATGTTGCGCACGGTCGCGATCATGTCTTCGAGCTGAATCTCACGCCCCTCCTGGCCCGTCATGATCTTATCATAGAAGCGAATTGGGACGTTTTCGAGGGTAATCAGTCGCAGCCCAGCCGATTCGGCTCGCTGTCGGAGAGCTTTCAGGTCCTCAAATTCCCAGCGCGCATCGCCCGGAAGGTTCGGAGTGTTTAGCTGAATATCGGAAACGCCGACCTGCACGGCGAACGCAAGCTGTTCATCCGTGAGTTCGCTCATCTGCCCAACGGCAACGCGCATCGGCAGCGCTGCCAGATCAGTCGCGCTCAATCTCTCCATTCGATCTGTTTACTCCCTGTTTGCGGTTCAGCACGAAACTTCAACTGTGAATTAGCCATTACAGTGTCAAGTACATGCATGATTGTCTATCCGGGATGTAAAACTCATCGAATACTGGGTATTGTCTCTGCTGGAGGCATGCATAGATGCTCGCGATAATTGGACTTACAAAGGTGTTGTTGGCGATGTTGATGAACGACCTGCCGGTAGGACCTGCTCCCCAGCCGGTCTCAATCCCGCACTTTCCCGATCGATACCACGCTTATGTTTGGCGCAACTGGCGACTAGTTACGCCAGAGAGAATGGCCACAGCGATCGGTGCAAATCGAGAGCAGATCGTCGAGACCGGTAAGGCCATGGGGCTTGGCGATCCGCCTGCCATCACCGCCGACCAGAAGCTGCGCTCCACCCTCACCGTGATCCGGCGCAACTGGCATCTGCTGCCATACGATCAGATGTTGAAACTGCTGAATCTAACCCCGACACAGCTCGAATATACGCTCCAGGAAGACGATTTTCTCTATATCAAACTCGGCAGCCTCAAGCCAAAATGCGACCCCATAAGGTATGTCCCCGCTTCACCCGCAGTCCTGCATCGGGAGCACGAGATCAAGGCGGAGGTGGCTGCAGAATTCCCACACGGCATTCCTCAAGCGAAGCTCTTTAGTTTTGTAAAGGATCTGAGCAGAACAAAGTCGTCTATCGCAACTAAAGCAAAATCTGCTCCACAGCTTTCTCCACGTTACTGCTACTCCTACTTCGCGCTCTATGGCGACCCACTCTTGGATAAGCGCGCCGATCCCTACCCGGAGGCCTATTTAGAGAGCTTGCACCAATCTGGCGTTGATGGGGTTTGGCTGCAAGGCGTCTTAAACAGGATCGCGCCATTCCCATGGGATGCGAAAGAGAGTCAAGACTGGGAGCAGCGCCTGGCAAACCTGAAAGAGCTGGTAGCAAGAGCACGCAGGCATGGCATCGGCATCTATCTCTATATGAACGAGCCCCGCTCCATTCCCTTGGCCTTCTTCGATAAACATCCTGAGCTCAAGGGCGTAACGGAGGGCGACCATGCCGCGCTCTGCACCTCTGCCCCGGAAGTTAAGAAGTATATCGCTAGCTCGGTCGAGACTGTATGCCGCGCTGTGCCAGATCTTGCCGGATTCTTTACTATCACCGGATCGGAGAACCTCACAAACTGTTGGTCTCACGGTGGTGGCAAAAACTGCCCAAGGTGTGGGCCACGAGGGTTTGCTAGCGTCGTTGCAGAGGTGAATGCCCTGATTCTGGATGGCATCCATGCGGCAGGCGCAAAGACCTCACTGATCGCGTGGGACTGGGGCTGGCCCGAGGATGCCGCAGAAGCAACCATCCGCCAGTTGCCTGCAGATGCAGCCCTAATGAGTGTTAGCGAATGGGACTTGCCGATCCATCGCGGCGGCATCGAGACAACCGTCGGTGAGTACTCTCTCTCCGCAGTTGGCCCCGGCCCGCGAGCGATCCGCCATTGGAAAATCGCGAAAGATCGTGGCCTCAAGACCATCGCCAAGATACAGGCTGCTAACTCCTGGGAGATGTCTGCGGTGCCCTATGTGCCTGCTGTGGCAAATTCCGCGCAGCATGCCGCCAACCTGAGGTCGCTCAATCTAGGCGGGTTGATGCTTGGGTGGACCCTCGGTGGCTACCCATCCCCGAACCTCGATGTGGTATCACAGGTCTGTGCTGGCGCCTCACCGGACGAGGCCATGCACACAACGGCTGCGCATCGCTATGGCGAAACGAATGCTGATAGTATCGTTAAGCTCTGGAAGTCATGCAGTGCTGCGTATACCGAATTTCCTTTTCATATCGGGCTGGTCTACACGGCGCCGCTGCAGCATGGGCCGTCGAATCTGCTTTGGAGCGAGCCGACCGGCTATCATGCCTCTATGGTCGGCTTTGCTTATGACGATCTCGATGCCTGGCGTGCCGTCTATCCGCCGGAGATCTTCTCCTCTCAGCTAATGAAGGTTTCAGATGGATTTAAAGTGGCAGTCGGTGCGTTCCGGACCACGCATGTTCAGGGGACGCGTGAACAAAGGGCCGCAATTCAGCTTGAGCTGGGCCTTTCAGAAGCTGTGTCTCTTCACTTCAGAAGCGTTGCAAACCAGGCGCGATTCATCGTGCTGAGAAACTCGCTGAAGTCTGCGGACTTGAAGCAGCTTGAAGAGCGCAAATCGGCTATCCGAGAGATTCTGGATGATGAGATTCTCACCGCACATCGTCTGCTCGAACTGCAGGCAGCGGATCCTCGAATAGGCTTCGAGGCATCGAACCAGTACTACTACGTGGGCGAAGACCTGATGGAGAAGGTGCTGAACTGCCACGATCTGCTGGATCGATGGCTTCCAACAGTAATTTCAAACCATTAGCTATATCTAGCCGTTCAAAGGAGACGCGGTCAATGGCAACAGGTACACGAGAATTGTATAGGTATGGCGCAGTTGCGGTTTTGGCATGTGCAGTCGCATGTGTCTCGTTGTTGTCGCCACACGCATGTGCTCAATCGAACGAAGTGATTATCCAGGTCGACACTGCAAGAGATCGACATCCCATTTCGTCACTTATCTATGGCGTTAACTTCGCAACCGAAGAGCAGCTGAAACTACTGCACTCTCCCGCGAATCGCAATGGCGGAAATGCAACAACGCGCTACAACTGGAAGCAGAACTGCACAAACTCTGGTAACGACTGGTTTTACATGAGCCACACGGAACCGGGTACTGCCCCCGGCGAAAGTGTGGATCGATGGATCGAAGCGAACCGAGCCGCTGGTGCGAAAAGTCTGGTTAGTCTTCCGCTAATCGGCTGGGTTGCCAGGCTTAAGGCAGACCGCTCACCAACCTGGTCTTATTCCGTCGCGAAGTATGGCAAGCAGCAGAAGACTGAACCGAACAATGCTGATATGGGCAATGGCAGCGCGCAGGACGGAAAACCTGTAGATGGCAACGACCCAACGGATTCGAACATCAAGGTTGATATTGCATATCAGAAAGGCTGGCTCGAGCATCTCACGCAGAAATTCGGAACCGCGAAGTCTGGCGGCGTCAATTGGTATCTGCTCGACAACGAGCCGGGTATCTGGCAAGGTACGCACCGGGACGTCTTTCCGGTTGGCATCAAGATGGAAGATCTCTTTAACCGAGAGCTTGCCGCTGCGAAACTTGTAAAATCGGTGGATCCTAGTGCGCTCGTCGGCGGACCGGAGGAGTGGGGCTGGACCAACTACCTCTACTCTGGCTACGATTCGCAATGGGCAGGCGTACATGGTTGGGATAAGCCAAAGCCCGATCGATCCGCGCATGGCGATGTCGACATCATGCCCTGGCTTCTTAAGCAGTTTGCTACGGCTGAGCAGACGGAAGGAAAGCGACTGCTGGACTATTTCACGCTGCACTTCTACCCTCAGGCGGATGGCGTGGGCGGGGATGACGTGAGTGAAGCGGTCAAGCTTCGCCGCAACCGCTCCACACGCGCTTTGTGGGAGCCTGCATACAAGGACGAGTCGTGGATTGCAACTGAAGTGAAACTGATTCCAAGAATGAAGGAGTGGGTCGCCCAAAGCTATCCTGGCACGAAGATTGGCCTCACCGAGTACAACTGGGGCGCTGAGAAGAGCATGAGCGGCGCGGTAGCGCAAGCCGACATCCTGGGAATACTGGGCCGCGAAGGGGTCGACCTGGCGACACGCTGGGTCTGCCCGGCAACAAACACGCCCACGTTTAAAGCCATTCAGATGTACCGAAATTTCGACGGCAAGGGCGGATCGTTTGGCTCAACTTCGATCCATTGCAGTGGTGGAAATCCCGATGAGGTTGCGGCGTTTGCCGCTCAAGAAGGTGCAAACGGCCGAATAACCATCATGGTGATTAACAAGAAGCCGCATGATGCCGTTACTGCACATGTTCGCCTTACGCAGGGAAGGACGATCAATTCGTCGATTACACAGTACCGACTGAACGGAGGCGCCATAGATCGAGTTGTCCCTCCGTTCCACGAGGGACCTATTGACGTCACGCTACCCGCCGAATCGGTTACTCTGCTTGTAGTTGGGAGTTAGGGTGTTGGCCACCATCCGGTAAGCGAAAGAAGTCCCTCTCCAGGGGCAACTTAGCCTGTAAACACGTATCGCCTAGCGCAACTGGAGAGGGATTTAGGGTGAGGCCAGATCTCGGATTGGCTGCGCTACTTATGACAGAACGCCATCCGCAATAGGTGGTCTAAGAGTCCTCACCCCAACCCTCTATACTGGCCGCGCACGGTACGTGACTGTTAGCCTATTTCACCGTGGTGAGGAAGAATTGCTGCCAACGATACGTAAATACTCTGTGGTGTTCGCATACGACCACAAGTCGATAAGCCACTTTTATGCTCGCCCTTTTACGTCATTGCTAGTCTTCTGGCCTTCTCGGCCATGTTTCCACAACGTAGACAAATACCACGATACAGGCGACAAAGCTCCTGGCTTCGGGCTGAGGTCCAGATTGATATATTGCAACTGCGCAAGCCGCAAGCGTGACAATTACGCGGCCCAACTTCGGTATGGCCCCCCAGAGTGCGTA
>CAIXIX010000045.1 GCA_903919615.1 uncultured Chthonomonas sp.
GCGCCGATTTCAGCCGCGTGTGAGCGCACATAGGAAAGCGCTGCCTGCGCAGACTCCTTCATGACATCCCCAAGCTGACCCGTTATAGTGAGGGTCGAAGGTCTATTTGTCGGGCTGGGTGTAGCCGCAGCTTCAACAAAGATGATATCGCCTCCCATTGGGGTCCACACCAGTCCGGTTACGACACCCGGTCGATCAACACGATCGCGTGCCAGTTCTCGTTCGAAGCGAGGTTGGCCAAGGTATTCTGCAATCACTGCTGGGGTTACAGTCAGCGTTTCCAGCTCTCCTTCCGCAAATTTTCGCGTTGCCTTCCGGCAGATTGCTGCGATTTCACGCTCAAGATTGCGAACGCCGGCCTCATATGTGTATCCCCTGACCAGATACTGGAGAGAATCTTCGTCAAATGATATTCGGTCTGAAATGCCATGCTCGTTAGCCTGTTTCTTAACAAGGTGGCGTGTCGCAATTGCGATCTTCTCCTCTTCGGTATAACCGGCAATTTCGATAATCTCCATCCGGTCTCGAAGGGGTGGCATGATCGTATCTATAACGTTTGCCGTCGTAATGAACAGGACATTCGAAAGGTCGAAAGGCACATCCAGGTAGTGATCTCTGAATTCAGTATTTTGCTCAGGATCGAGCACCTCGAGCAGCGCTGAAGACGGATCTCCCCTGAAATCAGCCGCGACTTTGTCGATCTCATCCATCACAAACACTGGGTTGTTAGTCTCAGCCCGCTTAATGTTCTGGATAATCTGCCCTGGAAGCGCGCCTACATAGGTGCGCCTATGGCCGCGAATCTCAGCCTCATCCCGAACTCCGCCTAGCGAAATCCGGATGAACTGTCGTCCCATGGCTTTAGCAATAGATCGTCCGAGGCTTGTTTTGCCCACGCCAGGTGGTCCCGAGAAGCACAGAATTGGCTGCCTCGCTGTACCGCCCTTGAACTTGCGGACCGACAGATACTCCAGTATTCGGTCTTTAACCTTTTCCAGACCATAATGATCCGCGTCGAGCACTGCCTTAACCTGAGTAATGTCGAGATTGTCCTCGGACCTCTTATTCCACGGCAGAGCTACCATCCAATCAATATAGGTCCGCGCAACATTGTATTCTGGCGCTGCAGGATTCATTCGGCCTAATCGATCCAGTTCACGGTCAGCCTCCTTGCGGGCCTCTTGAGACATGCCGGACAGTTCGATTTTTTCGCGAAGCTCATCCAACTCCTGCGCATGATCGTCGCCTTCGCCTAACTCCTTCTGAATCTGGCGCATGTGCTCACGCAGATAGTATTCGCGCTGAGTTTTACCCATCTCTTGCGCCACTTCGGACTGAAGTTTGCTTCCAAGTTCGAGCAGCTGAACTTCCCGCGATAGTAGCTCAAGGAGCCTGGTCATCCTCGGCTTCAGTTCGAGCAGTTCGAGTACCTCTTGTCGCTCCTGATAGGTCAGCCTTGGCATCTGAGCGGCAATAAGGTCGGTGAGTACCTGAGGATCGGTGACGTTGGTAGGCATGGTCTGCATTTCGTCTGGAAGATCCGGCGAAAGCTGAACAATCTTACTGAACATTGTTCCGATATTACGCTTAAGAGCCTCAACCTCCAGAGCGTCTTCTTCTGGTACGGTGGGTTCATCAATTGCGCGAATCCTGACGCGAAGGTACGGCGTCGTCTGGAGCGTCTCCAGCACTTCAAACCTCTTTATGCCCTGTACTATCAGCTTGATGCCGTCTGGCACCTGCGCCATCATGCGAATCGCTACAACAGTTCCAATCTTGTATACGTCATCGATTGTCGGATTTTCGACTGCTGGATCCTTCATGCAAGCAACGCCGATCAGACGGTTGCCGCCATTTGTGGATTCGTTAACCAGCGTGATGGAGTTTTCGCGACCCACCCCAAGTGGCGCAACGAGCACTGGGAAAATCACAACTTCTCGCAAGGGCAGTAGATTGAGCTCTTCAGGTATGGATTGGCTCTCACTCTGTGAACTGCCAGCGTTCCCGTCGCTCCCCTGGTCACTCTCATTCGCCTCGGTCAACTGGTCGATTTTGTCCAGAATATCGGACAGGTTCTTCGGCTCCATTTTGTTTTCTATCCTTAACGCGGGCCGCTTCAGCCAGCGAGTTCTTCAAACCGTCTTGAGCTTCAACAAAGATCACTTTTCAGTGCGCTTGGCCCACTATTTAGTATCTTCAGTAATCGTAATCGTTCGCTTTTCTGGCGAATGGGCGCTGCGTTTGGGCAGAGAAATCACCAGAAATCCATCTTTGTACGTCGCCGAAATGTTTTCTCGATCAAAAGGAACAGTTGCAGGCAACGTTATTTCGCGCTGAAATGCGCCGAAGAAGATTTCGAGATGGTGGCAGCGGATTCTATCACGGTGCTCATCTCCTGATTCTAGTCGTTCACCCGAAATTGTCATCGTTCGATCATCTGCCGAAAGCTCAATCTGCAGCTTACTGGGCTTGACTCCTGCGAGTTCCATCTTTATCACGAGCGCAGCATCGGTCTCGTACATATCGACACACGGCTGAAAGAATACCGTGCCGATAGATGGATCCGTCTGTCGGAGCATTTCAAGCTCCATCTGACGGAAGATATCCACAGGATTGATATATCGTATGGCCATCTTAAACTGTCTCCTGCTTCCTATCCAGATAATAATCGTTGTTTGTTGGTGTTCATCTATACGGCATGGATGCTACTGGAATTCCATCCATATGCCTTAAACCCTGAAATTTATTCCATCATGATAGCATCACTTAAGTGTAGTACACTCATGTTACATTATAATACTGACGAACACCCTAAAAAGTTTCATTGTTTGGTCGACTGAATCCAGAAGAGGACAGGCTCAGCCTGTCCTCTCCACAGTTGCCGTTCAACGTTCTCGGCTATAGGTGGCTGTCATGCAGGCTAGCAGAACCTACCACTTCTTTGCCTGACCATAACCACGGACGAATCCTATGGACTGCGCCACTTCTGCCATCGAATCTTCCATGTGGTACTCATATTCGATTGAGATATTGCCCGTAAAGCCCTGGCTATGGAGCTCATCAAGCACAGCGCCAATGCCCGATACACCGGTACCGGCAGGAACATCATGACCACCAGGTGTAAACTCGTTGAGGTCCTTCAAATGACTGCTTATGATGTGACCGCGCAGAATTTTCAAAGCGTCTACAGGCTTGATGCCAGACCGAACCCAGTGGCCGATGTCGGCGCAGGAGCCAATTCTCTTGTCACGATTCTTGACAACAGAGAGGATGTACTCCGGATCCCACATCTTGTAACCGGGGTTATTTGCCTGCTTTGGATGATCGTGAAAGGCGACCATGATGTCGAATTCTTTCACAAGCGGCTCATAAACGTCGATCGAATCGACTGATTCTGTGGTTATGGCTCTTAAACCAAGCGCCTTTGCAAACTCAAACAGCTTTCGCGCGGCGGCTGCGTCGTTCGGAATGCCCGTAACGCCGAAGTTTACCGCCTTGATTTGAAACTTATCAAGCTGCGCCTTCACTTTTGCAATAACTTCCGCCGAGACGTTCTCATTCAGCTTAATATCTGGCTCTTCCTTGCTAAGGGATTGTCCAGGGAAAAACTCTATAACACGGCCGCCAGCTGCGGCCGTCTTCTCAATCGCTTCCATCACTGTAAAGTGATTCCAGGTCCACGCCTGGCATCCGACGAAGAAGCCTCCCTGCTTATATTCTGCCGGTATCGCCTGCTCGGCCTTCGCCGACGAGCAGCTAATGGCCGTGAGCGTAATTGCTGCCGCAGCAGCGGCAAACAGATTCTTGTTAAGGGACAATTGCGTTCGATCCCCTTTCCAGAAAGTATTGGTGCTGGAATGCATCCAGTCATCTATCAACGATTCTACGACAGCCACTCGGAATCCTCGTAAATGTCGCGTTTCGAATGAATCAACTTGTTTCGAGAATGCCAGTTACGGGCGATGGATCGTCGCCGCCAAAACGAACGTTTTGCACATATCGGAAGGAGCACACGTCACCTTCGAGTGTCAATTTAACGGTTGCCGTGTATGGCGTTTCAATAAACGCCACGCGGGCTTCAAACTGTTTCGGCGAAGTCCAACCACCGGTAGCTGCATATCGCCTATCGTGAGATGAAACAAGCGCCATTGCGCCAAGGCGAGTTGTTCCATACAACCAGCTTGCATCCGTGCCAATATTAAGAACAAATTCCCCGATCCTGTCCCGTACCGTAAGCCAAATTGCGCCAGATTGACATGCAAATTCAATGTGTTGGATTCCGGCGGTATTATCTGCAGTGACGTGAATGCCGAAATGCTGCAGACCGGGACTTTCCGGCAAAGCGGCGCCTCGCTCATATCGAAGAGTCACTTCTGCCAAGCGAGCCGATAACTCGATATTAGCGGCTAGGTCTGCTTCGATCGTGCTATTTTCGAATGCTGGAAGCAGGTGCTGCCAGATGAGATTCAGCACCTTCTGCATATCGCCCTGGCCAGCCGTTATCGCCACAACCGCATTTTCCTCCGGCATAATGATGCAGTACTGTCCGAATGCCCCATCGCCACGAAAACAGTTATTTCTGCATCTCCAGAACTGAAACCCGTAACCCTGAGCCCAATCGTTCTCGCCACCGTCCCCGTTAGAAATTTGGATGCTTGTCGCGTCCTTGATCCACTCGGACGAGAGCAGTCTCTTTCCATTCCAGACGCCTTTATTGAGGTAGAGCAGGCCAAACTTCAGAATGTCCTCAGTCTTAATGCTTAGCCCCCATCCTCCGGTACAGACACCTTGCGGGCACACTTCCCATTCCGCATCCTCGATTCCGAGCGGCAAAAACAGCCTGGGTGTAAGGTAGCTGATCAGCGTCTCACGGGTGATCTTTTGGACAATCGCAGAAACCATGTAGGTTGCACCGCTATTGTAGAGAAAATGGGTCCCAGGCTCATGCACTACCGGTTGTGCGAGAAATGCTTGCGGCCATGGAACCGCTTCCTGGTCCACCAGAGCAAGCAGGGTGTCCTGGTCGTGCCCCGTTGACATTGAGAGCAGGTCTCTCACTCTCATACGTAACAGCAATTCAGAAGGAGATGCAGGCAAATATTCAGGAAAGAAGGATGCAACCTTTGCGTCAAGGTCCAGCCTTTGTTCGTCTACAAGCATGCCGGCGGCAGTTGAGGTAAAACTCTTGCTGAGTGAATAGAGAACGTGTTTCAACTCAGATGCGTAAGGACGCCACCAGCCTTCAGCGATGACTGCGCCATTACGCGCAATCATCAGGCTGTGAAGTTCAACCTTCTCTGTATCGAAGGCTTCTAGCAGCTCAATGATTGATTGCGACCTCACTCCGCGCGACTCGGGTGTACCTCGCATCAGGGTGACAGCATCCATGTTCATACCTCCGGACGATTTCACTCAACTATTAGCACTCGCGGCGGCCCTGTTCCTTCTGCCAACTGTATTAGCATGGTAGAGTCGTTAGTGGTGAGATCAAGGTAAAATTCAAACTACCACGGTTACAAGGCTCAAACTATCATGAGTATTCCCATCAGAATTGGGCTCCTGCCGCCTCGCTTCATCATGCCTCTCGTCGTTGCGCTAGCAGTGGTTCTGATTTCCGCCGATAGCAGGCCAGCAGCCGGTCAGGATGATGGGAGCCACGTAAACGAATTCTCTCAAGATATTGAGAACCTGGAGCAGATGGATGCTGCGAACCCTCCGCCAAAAGGTGCCATTCTCTTTACGGGCAGCTCGATCTTCGTTCAGTGGAAGGAGCTCAGGCTCCAGATGGACCCGCTGCCAGTATTCAACCGGGCATTTGGTGGTTCTCGTACCTGGGAGTTGCTTCACTATATAGACCGGGTTGTCTTGCCCTACAAACCAGCAGTCATTGTATGTTATTGCGGCAGCAACGATATCAACGCAGGAGAGCCCCCACTTCAAATCAGTCAGCGGATAAGGCGATTCGCAGAGGCCGTGCACACGTCACTTCCGAAAACTCGAATTGTATACGTGTCGATCATCAAGGCGCCACAAAAAATGAGCCACTGGGATTTTGTAGAGAAGACGAATCGTGAAATTTCGGATTTTTGCACCGCCACAAACTACATGACCTACGTCGATGTGAACAGGATGTTTTTTAAGAAGCTCGGTCAACCACGTATGGAGGTCTTTCAGCCGGATGGCCTGCATCTGATACCTGCCGCATATGATGAGCTCACTGTGCTCGTGCGGCCAGCGGTAGAAAAAGCATGGAAGGCTGTCTCTCGAGAAGCAGGCAAGAAGTCGCAGCGCGAGCTGCGCTAAGGAGAAGGATGGATCTGGGAATTAAAGGAGCCGCAGTCGTTGTCGCTGGCGGCGCCGCTGGCATTGGCAGAGCAATCGCACGAGAGTTTGCGCAGGAGGGAGCCAACATCGCGCTTCTGGACATCAATCCAGCCGTAGCAGCAACAGCCGATGAAATCTCTGTAGACTATGGAGTTAAATCCGTTTCAATCGTTGCAGACCTAACCGATTACGAAACAGTCCTGTCGGCAGCAGCACAAGTAAAGGAATCGCTAGGCGGTTCTAGCCATGTCATTTTCGCCGCAGGCGCAGGCTCGGGTAAGTTTGGCTTTCCCTTCTGGAACCTCGATCCCTCAGACTGGCCCAGAATCTTGAATATCAACCTGATCGCCGCAGTCAACACCGCGCATGCGTTTGGCCCACTTCTAATTGATAAAGGCGAATCCAGTTTACTGTTTATCTCGTCCATTGCCGGACAGATTGGCTCGCAGACCGACCCGCCCTACAGTGCGGCAAAAGCAGGTTTGATTAATTTTGCGATGTGCGCAGCGAAGGACTTTGCAGCGCATGGCGTACGAGTTAACACGGTTTGCCCAGGAATGATCAAGACCGATCTAAACAGGTCCGTTTGGAAGGCATGGTTCGACAGTCAGCCGCCCGAACAGCAACTCGATTACGATAGCTGGGGCGCCCTCAAGGTAAAACAGGTCGCCCCACTTGGCCGATGGCAGGAACCTGAAGAGATCGGCGCGATGGCCGTCTTTCTAGCCTCCAAAAACGCACGAAACATTACTGGCCAGACAATAAATGTGGATGGTGGTCAGGTAATGCACTGGTAGCGCACATTCACGTGCTATTCAAAAACCTCCATAATGGCATCCGCGAACAACACATGCCCTCGATCATCTGGGTGATTGATGCTGTTTGAGAGAAGCGTCGTGTAGGGTATGCCTTCTTTCACCAGATGGCCCCACCGCAGCGCGGCGTCTGCTATAGCAATATTGTGTTTCGCACAAAACTCTCGAACGCCTGCCGTGTATGGGCGTGGATCTTCCTCAACCCGAACACTTGTCTTCCCCATCCAATCCGGCCTGACAAAGTGTGGTGTGAGAACAATTAGCTCAGCACCGATTGCTTTGAAGCGAGAAAGCAGGTAGCTGTACTTCTGCTCTACGACCTCCGGTGTCATGTATGCATCGTTCACAAACTCCATGATGATAAGATCCGGTTTCTGTGCGATCACTGCAGAATCGAAGTTGTATTGAGCCCCAACCGGTTCAATCAGAAAGCTGTCCGTGTTACGGCCGCCCCACCCTACTGTTACAAGCTCCGGTCGGCAGTTAGGGTACTTCGCCTTCAACTTATCAATAAACACGCTCTGGTACTGGTGAGCAGGATCGCTCGCTTGTCCGCCCGCAGTAACACTATCGCCCCATGCCATCACCTTGAATGGTGTGCCGGATGAAATCTTCTTCCATGTCTCTGGCAGTTGAGCGGCCGCTTTTGGCGTTCCTCGGTGAGCGATGGAAGGGTATTCCGGCTCAATGATTGGGAACACATTGTCGGTTTCGAGCTTCACCAACCTACCCGGCACCCACACATTCGCGATAACATGTTCTCCTTCCGACACACGCGGCGGAAACGGTGTTGCTCGGTGAGGAACACCCGCGATGATTCGCAGGGCCCCATGCTTATCGATGGTAATCGAGTCGATTCGAAACCAGCCACAGTCATAATCGATGTACACGGGCTTACCTGTCGCGCGCGAGCCCGGCTTTAATCCAACCGTCGCCCATTTCGGTTCAAAATCGTAGTCTTTGCCCGGTGTCAGTGTATCGGCATCTCCGGGTTTTAGCCGTAACGCCAGGCTTGCGGGAACAAGCATATCCGCTGCAGTCGTTTCAAACGTATCCAGCTGTTTAAGCCTGGCTCCTCGCCCCCATGGAGCAGCATTGGGAGCGTAGTCTGGTAGGGCATCCCAGCGCTCCGAGGTAACGTGGATTAGCGCTGGAGGCAGTACGTCGAGCCGCGTCGTTTTTTTAATTGTGATCTTTTTGCCACCCAGGTTCGCTGAGCCCTTATTCACCTGGATTTGCCAGTCTCCATAGACACTGAACATCGCTTTCTCCGGGGTTGCAGGCGGCGCAGCATAGGTGCATTCTACAAACGGGCCCGCGCACAATGTTGTGATTAGAGCGCCGTTTAGAAACCGGCGTCGATTCATTTGAGTATTCATAGTGTCTATCTCTTTAACATTCAACCGCCGTACTCCTCTTTAACCCATAAACGCTTTAACGAAGCTGCAAGATAATCTAGGATGCGAAATAGATGTGACAAGCACAGTTAATAACGAGTGCATTCACGTACGGGTATAATAGGGGTATCGCTTCAGCCTCATCATCGAACCGGCGCACACAAGGGGTTGTGCGTCATGTGGAGAATCAGCTAGATGTCGTCTCAACCCGTTGAGCTAAAACAGGTTACTCATTCGGACTGGTATCGTTCCCTCACAAAGTACGAAAAATCGGATATGCGCAAAAACATGTGGCAGCTAACGAACACGTTAGTGCCATATGCAGCATGTTGGGCCGTGATGGTTACGATGCTGAACCATTACCACACACCATTGTACAAACTGCTGCCGATAATGGTAATCGCCTCGGGGCTCCTGGTGCGTGTGTTCATCATTTTTCATGACTGCGGACATGGTTCTTTTTACAATTCAAAGCGACTGAACACGATCACTGGCTATATTACAGGCATCCTTACGTTCACGCCATATGAAGAGTGGAAGCACGCTCACGCTATACACCACGCCACCGTGGGAGATCTTGAAAGACGCGGCAGTGGAGATATCTGGACGATGACAGTTCAGGAGTATCTCACATGTAACCCGTGGAAACGACTTGGATATCGGCTATATCGCAATCCGCTCGTCCTCTTTGTTCTGGGACCTCCCGGACTGTTCTTTATCGCGCAGCGGTTCCCAACACGTGGCTCGGGCAAACCTGAGCGGAATAGCGTTCTCATTACGGATGCCGCCCTGGCTGTAATCATTACCATTGCAAGCTTTACAATTGGACTCAAGACGTACCTGATGATCCAGATTCCGTTGATGTCGTTTGCTGGAATTATGGGTGTCTGGATGTTCTATGTTCAGCACCAGTATCTTGAAGTCTACTGGGAGCGTCACCAAAAGTGGGATCCGATACGTGCTGCACTCGAAGGCAGCTCCTACTACAAGCTTCCGAAAGTCCTGCAATGGTTCTCTGGTAATATCGGCCTTCACCATATCCATCACCTGAGACCGCGAATACCAAACTACAACCTGCAAAAGAGTTACGATGAGATCGATGAGTTACAAAAGGTTGAAGCTCTCACCTTTGCAACCAGTCTCAAATCGCTCTTCCTGCATCTGTGGGATGAAAATGAACGTAAAATGGTAAGCTGCTGGTCCGTTCGGAACAGGCTTAAAACGACCGCGGGATAACAAATAATCCTGCGCTCGAGTTATATACAAGAACGGCCGTGGGCATTAAGCCCGCGGCCGTTTTTATGTACAATTAAGGCGCTATTGCCAGTCCTTTGGCATCCAGCGAGGCAGGTTAATAACACCACGATCTGCCCCCACAGAGAAATCGATTCCCCATGCTTTCAGATACTCTGTGAGGTTCTTGCCCGATATCCGCGAAAAGCGCTGGAGGAACTGGTCGTGTTTTTCGCGCTCACTTTTTGGCCTCTGCCCGCGAGGCAAGTCGCGGAACTCTGCAAATAGCTTCGTGAAAGGCTCCCAACCAAACTCCTGACGCATCAGCCAGAACATAGTTAGCGGATACCATGGATCTTTCGAGAAGTACGTTTCTACGCCAGGCTTCGTCGCAACATTGTGAATACGTTTTGTAATCTCTGCTTGCGTCATCGCGGGATGGGCGCCCACCATCGCTCGATTGAGCGTCTCTGTACCGTAGAGCGAAAACAGATTGTTCGTGACCTCACCGAACGGCTCCCACGTCCACTCCGGCTGCTGAAAGTTGTGGCCCATTTCGTGGTAAAAGCCCCAGCACGTGATCCCGACCGATCCTCGAAGCGTTTTGACATCACAAAACGTCTTGGCTACATCATCTCCTGTCATGATCGGGTAGCCTGAGTGCATATACCCGGCGCTGATCTGCCTATCCACACAATACCGCTCTGGCCTATCGCGCCGCGGCGCCGCAAAGAAGCTGTAGCAATGCTCCATCACCTCATCCCAGTACGCCATTAGAGCCTCCGGATCATCGAGATCGCGAATCGCTGACGAGGGAACGGAGATACAGACGAGATTGCCTTCCAGCTCGGCCCAGGGGCCTGGCGAAGATCGGATGGAGCGGATCCACTCTTCGTTCGTTGTCTGTCCCCGTACAAATCGTGGAGCAGGCACTGCGCCGATGACTGTGAAGATGAGCTTTCCGGCTTTACATCGTCCGGGTACATCGAGAAACAGGGTGCCTCCGAATGGACTCGCGATCTTTGTGACCTCGCCCTTTAGCCGGAAGTACGTCGATACCTCCGGAAACCGCTGCCATCGATCCAGATGCCATAGGGTATCCGTATGAGGTCCAACTCTAAAGTGCAGGGATGAGACCGTAGCCTGCGCAGACGCTTCAATGGTGACGATTTCGCCTGCGGGAACATAGAGACCAAGAGCATGCCACGCAGGAACAGAGGTATCAACCTCAATTTTCACCGTCTTTCGGGCCGTGTCATTCGGTACTGCTCCCGGGAAATCTGCAGCAGAGGGATAGGCCATTACAGAACCGCCAGGCTCATGTTGCGCTGCGTGAAAATCGAGTATCGCCTTGAGCCGTGCGAACGGCTGCGCCGTCGTAATGGGCGCGTCTCGTGTGGGGATCTGCGAGCCCTTGTCCTTACAAAGGGCTGCCACTCGCTTTGCATAAGATTCGTTACTCCCTGAAAGCACATCCATAGATGCACCAAGAATGGTCGTCACCTGGCCTAATTCGGCTGAATTCAGAGTTTCGCCACCTTTGTTGGCGCGTTCTAAAGCATCAAGCGCATCATTTGCGGCAGTAAGGCGAATAACCTGGTCTCCGCCGGCAAACCCTCCACCTCGATACGCATCGAGCATATCAGACGCGAAGGCGAGTCCTAACGGGATTGCTATTCGATTACCGGTCTGCTGATGGACTAGATCGCGCCCCGGGTGCACCTCTTTCCATCCCCACGCTGGCCCCGTTATGACGACTCCATTCCCCTTGCTCACCCAATCGGAAACTCGATCTGCGGCATCAAGATTGTTGTCAAGACTTGCCTGATCCAGCCACAACACGCCACGACCATTGAGGACACTGGATATGTTATTTGCAGAGGTTACCAAGACGCTGTTGCCATGCTCGCTGAGCACAGACTTCAGCGCATCCGATTGTCCAATCAGCCATATCGACGGCTTATCGGCGCCAAGAGGAGTTAGCCAGCGCACAATATTCGCAGCCAGCGTTGCGTTGTCCGGGTTTTTAAGCGCGGTCTCGCCGAAAAAGCCTTCGTGTCCCCCGGCCACAACCCTTCCTGATCCTGCGTGCGCAGCGGCGAATACAGGCAGATTCGCTTTGCCGGAGCGGCCGCAAATCAGCGTAAAAGCATCTTTACCAAATACGACGAGATCGCCCGGAATTCCACCCGGCACGCGCACAACCTGTACATCCTTTAGAAGCTGCGCACGATCTTCGGCGACATTCGATCGTTGTGCCAATGCCCCGGCATTGGCCAGAACACACATCAATACTATCGATGGCAAACTCTTAATCATAATTCCCTCTGTTAGATCGCGTCGGCAGTTGCCAGACAGGTGTAGTATTCGCTGCCACCGTAGTAA
>CAIXIX010000046.1 GCA_903919615.1 uncultured Chthonomonas sp.
CGCTGGCTCAGATCTTCCGAATACTTCGCAACAGCATCCGTAAAACTCGTGCCAGATTGTAAGGCGCCCCATGCGGCATCAATTCGATCCTTAGAAGGCGTGATGATGACTTGAATATCGACGCTCTCCGGGTGATAGAACAGAGCTCCAACGTAATGCGGGTCCGTGTTTGTTTTGTAGAAACCCAGAACCTCGTCGCCGGTTACAGTTACGCCCTTCGAGACGATTTCGCGGCGGATCTCAGCGACCAGCAGATCGTGCTTGAACTCCTCGGCGGTAGCGTTCTTCTCTTTTAATACGTTACTGAATTCTGGTTTCTCCGACTCCGCTTTGTACCTGTCTTCAACGATAGAGTTTGCAGGTTCGATCGAATGTTTCTTGGCGAACTGCATCACGAGTTTCTCGTCGATAAGCCCTTGAAGCGCCTTTCGTCCAGCTTCTCGCTCTGCGCTCTGTGCAAACTCGGTGGCTGTAATCGGTTCGCCATTTACGAGCGCGATGGCTGGATTATTCGCGCGAGCTCTGAACACGGAGCCGGCCAACGCGCCGACGAAGAAAATGGCAGAGACCTTAATGACAGAAACAAATCTACTCCGTCCGGTTACTGGTTCAGCAACGGTTGGCTCCTGCTGCCGTTGCACTTTAGCTCTGACTTGCGGCAGGTTCACGCGAGGTTGTTTGAACGCAGGCAGCTTGAGTCTCGGCAGCGCAATCTGGGGCACTGTAAACCGGGGCACTGTAAACCGGGGCATCCTGAACCACGGCTGATCCGGTGGATGCGTTATAGGGTCGTACGGAACGGGTTGCAAGGCGGGTAAGTCCTCTTCGTACTCCTCATCGTCTTCGTAATAGTCGTCATCGTAGTACTGCATGTTGTCGTCTTCGAGGACGTCCACATCATAAACATCTTCGCCAATGCCTTCAAAAGCGCTTAACTGTCTCTCTATTTCCGTTTTTTCTTCCATCGTCTACCTCTCAAAAGAGTCAGCTGCGGGGCGATAACTGATTTGGATGCCGGACCTGAAATCGCTATAAACAAAGTTACGCTGATAGCAATATTATGACTTTTTTCGGGACTTCATTTCATCCCGAATGCTAACGTATCGCGCCACATAAGCTTCAAGGCTTACCTTGCTAACGGCTTGTGCAATCACATCCAACGGAAGGTCGGAAACCTTCTTAAATCGAACGCAAGACTTTCCCATGTCTAGCTTCATGTTGCGTGCGCGGTATTCACTGGTAAACCACTCGTTCATCTCTGTATTGCCGTAGACGCACATCAGATAGAGCGACATGTAGTTCTTTTGAGACCCGAGGCCGATATACGTCAGGGGCTCGGCAGGATTGCAGTGGTAGCCAGCGGGGAAAAGGCTATGCGGCACAAAATAGCTGATTAAGCCATACTGAATTCCCTCTTCATAACCGGCAGGCAAATTATCCAGAATTACCTTTCGAACAACCTGAATCGCTTCACGGCGTTCTTCCGGCAGTTCTGCCAGATACTCGTCAACGGTTTGTGCGGAACTCTGCATGGATCAAACCTCCTATGCAATATTTTGACACCGTTGCTCTTGAATTTTGTAGTGAACAAGCATTAGTTCAAATAATCATGTCGGTAGATCGCTACTTGCCGCGCCAGCGCCTTGAAAGATAATGTCCGATGCGCACGCATCAATTTAGCAGCTAACCCAGAACCGCACGCACGCGTAAACAAACGTGGAACAATTGTCTTGAAGGATGCGTTGTACAGCACATGTGTTGAGGGCCGCTCACCAGCGCCCGACTATTTGTAGAAAGGACAATATTTGCCTTGAATACCACCTTAAACGAGACCTCCACGCCCCTAGATCCGGACACACTGGCCAGAATTCATGCCTACTGGCGGGCGGCAAACTACCTGAGTGTTGGGCAGATCTATCTGTTTGACAATCCGCTCCTGAAATTGCCGCTTTCCCTCGATCATGTTAAACCGCGCATCCTCGGGCACTGGGGAACAACTCCGGGCCTCAACTTTATCTACGCGCATCTCAACCGGGTTATCAAACGAGACGATGCCAATGTACTGTTCGTAACGGGTCCGGGGCACGGCGGCCCGGGGCTCGTCGCAAACACCTACCTGGAGGGGATCTATAGCGAGCTCTACCCGCACATCTCTCAGGATGAGGCAGGGCTGCGCAGCCTGTTCACGCAGTTCTCGTTTCCGGGCGGCATTCCCAGCCATGTTGCGCCAGAGACACCAGGTTCCATCCACGAGGGAGGCGAGCTTGGCTACTGCCTGGCGCATGCCTATGGCGCGGCATTCGACAACCCGGATCTCGTGGTTGCCTGCGTCGTTGGCGATGGAGAAGCGGAGACCGGCCCATTGGCTGCAAGCTGGCACTCCAACAAATTTTTAAACCCTGTAATTGATGGCGCAGTGCTGCCTATACTCCATTTAAATGGATACAAAATCGCCAACCCCACCGTGCTGGCGCGAATTTCGCATCGTGAGCTTGTGAGCCTCTTTGAGGGCTACGGTTACAAGCCTTACTTTGTTGAGGGCAGCGAACCCGAAACGATGCATCAGTTGATGGCAGCGACTCTCGATACTGTTTTCGCCGAGATACGCGCCATCCAGACCGAAGCCCGGACCAATGGATTTACGGAACGGCCGATGTGGCCAATGATCGTGATGCGCACTCCAAAGGGCTGGACCGGCCCTAAGTTTGCCGATGGCAAACCGGTGGAGGGCAGCTTCCGATCACATCAGGTTCCATTTGCCGATGCCCGAACGAACCCAGGTCATCTGCAGATACTGCAAGATTGGCTAAAAAGCTATCGCGCAGAAGAGCTGTTCGACGAAACCGGGCGGCTCATGCCAGAGCTGGCAGCTCTCGCGCCAACGGGCACGCGCCGAATGGGCGCGAACCCGCACAGCAATGGCGGAGCGCTTCTGCGCGAACTCATCATGCCAGATTTTCGGGATTATGCTGTCGATGTGACGCCGGGCGTAACGATCGCCGAAACAACGCGAGTTACGGGTCACTTCCTGCGAGACATCGTAACCCAGAACGCAGCAAGCGCGAACTTCCGCGTCGTTGGTCCGGATGAGACGGCATCCAACCGTCTGGACAGCCTGTTTGAAGTGACCAACCGTGTATCGACCGCAGACATCCTCCCCGGCGATGACCACGTGGCCCACGAGGGACGCGTGATGGAGGTGCTGAGTGAGCACCTCTGTCAGGGCTGGCTGGAGGGATACCTGCTTACTGGCCGACACGGCTTTTTCTCCTGCTACGAGGCCTTTATCCACATCGTCGATTCCATGGTTAACCAGCATGCCAAGTGGCTCAAAGTCACGCGAAATATCCCGTGGCGTCGGCCAATCGCATCGCTCAACTATCTGCTAACCTCCCACGTTTGGCGGCAGGACCATAATGGCTTCTCCCACCAGGATCCCGGTTTTATGGATCATGTTGTGAACAAGAAGGCCGATATTGTACGCGTCTATCTGCCACCGGATGCAAACTGCCTCCTCTCGGTAACCGATCACTGTCTGCGGAGCCGCCACTACATCAATGTCATCGTTGCGGGCAAGCAGCCCGCGCTGCAGTATCTCAAGATGGACGATGCCATCAAACACTGCACCAAAGGCATCGGCATCTGGGATTGGGCCAGCAGCGATCAAGGCGTCGAACCCGATGTTGTGATGGCCTGCGCAGGAGACGTGCCAACGCTGGAGACACTGGCAGCGGTCGACATTCTGCATACCCATTTCCCAACCCTCAAAGTGCGGGTGGTCAACGTGGTCGACCTGATGACCCTGGAGCCCTCAACGGAACATCCGCATGGTCTGACAGACAGGGACTTTGATAGCCTGTTCACCAAAGATCGGCCCGTAATATTTGCCTTCCACGGCTATCCGCTGCTGATCCATCGGCTCACCTACCGGCGGACCAACCATGCGAACCTGCACGTGCGCGGATATAAAGAAGAGGGCACCACCACTACACCGTTCGATATGGTGGTTATGAACGACCTGGATCGGTTCCGACTGGTGATGGATGTCATCGAGCGTGTGCCATCTTTGGGGCCGGCCGCAGCGCATGTGAAGCAGTTGATGCAGGATAAGCGGATCGAACACAAGCTCTATATCCACAAGTACGGAGACGATATGCCCGAGATTCGAGACTGGAAATGGCCCTACGTATGAGCCTGCACGTACTGACCTTCGATCCCGGCAGCTCATCCTTAAAATTCGGGCTCTATCTCTGCGAGATAGGGCCTAAACCTGGCTCTGGCTCAGAGCCAATCGATATCGCGCATGGCGCAGTCGAAAGGCTTGGGCAGGCGGATGCCGGCCTGACACTGGTATGCGGAAAGAAGCGGCGAACAAGCCATGTCGGCGACGGCTCGATGGTCGAGGCCCTCGAGATCGTTCTGCGCGAACTGAACGCTGCGGTCCCCGACTTGGGGAGCGCGGCTCAGGGCAGCCTGGCCTTCGGCTGCCGGGTTGTACATGGTGGCGAGACATTTTGTGAGCCAGTGCGCGTTGGCGCAGCTGAGATCGCAGAAATTCGGGAGCTGATTCCGCTGGCGCCGCTGCACAACCGGGTCGCGGCGGACGTTCTGGAGACCTGTCTGCACCATGAGCCGAGCGCTGCGGTGATCGCAGTATTCGATACCGCGTTTCACCGCACCCTCCCTGCAGTCGCAAAAACCTATGGTCTGCCGCACGAGCTAAGCGCCAAGTTCGGCCTGCAGCGGTACGGGTTTCACGGCATCGCGCATCAGTGTGTTTCTGAGACGCTGTTTTCGCGCATCGGACCCGTTGATCGGCTTGTGACGTGCCATCTCGGCAGCGGCGCCAGCGTCTGCGCGATTAAGAACGGCAAGAGTATCGACATCACCATGGGGATGACCCCCATGGAGGGTCTGCTTATGGGGAAGCGATGCGGGGATCTCGACCCCGGGCTGCTGCTCTATCTTCAGTGCGTGAAGGGATACGCGGCTGAGGACCTCGATCGCGTCCTCAATTTCGAAAGCGGGATCCTCGGCGTCTCGGGTGTGAGCGCGGATCTTAGAGACGTTGAGAAGGCTGCTGCTGCCGGCAACGCGCGGGCTGCGCTCGCCATCGATCTCTTCGCCTACCGGGTATGTAAATACATTGGCGCCATGGCGGCGGTGCTCGAAGGCATCGACGCGGTCGCATTCTCTGGCGGGATAGGGGAGCGCTCCGCCTCCATGCGAACTCGCATCTGCAAGCCACTTGCCTTTCTTGGCCTCACGCTCGACGATACAGCCAACGCAGCGGCTGTTGGTCCGGCCCCGATCAGCGCTCCCACCAGCCGCATTGCCGCCTGGGTCATCCCCGCAGATGAGGATTTGATGATTGCGCGAGCAGTCGTGAATTCAAGTCTTTGAGGTCAAGTCATCAAATCTTTGAAGTCTATAAGGTCAATGAGGTCGATGCGGGCAAGGCGACGAATTGGTAGGGTCGCCTGCTTGCTGCGACCGCGCGTGTGGACGAGGTGGACGAAGTGGACAACCGCCCTTGATCAGCTCTGCCGTCACGGCAACTTGACACTTATCCATCATCGAACGCAACCACCTGGAGCCCGCCTGTCCCCAGGCGGCAATGTTTTGGGGCCGCATTCATCAACCAAGAAAACGGTTCTGCCGTGAGCCGGTGGTGGGACGTAATTCGCGCGAAGGGCGGTTTTGCCCAGATGGGCCTTTACGGCACACGCTTCGCTAACATACTAAGAACGCACGCATGCACACACCCACAACGTTAAAATAGAACGTTAATATTTATTGATTGTTATAGAGGTTTAATACTCTGTTTGTACTGCTAACATTCACTAAGAATGCATCGGTTTTGCAGGGCTCCGGGGATTAGATGTGAGGGAAGAGTGAAATTCGTTCCTGCTGGATGTAATGAGTCCGCATTGATATCCCTGAAGGGGTGGAATAAGTTAGCCAGGCGTGGTGATCGAGAAATCCGGCGAATTCTGGCCCTTACGTCCCAGCGCGGTTGTGACCGGGCGCTGAGGTGTCGTTGAATTCGCCGATGCCCACTACACGCAACTTCTGGCTATTCAGCCACCTCTCACCGACGACGTTTCGCAAGTCATCACGCGGCGGGATGGCCGGAAAGCGATATTTTGATCTTCACGATTTGATCGGCGACTGGTCTCGGGATGAGTCACCCGATTCTAGTGAAGTAGCTGCACGCTTACAAGGAATGACATGGACGTAGCTAGTGCCTGTGAGAGGTAGTCCGCGCCGCTAATACGTTCCTTCAGAAGCGCTTTTGCGGTCGAAATATTCTCGGATCGGCAAACCTGTACCATAATGCAAGCCATGAGATCAATGCGACAACTGAGACCGATGAGACCAATGGTGCGTGACTGGGGTGCACCCCGTTAGTGAAACAGACAAAAAAGAGATTCCGGTTAGATTGTAGCTTTTTGTATGATCCATCTGGTGTCCGATAAGGCGGTGCGGCGCGCGAAAGAAACCGGCACGGATAATTATTTCTTACGCGCGCCGCACCGCCGTTCGGACTGACTTAGCCCTTTTTTTCTTGGCCCTCCGTACCATTTGAAAGTCTCGGCTTAAAATAAGGGATAGTAGCCGCGTCAGCAGATGGCTTATCAAGAGCTCTTTCATAATCCGCTGGAGACATATAGTCGAGCGAAGAATGCAGTCTGTATTTGTTGTAGTAGTTGTCGATGAACTCCGACACGTGATCGCGTAAGTCATCCAGATCAGCATAAATGCTGGCGTTGATTTCTTCTCTCTTCAGGGTCCGCATGAAGCTTTCGCACCCAGCATTATCGTACGGATTTGCCGGCCTGCTCATGCGAGGAGTGATCTGGTTAGCCTTGAGTATTCCAGCATAGTCACCGCAAGCATACTGAAATCCACGATCGGAATGGTGCACCAATCCTGGTGGCGGGTTGCGCTCGGCAAGCGCCATATTGAGCGCCTCGATAGGCATGCTAGCCGCCAGGGACCTGCTGACCGACCAACCGACAACCTTGCGTGAAAAGGCATCCAGCACGACATCGATGTACACAAACTCCTTTGCGAGCCGAACGTATGTGAAGTCCGCTACCCATAATTGGTTGATCCCAGTTAAGGTCATACGCCGTGCCAGGTTGAGGGCAACATCGAAATCGTGCATTGAATCGGTCGTCCTGACGAACATCCTTGGCTGAATGGCTAACAGATTATCTGAGCGCATCAAGCGTAAAACACGCTTGTGATTGACTGCACGGCCCTCGTATTTGAGTTGTCTTGCGACCCGTCGGTACCCATACCTGCGCTTGTTATGTAGGAAGATCTCCTGGATCCTGTTGATAAGCTCCATCTCCTCGATGTCGGGAGCCGTTTCATGGAGGGATCGATAGTATCCGCTGCGGCTCACGCCTGCGCGGCAACAGTATCGCTCTATGCTTGCATCGCCTTGCTGGGAAATCATCTGCTGGATCTGCCGGTAGATGGCATCGCGCCAGAGGTTGAACTCTGCTGGCGTTGAGCCTTTACTTCCCGCAAGGCACTTCTGAAAAAATCGGCCTCCATCGTCTTCTCAGCTAGTGCAACTTTGAGTTGCTTGATGAGAGCATCCTTAGGCGGCTCAGCAAGTTGGCGCCGCACAACGCCCGTTGGCTCGTCCTTACCTGCCCCAGAAACCGGAACACCAGACGGAACAGGCGGAGCCCCTGAAGCTAACAACTCGTATTCATCACGCATCCGGAATACAGTAGATCGACAGAGTTTGAAATCGTCTAATACGGCCTGGACCGATGCACCGCTGTCGAACCGAGCAAATACTTTCGCACGGAGCCTATCCGATGACTTTACAAAAGTAACGTCTTCACCATCCGCTCGAAGTTTGTACAGCCATTTGTAGACAGTGCCATGGCCGAGGCCGAACTGCTCTTCAAGTTCCTCAACGGTCACCCCAGAACGCATAAGAGCATATACAGCGTTCCGGATTGAGTCAGGATATCGTTCCATTGAATACTCCTTACTGAACCTACGTTTGAAGGAGTCTCAATTTTGTCACTGTCCCAAATCAGGGGTTCACTCCA
>CAIXIX010000047.1 GCA_903919615.1 uncultured Chthonomonas sp.
AACCTCGATGGCAACTACTGCATTTTCGGCCGGATCATCGCCGGCCAGGATGTGCTGCCATCGATAAAGCTTGGCGACAAGATCCAGAGCTTCTCGCTCAAGTAATAAAGGCGCACTAGAATTAGCGCCTGTTCCAAGTAAGAAAGCTGACAGGATGCCCACATGCATCCTGCGCAGCTCTGGAGGCATTTACGCATGTTACGATTGTGTGCGGCATTACGCACAGCGACCATTTTCGTTTCCGTTTTGGGGTTGTGCAGCGGTATCTCGCAGCTAGCACATGCCGGCGCTTCTCCTCAAAATCAGGATCGCTCCTATCACCGGCTTGGTCAGAAACCGAACCCGCGAGTCAAGATGGTTGTCGAAAAACGCGGAACCATCGTTGTTGAACTGTATCAGAAGGAGTGTCCGAAAACAACGGCGCACTTTCTCTCGCTGGTCAACCGAAAGTTCTACGATCGTACTCTCTTCCACAATGTTGTAAGAGGCTTCATGGCGACTGCAGGCGACCCTAAGTCCAAAACGGTCGACGGAGCGAAGATCGCCACTCTATCTAGCTACGACGTTGCCACTCGTTACGGTCTGGGTGGTGGCGGATCTGGCAAAACTGTGCCGCTAGAACCGCATGCTGGGCACGACAAGGGCACGATCGGTCTTCAGCACGGAGCGCGAAGCATCGATTCTGGCGATAGCCAGTTCTTCTTTAACCTGGACGACAACCACACAAACGATGGCGCCTACACGGTCTTTGGCAAGATTACCCAGGGCATCAATGTGATGGATAACATTAAGCAGGGCGACCGCATTCTGACGATTCGTGTGGTGCCGCTGGCGCAATAGGTTGGCAGACTTCGCATGTCCAACGACTTCAATCGAGACCCATTTAGCAGGCCGGCACAGTCCGGCCTGTTTGATCATGACAGCAGCGCCGCTGGTGGCGCTGCCTCCACACATCCGCTTGCATCAAGAATGCGCCCCCGCAGCCTCGATGAGTTTGTGGGGCAGGCATCTGTAGTTGGCCCAGGCACGCTGCTAAGGCGAGCCATCGAGCGCGATCAACTCACCTCCGTCATCTTCTGGGGACCTCCCGGCAGCGGTAAATCCACTCTGGCACAGATCATTGCCAACTCCACACACGCCTGTTTCGAAAGCTATAGCGCCGTCACAAGTGGTGTGGCCGACATCCGAAAAGTCATTCAACACGCTACGGATCGCAGGATCAATTCTGGGCAAAAGACGATTCTCTTTGTAGACGAGATCCACCGCTGGAACAAAGCTCAGCAGGATGCCCTGCTCCCTCATGTCGAATCCGGCGTGGTTGTGCTGGTTGGCGCGACTACAGAGAACCCACATTTTGAGGTCAACGCTGCGCTGCTCTCCCGGTCGAGGCTGTTTCGCCTCGAAGCTCTTGGCGAAGAGTCCATCAAACTGCTGCTTCAAAGAGCGCTGCTCGATACCGATCGCGGCCTGGGCAAGATGAATGTGAACGCCGATGATGACGCGCTGGACCATCTTGTGGCGATGTCGGGCGGAGATGCGCGTAACGCGCTCAATGCGCTAGAGTCTGCGGCGCTCGCCGCCGTCCCAGAAGAATCCGGCTTCCGGCAAATTACCCTTCAGTTGGCTGAAGAGGGAGCGCAGGCGCGGCGCCTTGGCTACGACAAATCGGGCGATGAGCACTACGACACGATCTCTGCCTTCATCAAATCGGTTCGCGGTTCGGATCCGGATGCGGCCCTCTACTGGCTTGCGAAGATGCTGCTGGCCGGCGAGGACATCCGGTTCATTGCGAGACGAATCGTCATTCTTGCCAGCGAGGATATCGGCAACGCCGATCCCATGGCGCTCGTGCTGGCAAACTCAGCGGCGCAGGCTGTAATGTTTGTGGGGCTGCCCGAAGCGAAACTGATCCTGTCGCAAGCGGTCTCGTACCTGGCCGCTACTGCGAAGAGCAACTCTGCAACGGTAGCGATAGGTAGGGCGCTGGAAGAGGTGCAGTCGAACGGCGCAAAGCCAGTGCCCATGCACCTTCGCTCTTCGGCTTATGCTGGCGCAAAGCAGCTTGGAAATGGCAAGGGATACATCTATCCGCACGATCATCCGGGCCACTGGGCTCCGCAGGAGTATCTGCCGGAAGGCGTGCGTGGATTGCCATTTTATGAGCCAACCGAAGAGGGATCCGAAGCACGGCTAAAACGCCGCATGGAGGCTCGAACCGAGCACCCCGAACGTGAGTAAGAGATAGGATGAGGGGCGCAGCTCCGAAAGCAAATAGCGGCCCTATCCTATTGCATCACTGCCTGCTTCTGTTAAAGCAATGTAATCAATTCATAAATCCCAATCTAAATCAAATCTTAACACAACAATCGTAAACGTTTTTGATTCCATTGCGTACTGATAATTGCGGGGCAATTGCATCCCGCACTTTTCACCTGTGTCTTAGAGCGTGGAGTCTCTGCAATGTCCAAGAAAAGAGAAATGGATCCGCTACTGGGTGAACTCTACCTTGCTGGCGAGGTAGTACCTGCCGGTGAGTACTGCGAAATTAACGACGGTCGACAGATCGTTCTGAAGACCGGCGGGTTCCTCCCTGCCAGTCTTGATGGTCACGTTGCCTGCTACAGGCGGCTTCCACGATACCGCCCACAAACGCTGCGAGCTCAGAGCGCTGCATCAGAACGTTCCTGACCTAACTACTCCCTGTTTTCCAACTTACTCTTCCACCAAGCGACGATCATCTGCTCCGCCGCAGACGTATCGTCACGCCCCAATCGGCCATCGATGACTTCGTTAACCAGATACTCCTTGGCATCACGCAGATGGGGCCCTTCGCCTGTTCCTAGTATCAACATAATCTGTCGGCCGTTTAGTGGACTATCGATCGTGACTGCGCTCATCAGAGCGTCCATCCGGGCGCGGATTGCGTTCAGGTCGCAGCTAATGCCTTCGGGGATATCCACCGCAGATCGGTCGCACTCTGTCAGCGAAAAGAGCCCATCCATCCAGGGATGAATGTCTCTAATAAGTCTGCGCACAGCCGGGTCGTCCCACTGGTCTCGGTAATCCCCCAGCCGCATATGGAGGTTAACCATCGCGACGGTATCGCGAATCTCATCGTTGGAGTACTTCAGCCGGTTCATCATAACGCGCGTAAGCTCCGCTCCTACGGCAGGATGGCCAAAGAAGTGTACTCCTCGATCGTCTTCCGTTCGCGTATAGGGCTTACCTACATCGTGCCAGAGCAGCGCGAGCCGGAGCTCAAGGGGGGCGTCGTCGGGCAGCGACTCCAGGGCAGTCAGCGTATGATCCCATACGTCATGCGCGTGCCAGGCGCCCTGCGTGCAACCCTGCATCGGGAGCATCTCGGGCAGAAATCGCTCCAACAGGCCGCTATGCAACAGCAGATCCATGCCTGCTCGAAAGCGCTTGCCAGGCAGCACAGCGATCTTATTGAACTCCTCGCGGATACGTTCCATTGCAATGGTTGGCGGGCGAAGCCTTTCCGCCTCTGCACAGATGGAGAGCCAGGTCTTCTCTTCGATGGTGAAGCTGAAACGCGATGCGAACCGAATGGCCCGAAGCATTCTAAGCGGATCGTCGAAGAACGTAACGCGTGGTTCAACAGGCGTTCGAATCAGCCCTGCCTTGACATCCGAGAGGGCAAGCCCGGTCATATCAAGAAGCTCACCGGTGTGCAGCTTTCGAGCGAGGGTGTTGATCGTGAAGTCGCGGCGGTAGATATCCTCACGAAGCGAGCCCGCCTGAACCTCTGGCTTTCGCGAGTCGGGATGATAGCTCTCAGAACGTGCGGTAACGAGTTCGACATCCACACCGCCGCCCTCACTGGAGGCTGGCGTGAGAATGTGGATCATTGCGGTGCCAAAACGAGGATACAGCACGGGGTAGTGGCTGGATAGGCCTGCATCGTAGAGCTGCTTGGCCAGCGCTACGGCGTCACCTTCAAGTACAAGGTCTAGATCGGCGCCATGAGGAACACCGAGGGCCTCATCGCGAAGCGCCCCGCCAACCAGATAGATGTGCCCTTCGAGATCTGTACCTGCGGTGGCAGCGCGAATCTGTTCAAGAGCATGCTCAGCGCGAGAGTGTTCGGCGTTTAGGCCAACACGATCGGGATCCTCAACAGACCTGCTTTCAGCATGCTCCTGCACGTTGTTCTTTCAGGCGATGCCGCTTGCGGCCGCCGCGACAGCGGGTGAAACGCCATCGTGAATCACAGATTTGTACGCTCTTAGCGCTGCGGTTATATCGGTTGCGCCCCAGATGTTGCGCCCAATCGTTGCGCCAAGCGCCCCGCTGGCAACAACCTCTTGCATCGCCGTCAGCGCCTCCTCCATGGTATTGGTCTTTGGTCCGCCGGCAGCCACCAGTGGAACAGGACAATCGTCCACAATCTGGCTGAACGAGACGACATCGCCACAGTAGGGCGTCTTGACAACGTCCACACCGAGTTCGACGACGCAGCGTACAGCCCAGGCGATGTCCTCAGGAGTGGTGGAAACCGTCTTATAGTCTGGTGCAGACCGGGGATAGATGTGGCAGATCACTGGCATGTCGTATTTCGCCGCGTCGCGCACCACATCAGAGATGATTCTCAGAGCGGCAGCCTCGGTGGCTCCGCGAATAAACCCGGCAACAGCGAAGGCATCTGCACCCAGCCGAACTGCATCCTCAACGGTTGCGAACTGCTCCCGCGCAGCGTCATCAGGGCGAATGCCGCTGCTTTGCAGAATAAACGGCAGCTTGCCTGCGTACGGTGCCCAGAAGCCGGCTGCTATACCCTTGTGCATGGTTACGGCATCGGGTGCGCCCGCCACGAGTGCATGCAGCGTAGAACGGAGATGCCGAAGGCCGGGCGGTAGATCCTGCCCATAGGCCATAAAGTGATCTACCGCGACAGAACAGAGCCTTCCCGATGGATGCGAGAACACACGCTTTAAGCGTATCGATTTTCCAAGCCCCACAATTCTCTCCTTACAAAGGCACGCTCCGGTCGCTTCTCTTAGAACGAGAATGCGCGGTCGCAGCAAGCGGCGACCCTACCAGTGGATGCGCGGTCGCAGCAAGCGGCGACCCTACCAGTGAATGCGCGGTCGCAGCAAGCGGCGACCCTACCAGTGGATGCGCGGTCGCAGCAAGCGGCAACCCTACCGCTGGATGCACCCCCGCTACTGAGACCGCGCCGCCAGGATCGTCGTTACAGTAACCTCTTCGTTCCCACGCTTTACTGTTACCGGAACCGAATCGCCAGGCCGATGATCCTGAAGCGCATAGGTGTAGTCGTAAACGTTCTTAATGGTGCGATCCCCAAACTTAATGATGATATCGCCGGGCTTGAGGCCCGCCTTCGCTGCCGGGCTGCCTGCGCGAACCGAATTAAGCAGAACGCCGGTGACCTGCGCAGCATAATCCGGCACGCTGCCGAAGTAGACCGCAAAGCCGCCCCCCGTCTGTACCGGCTTCTCGTTCTTGTGGTAGACCGGCTTATCTGCACGATCGGCGATATTCACGGCGCAATCGGCAACAAGTTTAAGCACCTTCGCTTCGCCCTCACAGTTGATCTTATCGACGGTATCGGTCGGAGTATGATAGTCCTCATGCGTACCGGTAAAGAAGAAGAGAACCGGCACGCTCTTGTTTTCGAACGATTCGTGGTCGCTGCCTCCGCCGAAATCGCCGCCGCTCTTCGCGATGGTAAGCCCTGCAGTCTTGTTTACTTCCGCCAGCAGATCATCAAAGTAGGAGCCAGAGCTGCTGCCCACTACAATCAGCTTGTTGTCGCGAAGCCTGCCGACCATGTCCATATTCAGCATGGCAGCGGTCTTATCGAGAGCGACGATCGGGTGCTTCACATAAAACTCGGAGCCGTACAGGCCAAGCTCTTCGCCGGTGAAGCAGATCAGCAGGATCGATCTCTTTGTCTTAATGTGCGCAAGCGTCTTCGGGCCAAAATAGTGGCTCATCTCCATAACACCGGTCGCGCCGGATGCGTTGTCGTCTGCGCCATGGTGCACTGCCGGCTCTTCGGTTTTGGAGAGTGAGTACTGGCTGCCCATTCCAAGATGGTCCATGTGACCGCCAATCACCACGACCTCGTTTTTGAGAACGGGATCGGAGCCCTCGATAAGGCCGACAATGTTCGCGGTTGTCTTGTTGATCTTGTGGACGTCCGGGCTGAGCTGCGCCTTTACTCCCGTCGCGCGACTTACGGCTTTGTCGGCATTCGCCAGTTCGATGAGTGGCTTCAGCGGTGTGCCAAGAATTGCTTCCGCAACATCTGTCTGAATGCGCATGATCGGCATTCCGGCGTCTTCATTGCGCTGAAACTCGAACCGCTCAGACTTGAGCTCATCGCCGGTGCCAGAAACCACCAGGATGCCCTTCACTCCGGCATCAAAAGCGGCGCTTGCCTTCCTCAGGATGCCGCTATAGGAGGTTAGCGGGCCGTGCGGATTGTCACCAGGGCTGCCGGCAAGCACCAGCAGCACCTTGCCCTTTAAATCCAGTCCGGCAAAGTCATCGTGCCCAATTCTTGGAGCATGAATGCCATAGCCAGCGAACACGATGTCGCCCTCGGCGCGGCCCTCGCCAGAAACGCCGGAAGGGCGCACCTTCGTTGGGTCCTTGAGGGTAACCTCCACAGCGCCTGCATGATGGACTGCTGATACTCCCGCAACCGAAGTTGGCCCGCCGGTGGTCCAGTCAAGCGTAAGGCCACTGCTTTTACCTATGCGATGCCCCGCCAGAAAGGTGAATGGCTGATAGTAGCCGCTGCCATCGATGGGCGCCGTCGCATCCCGCTCTCTTGAGGTGCCAATAGGCTTGAGACCATCTTTCGCAAACAGCCGCGCAATAAACTGCGCTGCCTTTTCATTGCCCGCATCGCCGGTATCTCTGCCCTTTAGCCCATCAGATGCCAGATAGGCGATCTCATCGTGGATCGCTTTTGGCGTAAACGCCTGGGTCTGCGCAGACGATAGCGCCTGCGAGCCAAGCAGCAACACACCGCAGAACGCTGCAGATCGCGCCATGCCTATAGGGAGTCTAATCGGGACTAAGGGAATCATCGGTACCTCATAACTCATTTAATAAAAGCGATGCAATAAGTATACTCTGCTGCACTGGCCCACCGCCAAACTATCCTCTCGCGTTGTTCTTGCCTCGCCCTCTTTCAATTTTCACGCCGATAACAACAGCCAGAATCATGTATTGTGGGGTTGTATGGTTCGGCGTTAATTGTGCGCCTGCCCTTATCGGGCGCGGCAAGCAGCGCCCCTACGCTGTCTGCAAGGCGATCGGGTTTGCCGGACGCAAACCAGGGGATCGTGCGGGAAGGTGTTTTTTCTCGACGGTACCCCCCGCGAACCAACGTAGGGGCGCGGCAAGCAGCGCCCTCTTTCAATTTGCCTGCCGATAACAACAGCCAGAATCATGTATTGTTGGGTTGTATGGTTCGCCGTTAATTGTTCGCCTGCCCTTATCGGGCGCGGCAAGCAGAGTGACTCATAAGTCTCCCGTGATTTGGCGCGTCTAAGCTGCACTTCTGAATTCTTGGTCTAAGGACGTGATTTTGGTCCCAGAATGTCGTCTTTGGCCGCTGTAAACGCACTGG
>CAIXIX010000048.1 GCA_903919615.1 uncultured Chthonomonas sp.
AAGGGAATCACGGTCACTGAGGCACAAATGGCAGCACTAAATATCGTGACCTCGGACTTCTGCGCTTCGTGGAATTACAGGATAATTCCACGAAGCAAAAGCCTTACTAAAGTGGAGCACTTATAAGTGCAACTGTCCTAATTTTGCAGGTGAAGCAGATAAGGCAAAAACAGGTGGCTCGTGTAACCAATCGATAGGTGGGATCTCAGCATGACAATGGGAAATCCAATGCATAAGAACGCGTAGTACATCGGCCAGATCTTAAGTCCACGCCTGATAATGAACCGTCTTACTTCCAACCGGCCATGCAGCCGTATCTCACGAAAAAGCAATCCACCAACAAGAAATCCGCTGAGTACAAAGAACAGATCAACACCCGTCCAGCCCCATGACTGCCATGCTCTTATAAACGGTTCAAGCCGCCCGGCTGCACTAGCAGGCATTGCGCCGTGGTAGCCGATAACCATAATAATAGCGATTCCTCGTAAGAAATCCAGTTCTGCGAGCCGTGGGCCACCGCTCATTACTATGTGGCTTTTACCATGAGCTCCTGTTCCCAATAAAACGTCCCCTTCGCCAGACTAATAATTAAATCGCTAGATCGGCAGCTACACCAAACGGCTTGAACGTACAAACGGACGGAGATTGAATTTGTTAGCACATGCTGGGCTCTCCACGCAATATTGTACATGGAGAACGCGATCAATTGGGTTTGAAACAGTCTTATCTGGCAAGTTTTGCCCACTGATGCTTGCCCAGCGGTAACCTCAATAGCTTCTATTCTTTAGCGCTTGGCTCGATGCTCCCGTAGATCGCATCTGGCCGTCCAAGGCGAAGTTGTGGTACTCTATTCAGGTATTTCAAAAACCGCTGCATTGTTTGCAGCACCTCACTCTGCAAGATTTCTGGGGCTTCTGGATTGGATTTCACTCACATTCGATTTATCCGTGCGGTGTCGACTATGCCTGAAGAGTCAAGGGCACAGCATATGCTCACTCACCGAGGAGGCAGTCGATGAGTGGTGATCAGCCAACCATATCCGTAATCATCGTAAGTTACAACACTCGGGAGATGACACTAAAGTGCCTCCGAATTCTTTACGACGACATCGGCAGCCTGGATGCAGACGTGTGGGTTGTTGATAATAACTCTCAAGATGGCAGCGCTGAGGCTATCAGGAACAATTTCCCATCTGTTCACGTCATTAAAAACCCAACCAATGCCGGTTTTGGCGCAGCTAATAATCTCGCGATGCAGCAGGCGAGCGGCAAGTGGTTTCTGCTTTTGAATAGCGACGCTTTTGTTAAACCTGGCGCTCTCGAGCAACTGCTTGCGTGTGCCAATCGTAATCCAGATGCGGTCGTTGTTGGTCCGCGGCTCGTTAATGAAGATGGCTCCTTACAGATCTCGTGTTACAAATTCCCGTCGCCAGCGAGATCCTGGTTAGAAAATATGTGGATATCCTCCGTCTTTTCTCGTAACCCGGTGTTAGGTGACTATCGAAAGTGGGCGCACGATGCAGAGCGCTGTGTTGATTCGGTAATCGGAGCCTGCATGCTCGTTTCTCGTGAGGCATTTGTTAGAACCGGCGGTTTTGACGAGCGTTTCTTCATGTATCAGGAAGAAACGGATTGGCAGAAGACACTATCGGAGCAGGGAGGCCAGGTCGTCTTTACTCCGGCTGCCGTAGTTACGCACCTCGGCGGAGCGAGCGGCAAAGCAGAGTCTGAAAAGATTAGTGCGGCCTTCTTCACCAGCCTTGACTTATATGAGCGCAAGCACCACGGCATTTCTGGCCTCATAGCCGTAAGACTGGCGATGATCATCGGCTGTTTCCTTCGATCGATTGCCTGGGCTGCAGTAATGATACTAATGCCCGCAAAGCGCGCTTCTGCCGCCACAAAGTCCAGATTTCACGCTCGCCTTTTAATGCGACAGGCTACGCACTGGTCGGCGCCTGCCAAGGTTAACCATTAATGCAACCGATTCCCAAACCCGTAATTGTTAGTAGTTACAAGTACGGGAGAGATATAGCCGCCACTCTAGCCGTCGTGATAGTCATTGCAATTATTGCGTATGGTGCGAGCCTGTCTCTCGATGATCCTATTGGGATTGATGCCCTTGTATTTGGCATCGCATTTCTTGGTTTGGCGTGGCGGATGCCGCACATGGCGCTGGGCCTTGGGCTTGCGCTCGCCCCAATGCAAAACGACGTATCCGCTGGGCTTGGCCCATTTAAGCTATCCATGGGCGAATTGTGCGTCTTTTTATGCTTTCTTGTCTACATGATGAAATGGTTCTCCAAAGAATGCGAAATGAAATGGGGTCCCTTTCTGGCGCCAATGTTGGTATATCTCGCGGTTTGTGTATCTTCGTCCCTAACGCACTGGGCCGATGAGGCAGGCACAGCTTTCCTACAGATGCTCATCTACTTCATTGTCGCACCAGTTACCTATGCCAATCTTGTAAAAAAGCCTGAGATGTTGATCATTGGCTATTACATGCTTATTGGGACATGTGTCTTTCTTGCCATCTCAGGTATCGCGCATGGAACGTTCTATATCTATGGTCTGCATAAGAATGGCGTCGGGTCATCGCTCGGTTGCGGGGTTGTCGTTGCTACTGAGCTGTTTCTCGTACTCAAAAAGCCATCACATAGAGCATACATGGGGATATGTTTGGCCATCATTCTTGGAGGATTGATCTTCTCAACATCACGCGGGGCATGGATATCGGCGCTTGTTGGCTACTTCGTTGTCATTGGCACTCGCGGTAAAGCTAAATCGATTTTTCAAGCTACACTCGTCCTGGTCCCATTGATTGCCGTGTTCTGGATTGTTTTGCCGGATGACAAAAAGGCATATGCGACAGACTTTGATTCAAAAAGCCGGAATATCAGCGCACGCTATGAGACCATCGATGCAGCTCGAAATCTCTTCTATGCTAATCCGATCTTTGGTGTTGGAATTGCGCTTCGCAAGAACGTAGATGCCACCAATGTGTTCTGGATCACGCTCGCTGAGACTGGTGTTCAGGGTCTCGTTTCCCTGGCTGCCGTCCACTTTTTCTGTCTCGCGATGATCTATCGCACTCAAAAATTCGTATCTCGCGACGACCCAAGATTCTCACTGCTTGTTCTCGGAGGCGCACTTCTCTGGGGAAAAATCATGCATGGTGTCGTCGATCACTACTGGAGTCGAGGCCCTCTTTTGATTGCCTGGGCTGGCGCAGGCATGGCAACCAGAATTTTCCATAACGAGCAAGACCGCCTTAAACGACTAAGAATCGAGATTATGAAGTACCACAGACGACGGCTGAAATCTCGCGCTGCCAAGGTTGAGATGCTGGGTTCGCCTGAACAGTAATCTAGATTCTCTGCGCCAGACTATGCGGCCCCTACCGCAGATAACGCAGTCATGTACGTCATCCGCGGCACGCGGCGCCCCGGGCACATTGCCTGCGCTAAACGAAGCGCGACGACGAAGGTGTGAAGGCCGTCGTGGAGCAATTCGGCTCAAGATGATGCAGTGCCTCACCTGGGAGAGATGATAGTTTCGATATGCCTACTGAGTTGAATATCGGCCTCTCTTTCCTCGGGTGCCATCGCAGAGGAGGCGTCGAAAGAACCGTATTTGAATACGCCAGGTATCTGGCATCACGTGAACACAGAGTTACGGTTTTTGCGAATGAGTGGGAAGCGGACCATACTCAGCCGTCCATCCAGTACCGGTACGTTCCATTGCGGCGCCACCCTGCTCCGCTCCGCGCTGTCTCCTATCTTAAGAGCTGTACCCGCGTTATGCAGGGCACCACGTTTGATGTCCTCAACACGCATGGAGTCATATGCCCGTTCGATGGCGTGCACCGTGTGCAGAGCGTTCATCGCGATTGGCTTGAACAAAGCCGAAGGCATCGTAAACCATTTAGTCTTGCGTCAATCAAACAGCGATTTAACCCGATGCACCCGGCAATACTAAAGCTAGAAGCGCGGCACTTCCGGGAAAGGCGATATCGAAAGGTAATTGTTCTTACAAATCACGTGCGCGAGGTGCTGAACCGTTACTACGGAGTGCCTTTCGACGACATTGAGATCGTACCGAACGGCTTTGCACCCGAAGAGTTTGCCCCGGACATCCGAGCCGCCCGGCGAGGAAAAGTGCGAGAAGAACTTGGGCTGAAGCGCGATGATATCGTGTTGCTCTTTGTGGCGCATGAGCTTCAGCGAAAAGGTTATGCGACGATTTTAGGAGCCATTGCTCGACTCGGTCGTAAGGACGTTCGCCTGCTTGTAGTTGGGCGCAATGACAGCTCTCAGGTTGCCCGCATGGCAGCCCAGGCAAACGTCGCGGAATTCGTGATTAATTGCGGTTCAACCGCAGATGTCGCTGGTTACCACGCTGCCGCCGATCTCTTTGTGCTGCCCACACAATATGAGGCATTTTGTCTCGCTATTCTAGAGGCGCTTGGCAGCGGTGTTCCTGTAATCACTAGTTCCGTACCAGGAGCAAGAGATGCAATTCTGCCAGGAATAAACGGCGACATCATTCAGAACCCAGATGACCCACAAGAGCTGGCACTCACCTTGCAACCCTATCTCGATGCAGCGTACAGGGATCACATTTCTCAACAGACTCCTGCTACCGTCGAGGCCTACAAGTGGCACAACACGATGCGTAGGTACGAAGAGATTCTCAGGCAGAACGCTGGATAACCAGGACGGTTCGCAGGCGCTATCAAGTGTAGGTTTCAGGACGGCAACATATTCATGACAGGTTCTCGCAATATTGCACTCGCTTTCCCTGGCTGCCATCGCCGAGGAGGAGTCGAAAGGATTGTCTTTGAGACTGCACGTTACCTGGCTTCTCGCGACCACCATGTAACGGTCTTTGCTAACGAATGGGACACGGACGACCAACAGCCCTCCATCGTTTACAGGCACGTTGAGATGCGTCAGAAACCGGGATTTCTTCGGAGAGCTTCCTATCTGGGAGCGTGTACGAGAGCCATTAATCTGGCAGGGCGGTTTGATGTACTTAACACACATGGATGCATTTGTCCATTCGGCGGCGTGCTTCGCGTTCACAGCCTGCACCGTGATTGGCTCTACCAGAGCAAAATTCAGCGCGGAGCCTATTCGCCTTCTGCTATAAAGCAGCGTCTTAATCCGATGCATCCAGTGTTATTACGGCTGGAAGCCATGCACTTCCGAGGAAGACGATACAAGCGGGTCATCGCGCTCTCGGTTCAGGTGCGTGAGGCGCTAAATCGGTATTATGGCGTACCCTTCGAAGATGTCGATATCATCCCAAACGGATTCGCGCCGGAAGAGTTCAGTCCCGAAATACGGATTTCGCGCAGACAGTCGATGCGCGATGAACTTGGGCTAAAACAAGACCAAATTGTGCTGCTATTCGTCGCAAATGAACTTGAGCGTAAGGGGTACGCGACGGTTGTAGATGCAGTTGCGCGATTAAAGCGTGACGACCTTCGACTATTAGTAGTCGGCAGAACAGACAAAGCTATCGTAGAGGGTATCGCAGCCAGGTCCGGGGTCGCGAACCAGGTTATTCACTGTGGTCCGACGCGTGATGTGGCGGGCTTTCATGCAGCATCAGACCTATTCGTACTGCCGACCCAGTACGAGGCATTCTGCCTGGCGATTCTTGAGGCGCTCGGAAGTGGCCTTCCCGTAATAACGAGCGTGGTGCCTGGCGCGCGCGATCCTATTGTGCCTGGAATCAATGGCGCACTTATCACGAACCCAAAGAGCGGGGTCGAACTTGCGGCCGCTCTCGAGCCCTTTCTCGATAGGAACTACCGCGAGACTGCTATGGCACAAACGGCTGCGACCGTTGCCGAATACACGTGGCCCCAGGTGATGGCTGCGTTTGAAGCCATACTTCTCCAATACGCGTCTTAAGCGGGATCAATAACGCGGCTCACTGTGTGTAAAAGGCCCAGTTCTGATTGTGACGGGCTCTGGCGAAACGCCAGATGGTTAGTGATGGCGGAATGTGACACGCGTCTCGACTAAGAGAGGGATTGAAAATCCTTGCGAGTACTTTTATTTAGCGATGCCGATGTCTTTGCTGGCACAGAGCGGCACATGTTTGACCTGGCCAACGGCCTACGGCATCAAAATGTTGAGGCACTGATTGCGAGCCCTACACCATCCCAGCTAAAGGATCGGGCCGAAGGCGCCGGGATACCTCATATCGCCATCCAGAAGGGTGGCCTTATCGACAGCGCGGCAGTTAAGTCATTAAGACAGCTCCTAATAAGCGGCAGGGTCGATCTTATTCATGCCCACAATGGCCGAACTATGCTCTCCTCAGCGGTTGCGGTTTCCCTAGCAGGCAAAGGCGCAGCCGTTGCAACACAGCATTTTCTTGAGCCAGATCACGTTAATCGCAAAGGGCCAAAGTCAATACTGTCTGGTGCAGCCCATCATTGGGTGGGCGGTCGCCTGAAGCATTACATAGCCATATCTGACGCCGTTAGAGATTCTATGCTTAGCAGAAACGAAGCTCCCGTAAGTAAAATTACCGTGATCCCGAACGGTATGCCACCGGTGGAACTCGAGAAGTTGATCGCAGTCTCGCAGGTTCGGTCATCACTCGGTTTGCATGAGGGCCAGGTGATGCTGCTCTGTGCAGCGCGACTGGAGAAAGAGAAAGACGTCACAAGCCTCATCACTGCAATGGAGGTTGTCAGCCGGACATTGCCCGATGTGATCTGTTTCGTGGCTGGTAAGGGATCTCTGCACAGCGAACTTACCGCGCAGATCAATCGCCTTGGGCTCAGCGGCAAGGTAAAGCTCCTAGGCTTCCGGGACGATATCCTGTCACTCATCGCGGCATGTGACCTGTTTGTGCTTCCAAGTCTCGCTGAACCCTTTGGCCTTGTGTTGTTAGAGGCAATGGCGCTGCGAAAACCTGTTATTGCAACGGACGCCGGCGGCCCGCGCGAGATCGTGGTATCTGGAAATACGGGCACACTTGTGCCGCCCGCCGCGCCGGAATCGCTTGCTCGCGCAATCGTCCAAATCTGCTCGGAACCGGGTGCTCTCACCCGGTTAGGCGACCATGGCTTCGCAAGGTACCAGGAGCTATTCACTGCGGAGCGGATGTCGAAGGCAATGATCTCCGTGTATGCGCAGGCGCTGAGTGGAAAGAGCTAAACGATGCGCGTGCTGCTGATCTCACACACTTGCCAATCGCGCACGGAGGGCCAGCCGAAGGCGGCGCTCCTATCCAGAATACCGGGTGTTGAACTAAAGGTGCTGATCCCAGATCGGTGGAAGCATTATGGTAAGTGGCGACCAACAGATGTTCCCTCCCCCGATCAGTTCGATTGTAAAGTCGGCCGGGTTGCGTGGTCATGGGCGGGTCCCGCACAGTTCTATCTCCACTGGTATCCGGAGCTTCCGAGGATCGTAAAGGAGTTTAAGCCAGATGTCATTGACCTCTGGGAAGAGCCCTGGGGGCTTGTTAGCGTTCTAACATGCCGGGTTCGAAATCGTTATGCTCCTGAAGCGAAAATCGTGACGGAAACAGAGCAGAACATCAATAAGCAGCTGCCATTTCCGTTCGAAAAATTCCGCAGCTATACGCTTTCACAGGCTGATTACGCGGTGGGCCGAAACTCTGAGGCGGTCGCAATCCTTAAGTCAAAGGGCTACGCTGGGCCAGCCGAAGTCGTACCAAACGCAGTCGATGCAGATTTGTTTCATCCGCTAAACAGGCAGGAATGCCGAGACAAGCTTGGCTTCACAGGTTTTGTTGCCGGATATGTCGGCAGACTGGTGGAAGAAAAGGGGCTCGGCGATATGGTCGACGCACTTAAAAATTGTCCCAAAAACGTAAAACTCGTGTTCGTTGGCGCAGGCGCCTTTGCTGAATCACTCCAGACGCAGGCAAAGACGCTTGGAGTAGCGGATCGCATTACATTTCTGCCGAGCCGGCCGCTGGATCAGCTTCCCGAAGTTATGAATGCGATGGATGTGCTCGTGCTGCCATCGCGCACAACGCCGTCGTGGAAAGAGCAGTTCGGCCGGGTTATCATTGAAGCGCAGGCGTGCGCTACACCCGTGATAGGGTCGAGCTCAGGCGCGATACCAGATGTCGTTGGCGATGGAGGGTTGATTTTTGAAGAGCGAAACTCAATCGCCCTTGCCCAGTCACTGACAGATCTTGCGTCAGATTCCGACCGATGTCGCACGATGGGCTTGCTCGGACGAAAGGCTGTTGAGCAGCATTATACGTGGCAGCGAGTTGCTGAACAAATGTACAGTATCTACGAGGCAGTATGCGCGCGATAAGACCTGCCATGCCGGATTGAGGTATCCTCATGCTGGTTTTGGAACATTAGCTTCTGCATGGCAACAGTTTCAGGGAGTTTGATTTGGCCGATTTAGCAACTGCATCTCACATACCGAAACCGGAAGGTGTGCCTTTTGTGCGCCGTAAGGTTCCGTTACACGGCAGAAGGCCAACTGTTGTCTATTTTGATCATACCGCAAAGATGAGCGGCGGTGAAATCGCGCTTCATAATGTTATCCTAAACCTCGACCGCGAGCGTTTCGAGCCAGTTGTTATCATTGGGATGGATGGGACCCTGGCTAACAAGCTTCGTGATGCTGGCATAGAGGTTCACATTCTGCCGCTTGACGATAGCATCGCTTCTACCCGCAAGGACTCATTAAAAGGCAATAGCCTTCTTCGGATCGGTACAGCCCTTCGCAGCATTCGGTATACGTTTCGGCTTGCCCGGCTGCTTAAAGCGCGCGGAGCAGACATTCTCCACACAAACTCCCTCAAGGCCGATCTTCTTGGTGGGGTCGCAGCGCGTATGGCGCGCATCCCGGTAATCTGGCACGTGCGCGACCGCATCGCCGATGACTACCTGCCTGGCTTCGCCGCGCGAGCTTTCCGGCTCTGCTGTCGTGTAATGCCGGATTACATCATCGCTAACTCGCACGCAACCATGGCGACGCTTTCCACCGGCACTGCTGTGCGCGCTGCAGTTGTACACAGTGGCTCAACAAACCGCCAGCTCAAAGTTGTCCACGACGGTATTTCAGACTTTGGCCTCTCTCCACGCTTGCTGGAAACGATGACGCCGATTATCGGGCTCGTCGGCCGCATTAGTCCGTGGAAAGGGCAGCATATTTTCATCGAAGCCGCCTCAGAGGTCATTCGCCGCTACCCGGGCGCTGAGTTTCAGATTATCGGTTCAGCGATGTTTGGTGAGGAGGACTACGAGGCGGAACTTGCCAAACAGGTCGAAACACTTGGACTGCAAAAGAACATTCATTTTCTTGGGTTTTGCGAAGACGTTTTTGATAGAATCAACTCTCTGGACATTCTGGTGCACGCATCTACTGTTGGAGAGCCGTTCGGTCAGGTTGTGGTGGAGGGCATGGTCGCCGGTAAACCTGTCGTTGCGACGAGAGGTGGCGGAGTGCCGGAGATTGTGGTAGACGGCGAGACCGGCTATCTTGTGCCGATGGACGATGCGCCAGCGATGGCCGAAGCGCTAATCAAGCTGTTATCAAATCCGGAAGCGGCTCACAGGATGGGACTGCGTGGTCGAGCGCGCGTGCTGCAGCACTTTACGATCGACATTACCACGCACAAAATTCAGGATATCTACTCCGAGTTCTTCGAGTAGTTAGTCGTCTTCAGGGCGTGTCTGAATCCTCCCACAAGAGCTCATCCGCCTCGTAAACGGGACCAACACAGCACGCACGTGTAAAGGGCTCTGTGCGCCTGGCAAGGTTCATAGGTACCATGCAATCGTCGCACTCTCCAACACCGCAAGGCATTGACGTTTCGATCGACACCTGACAGCGAACGTTGCGCTCAAGGCATATCTGCGCAATTCGGCGCAGCAGCGGCATTGGCCCGCAAGCGTAAACTACTATCTTGTGCGGCGCATTCTTCGAGGTAATCCTTCGATCTAGCTCTAAAATCAAAATATCAGTTGCCGATCCCTGTTCACCCGCCGAGCCATCATCCGTTACGACCATTACATCAAATCCCGACTCTTGCAGCTCCGTAACGCCTACGAGCAATGTCGCCGTTCGTGCGGCGCTTATCACCGTGAGTCTTTCGTTGGCTGCGAGCTCCGGATAATTGCGTACAAGCGTACGAGCGAAGAAACAGATCGGCGACGCTCCAACCCCTCCACCGACGAGCAGATATTCCTCGTCTGCCATTTCTCCTACTGAAAATCCATTGCCCAATGGACCGATCAGTTCAACCAGATCTCCAGGGGAGCGCTGAGCGAGGTGAGATGTGAACGACCCTCTCGCCAGATAGAGAATGCTAATGGATCCACTGTCTCGGGATGCACGGTAGATGCTGAAGGGCCTACGCAGTTCAACACCATCTTCAATCGTAGTTACCATAACAAACTGACCAGGGCGCGCTGACGCAGCGATATCCGGTGCATGGAGCACGATCTCATATGCTGGATGGGCGATGAGGATCTGGCTAATTACTCGCGCAGATAGCCGCGTGTGCTTAAATGCAGACTGTGTCATCTGCGGCTAGTCCTTTCTCACCGCAGTGATCCGTTGGATCTCGGCCGATAGCTTAGGCAGGGAATTCCCAGATGTGATCTGATACCAATCCGCCCTCGCAATAATAAACGAGTTCGCACCTGTCTTCTTTGCCGACGAGGTTACGGGGCGAAGCATCCAGTCTTGCACAGACGGAACAAAATCGAGATGGTACTGTCCGGGCGGCAGGAAGAGCGACACGCTTTGCCCGGCCGGGCCCGTAACTAATGCAACATGCACTTTCAATGCGTCAATCTCACTCATCGCCGTTGTCAGTCCCCGATAAAAGTCTGGCGCCTCTGCTAACCGGTCTTGTCGAGAAGGTTCCGTTGCATTAATTGCAGCCTTCAAGAGATTTGAGCCGTAAAGTGCATCGGCATAAAGCGCTAGCGATACATAGGCAGTCATTCCCGAGGCATCCCTGGCTGCTAGTCCCGAGCGATCCGGGCCTCGACTAACGACTCTCTCTATTAGGGGGGTGATCTCATGGTCATCGAACTCTTTGAGCTCGGCCGGTGTCACAAAAGGGAGATCTTCAATCCGTACCGTATGATGAGCCAAAGACGTATCAAGCCAATTAATAAACAGTTTTTCCCCAAGTATGCCGTTAGCCCACTCTTCCGGGTCGGTATACCCGGATATTCCTGGTAAGGAATAGTGTCCGTACTCATGTGCGAGCTCCCGGACCCACTCAATCGGGGCTCTGTTATGGAGGACATCATAGAGGTAGATCTGGCTCTTGAACTGCTCTCCCGCGATGTCGGGCGAAAGTCCGGCGCCCTTCTGCACAGAAAGCCAGACTTGCACAGCAGGTTCTTCCGGAAGATGGTCCCGCTGCAGGCGACGCTTCACTTCTCCCCATAGGAGCAGGAGCAGTCGCGACGAACGCAACATCAGCGGACCGGTCTCCGGCGTGGCGCCGTACACCAGAAATCGTTGCGTATAGCCCGAAGGCGCCCCATGCTGAATCTGCTCATTATTGACAAATACGTGGCAAACGGTGTGGTACCGCTGATTGTATTTTCCATCGATGTTATTTCGGTCTCCACGAGGTACAAGAAGCAGTCCGGGGGTTGGTGAGCCAATAACGACCTTTTCGCAATTGTACCGTTCCGCCACCGCATCGACATCGTGCGCGTCGATTTCAGATGGGAAGTCCGCATGCGCGGCTATCGATCCTGTCAACAACGCGGCTGCGATTGCGATCCAGATGAGCGTCATGTGTACAGCAGCGTGAACTAACAAAGTTATCTTTAAAGTTCTCATGGTAACATCATGATCGATCGCGAACCGACGAAATCCGGGTGGTTTAGAGATCACCTCTTAATACTATATACAGCACCTGGGCAGGATATTATTGCACGATGCCAGTATAGATTTGGTTAGTAGTCCACTGGCATCAATTGTAGGAGAGATACTATGGCAAGCAAACGATCTGGTGGCAGAGCGCCGCGTGGTGGTTGTTCTATCGCGGCCGGCATCGCAGTGATTGTTGTCGTTTGCATTGCAATTTTGTGGATTCGCGGCTCCGCTAATCCAACACTCACGGTCCCGCCCAAAGTTCCTCCGGTCAATAATGGATTCGACAAGCTGCGCAACGCTGCGAATCTGTTGACGGGAACGGATCCATTCTTAAGCGCCAAGATCGATCCAGCAGCCGAAAAAAACTATGTAGATGCTAACCAGCAAACGCTCGCAGCAGCCAGAGATGCGTTGACATATCCGTATATGGATATGACACCTCGGTCGCCAAATGCTCTGTTTCCCTATTTCGCCCAATTCCGTAAGATAGCAAGGTTATATTTATGTGAGTCGCATGTCAAGTCCAGGGCAAACGACTATTCCGGCGCTGCCAGTTCGGCATTAGACGCAATCCAGCTTGGCGAAACGGTGCCAAAGGGCTCAATTATCATTGGCAAGCTGGTTGGCATCGCATGCGAAGCGATCGGAAGGCGGCCCCTAAAGTCATGTATCCCGCATCTTTCGGGTGCAGAATGCAAAGAGCTATGTAAGCGTTATGAATCCTTGTGTCAAATGCATGTGTCTGAAAAGGAAACCTTGACGGAGGAGAAGTACTTTGGCCAGGAAGCACTCTTGACGGCATTTCGCAGCGGGCAAGTTAGTTCACTCCTTTGGCAAGGCACGGGTAACCAACCGCCTACTTCGTTTAACGTGATGGCTCAGTTCTATTTACTTCTCCACAGCAAACGATCTATCATCGAAAATTACACAAACTATTTGTTGGCGCGAAAAAGTCTTGGGCTGATCTTTTCCGCTTGTCAGTAGGTTGTTTTAATGCAAGGAGTCTTTTTCATACCGTATGTTGAATCATGGCTTGCTAATACTACTGTGTTCTAGGAGGTGAGCCATGAGCCATA
>CAIXIX010000049.1 GCA_903919615.1 uncultured Chthonomonas sp.
CAATGGTATCGTACCGCCGCCGGGCAAGTTTGAAACAGCAATCTCGCGCTTTTCGTAATCCTTCAAATCTAGCCAGGCAGAATACATCAAGAGAGACGACAGGACAGAAGTTATTAACTTACCTGAGTTGCTAAATAATGGCAGCCCACCAAATGCTAGAGCTGAACAGCACGCAATTAGGCCAGAAATGCAAATTCTATCGTACGGAATGTCGTACGTTAATAGTCGAGCGTGAAACAGGCATTTACTCGGCCAGGCCCTTAGTACAAGCCAGTGCAGCGCTAATGAATACGTGCCAGCGAGCGCCAATGGCCAGATCACGGGCATGTGATGCGATGTAAAGGTAAAGATTGCATATGCCGACACCATTATGTAAGATGGACAGGTTACTATTAGCTTGCCAATACAGGCGCTACGTCCGATTTGTGGGTACGTCGATTTTGCGTTCAATGTTACGGTCTCCAGGCTTTGAAAATCCGTCTACAGAGCCGGTCTGCCGTCGGTAATTCGCAGGCCGGCTCATATTGGTTTGCGTCCACTCGATCAATCAAACAAACGGTTAATGGATGCCGTTGGCCGCTAGCAAGCCTCCAGCCCATTCAGTGGATCTTTTTCCAGGGCCAGTTGTTGTAATCCATTTTCCGAAATGATATCCACCGACGGTCAATCCGCCAATACCTATGGCTATTGCGCCGCCGCCCAATACAATTCCGCCCGCAGAGCCTGTGCCAATTGCCCCAACGCCTCCAACAATCACAGGTACTTGCGTTCCAATCGTTATGATTGGCGATACGGGATCGTCACCAGGCGGCGTATATACAAGTCCAACAAGGTCAAGGGCTGCGGCAGTAAGCCCGAACTTCATCCACACGCTCATTCCGTACCGGCTAGTAGGGGGCCCGAGTACCTTGACAGCCTGATTCCAAAATCCAATTGGGGCGGGGCTGTTCCCACTCGGATCCACCGCATTAACCGGATCATGCTCACAGTACAAATACGGCTTCTGATCCAGATAGGTATCTCTTGATGTGAATGTACCAGTTTGCGGATCGTAATATCGGCAGCCACAAACAGGGAATAGGGACCAGGGAAAAGGGATCAGTACCGACACGCAGGGACCAGGGAAAAGGGAACAGCTGATGCTAGATAGATTGCTGATTTTAGATCTGGCGAAAACAGTTGCAGAACGCATCCGCATCTAACTTGTCACTTTTCCCTGATCCGTCATCCCTGCTTCTTTGCCGAACGCATCCGCATTTCACTCATCCCTTGTCCCTGTTCCCTCATCCCTTTGTGTTTGTCGTTCCAGATGCCGTTCTGCTAACTCTTCGGCCGATAGAGTCATAGGTAAAGCTCGTCGTGTTCGAGCCCTGCGTGATGCTGGTTACCTGACCATCGTAATCGTATGCAACGGCGTAGGCGGTTCCTGAGTTTTTGCGGCGGGTCTGCAGGGAACGTGTCGCCCAGATATGTGTTCGATTCGCACTCATTTACGGCGCCTTGTACGTGTCCATGCGAGATATGGCTTGGACAAAGGCAGCATGCAGCACGCCTAGATCTCCCTTGCCTCGTCAAGTGGTATGGTGACCGCCACATCATCCTTTCCCTCGAGGGTAATACTGTTTGAACCATCCTCTGGAACAGTGACGAACGCTTGCCCCTGTTCCGAACGGTCATGGAACATGATATAAGGGCGGCCGTTTTCCTCGACAAAGACCGACAGGCGCGCCTTGTCATTTTGGTCTAAAAACGCAACATGAGGCAGTGAGTTGTCGATATAAATCAACATTCGTCTCACATTATTATTGTCAAATAGCCCGACTGTTGGCTCTCCGGAATCTTCTTTCAGACCAATAGCAATCCTGTCGTCGCCGTTTCCGTTCTGCCAGGAGATCCACCCATTGGATTCATCCGAAAGCGTCAGAAGGAGCTTGTTTCGTTGATCCTTATCAAGAAGCGAGATAACCGGTGTTCCGTCCTCAGCTGCGTAGAGCTTCATTCGGGGTTCCCCATATTTGTTTACGATCTCGATTCTTGTTGCCCTCAACGTGTAAGTCTCTACTGTGTCAGCTGTGATGTGTTCTTCGCCGCGCTCCATAATAGTCATCTACTCCTTGCTTTACCGATAAAGGCTCGCCGATGGCACCAGCACACCTGATTGCCGGTGCCACGATCCCAGGAGTCGAGCGAGTAGGTCGTTGCCTTGCACACGGCTCCGGTTTTGTCAGGGCAAACGCATCTTAATTGAGCAACAGGCTCTCAAGATAGGCATCGTTCCAACCAGCCTTCATCCTCTTTGTCTTGATACCTGCTTTCGTGAGTGTGTCTCGCCTTATGAGGTTTAGTGCTAACTTCCTCAGGGTAGCCAAGTTTTCGGGTCCGTTGTCTTTACGGACGCAACAGTCATCTTCATTGAAGCAGACGTCGAGCACCCAATGTAGCCTGTTCTCGATACCCCAGTGGTACCTTGATGCTCTCGCAAAACGCTTGGCGCTGTTGCCTTCAGCAACGGAGATACCCGTGAGGTAGTATCGTGTTTCTGTACTCGTCTTGTTATCTGTCTGGCGCGTGCATTCTGCGATGCCTATGCTCTTGAGGCCGTGCCACGCCTTTTTCGCATCCGCCCAGGCTGTTGTATCGGGGAGATCAATGACGCGGTATGAGCGTGTTTCAATGCGGTCATGCCCCTTATCACAGGTGTGGACGACGTCTGTTAGAAGGTCAATGTAATTGTCCTTGGCTGCGAATTCGGCAAAGATCTGAGCTCCTTCATACAGCGTTGAATGGTTACCTTTGAGCGCAAGTACGAAAGTACCACCCTGGTTTGTGATTTGCTCCGCTGTTGCGCGCTGACAGTTTAAAGCGTCAGCAGTTACAATGCAGCCGCGAATATCGAGCAGTCTCAACAATTGTCAATGATACAATGAGCATGTAACGATTCGGATAACTTGAAACTGTACCACTCTTGTGAAATTTAAGGCGGGAATGTGCATTAAGCGCGTTCCCGCCTCGGCGGTTCCGTTGAATTAGGGAGATGACCAAATCAACCTG
>CAIXIX010000050.1 GCA_903919615.1 uncultured Chthonomonas sp.
AGGTGCTCACTTTGAGCACGTAGTAAGTAGCCAGGTGGGAGCGGAGCGACCAAGTGCGAAGCACGTCCTGGCGTATACTACGTATTCTTAGATTCGTTTTTATCTTTCCGTATTGAGTAATACAGTTTTATGTATTCTGTTTCTTTAATACGTGAAGGACCGCCAAAAACACCGATTTCAAGCTCATCCCATAACCGAAACTGGTTGTGGGGTCATCAATTCCGAACAACAGCCCACAACCACAGTCTCTGCAATCCCACAACCACTTTGCCTGTCATCCCACAACCGAAATCGATTTAGCCCACAACCGATCTGCTTCAATCCCACAACCATCCCACAACCGCCTGAAGACCGCTGTAGACACCTGGAAATAGCTGCTCGGTCATACCAACCAACATAGTCTGGCGTTGTTGTCAGCGACACCCTCGCAGACCATTTCCCCTGCCGCGATCATTTCGTCCAGGACTTCGTATACCTTCTTGTTATCGAGCTGGCCAAGGTTCTTCTTCAGGGTTGTGAATACCTGAGATCGCGGGATGCCTGGCTTATTGCGGAGCACATGCTTTACAAGCACATGGAGGTAGCTGTTCCGATCCTTTGCTTGTGTAAGTGCGATTCTCTGTGGAGCATACTTATACACTTGGCGGCTGGCAGAGTGCTTTCCTTCGCTCTTGCGGTTGGCCTTGTAAGTGATTATTCCCAGAGTTGTATCGGCAACGATGGTTTCCAGAACCCTGAATACAAAGGCGGACTGCGCCTGCAGCGCGTTTGCGATCTGGTCCTGGTTTAATTCCTCACGGCGGTGTTCCCGAAGATGATCGACGATAGCGACTTTCAGCTTATCAGTATCCCAGTGCTGGTACCTTGCTTTGAAGCTTTGCTTTTTGTAGGCCCTGTGGGCATCAGACAGCTTAGGCTCAAGCAGCTTATAGATGATATTTGCAGCGTATTCCACCGTGTATTTCTGGTCGAATTCTGTCATGGCGAATGTTCCACCGCGCCATTCGCGATAACCTGTAGTTTCTACCCAGAGACCGTTGGCAAGTCGATCATCCTGCTCTCTGAGTGCCTGATCGGTGGCGAAGCCAAAGCGCTCCCTTACGATGTAGTTGTACACTGCGGAGCAGTTCTCGGGCCAATACACGCGTTTGCCAGTGGCCTTTTCATAAGCGACAACAGAGTCTTCTATGGCACTTCGTCCTTTTTCGGGGAAGCTATATCGCGATTCAATGATCCAATCCACTACCTTGGCAACATTGGTCTTGTTTACAAACTGCCCGATCAATGGAATGAGCTGGCTTCGTTTTTCATTGTCATCCATCAGTCCGTACCTTTTGTTTACGTTGAATTACAACCGCCAGAGATCGGAATAGCTATTCCCTGGCGGCCATGATTGCGCACCGTTTTAGTGCGACCGCGATGCAGCAGCGGCAGATTATGCGTATTCATCGCTCATACAACAATAAACGCTGTGATCGCGATATTATTGTCTTAAGCCAGCGTTCCTCATTAGAACTGCGCTGTAGGTGATATTATCTCTCCAGAAATGAGGATTATGAGGTCTCATTTGGAAGCAGATTTGTCCCCTTGAAGGTAGATGCTCGGGAGCAAGGATATCCGCGTTAGTCTTCTTCCTCTTCTTCCAATGTTACATACCTTTCTGCAGCCTCCTCCTGAGCTGCTTCGAGCAGTTCGTATGCAGTCTGTAATGCATCCTTTGCATTTCTCATCTGCTGCTTGGAATAATTGCCAGGGCACTCGAACCAATTCCTTTTGCGGCATTCGTACTCGTTTAGTGCATCGTCATATCGCTTCTGCGCGCGTTCCAACATCTCAGTAATCTCATCTAATACGTCCATTTGTATTGTTCCTTATCATTAGTATCGTAAATCAAACATGATATATTGCGGGCGGCACTACTGTCCGCCCTTTACTGGGTGCTCCATCTGGAGCGTGAGAACCGCAAACCAGGCGGTTTTGTGGCCACCTGGCGGGTATGTATCTGCCGCGTTGCTATGCGACCTGGGATTTCTTGCGATTCTTTCTAGGATATGAAGATTCCTGGCAAGCAACCATATCACCAGCAACCACTGCTATGCAGTCACTATCGAGGATTTCGTCTGCAACAAAGCATGCATGTACGTACTTTTTGCTAAGGTACTTCTTCGCCTGGGTATAACTTCCGCCGATAAAGACCCAGAGTAGCCTAGCGTCTATCAAAGTTTGAACGTGGGGAGTGAATGCCCTCACGAGGCGTTCTTGGATAACAGAGTGTTGGTGCAAATAATCCTCTTCAGCATCTTCATCTTCTGCCTCATCGATTAAGTCGCAAAGGTCGAATATGCGTTCAATGTCGCTTTGGATTTCATCGCTTAACACGATCTTGTAGGGGTTGGTAGTTTGATTCTGCTCACTGTTGTTGTTTTCCATAATCGTAGTTTTCTTCTTTCTTTATCTAAATCACGCATCTTAATTCGCGGGCGGCGCGATGGCCGCCAATTACCTGATTGCTCCTTCGGGAGCGTGAATGTCGCTTGTAGTAGAGCAAGATCCTACAAGCGACGGGTCTAATAGCGGTAAATCCACACTGCATGCTCATCAGTGCGGGGCCAGGTTGGTGTGCTATATCTCGGTCGAGATTAAGCTCAGTGATCACATAAGCTTGTGGTCGACATAGTCGCCCGCACAGATAACAATATTCCCCTGAGCACAAGCATGGTAGGCAATGAACTCAACGGATTGGATCTTCTTTTTGAGAAACTCCTCAACCGCTGGATTATTAATCCTATCCAGCGAGACAGATAGCAATCCCAAACGGACCATCAGGTTCATTAGCGGTAGTAGTTGTGCCACTACGCGCGATCCAACTTCATTATTCTCATTCTGATCGTACTTGCCATCATTATCTGTGGCGGGTTCGAGACCTGTCAATACTGCCAATCGATGGAGATCGCGCACCATCTCATCGCTCTTCAAACCCAAGTTGTCAAACTGACTCTTACTCATCTCACCTTCCTTTTCTCCGCCCTCTGGCGGTCAAACAACAAATCAAATCTGCCAGCATCGAGAGCCATTCGACGCCAACGCTTTACATGCCTGAATGGTCCAGGCGGGTTGTGTTTACAACGTGGTCTTCGCGATGCTTGCCGCGAAACCGTATAAAATCATCATCGCTCGCCAAGATGTCTCCTAGCCGCAGCGTTCACCTCAATAAGCGTCATCGCGTTCGGGACAGTCACGCTGAACATGCCCCCTATAACCGCAGTGGTAGCATCGTAACTTTGCCTTCTTCTTCTTTCGAACAGGCCATTCATAGACCTGAACCTGCTTCTTGCCCGACAAATACTGCTCCAATGTAAACACTGCATCTGTGAGCCTAGGCTCCGCCGATTCCTTGGGTTTTGCCTCAATATCGGCGAGGCTGGGCAGCGATTGAATGTCAACATCTGGTTGGCTGGGACACGGGCGATGAAAGCTGTATCCGCCACCAGTTAGTAGCTCCGCCCACTTGCCTTCAAAGAGGTGATAGCCAGAGTGTTCAAGGCGACCGTCTGCCAAAAGATAATGCAGTGCCTGTCCCTTCAGTCGATACATCTCATCCTTGCGATTTCGCCAGCTTCCTGCAAAACCGTGCACATCGGATTGGTAGCACCTACTAGCGGCATCGCGGCATCGCTTTGCGTATCTGGTCACTTCGAAAACGGCAGCGAGAGTATCAATAAGCTCTGCGGGTTTCGGAGCAGGTTTACGCTTTATAGCAACCATCTGGTCTGCGGTGTAAAGGTGATGTTCACCCGTAAAACCGTCGCCACGGTACTTCTTGATGCGAAATGGCTCCTCACCTGACTTGGGCTTGAAGCCTTCCTTTGCCCATTGGCCTTTGTTCTTGATATCTGGCTGTTCAATGTTCTGCTTGGGAGCGCTATGCTCAGGTGTTTTGGTCAAATCAATAATCATAATTGTCGTTAATTACGGTCCTTTCTAAACCGTGCGGCGACCTCAATTCGGCTCAGGTTTTCGTGTCACCGCTTTTTTCATCGTGCGTAATTGCTGGTTTTCACACAGGGCAACCGAACTATTTTGAAAACGGATCTTCGGGCGACTTTTCATCTAATTCCGATCATGCTGATTGAGCTGTTTCGTAGTTATATAGCCTGGTCGGGACACTGTTAAGGGAGTCGGATTGATTGATTAAATATCAATTATTTCGAATTGAATTCGTTTTCTGGTGTTTCCATTGATTACCGTTTATTTCGTCCACATTGCTTTAGCATGTCGAAGTTCAAGTTAAGGGAAAATTTGTGTGTACCAATGACAATTCTTCAGATCGAGGGCTACACACACGCTTTCTCCCCCGCGTATATAAAAGGTTCGCGCGCGCGTAGGAAAGGCGGAAAAGATATTTTCGAGGCGGCAAATCGGTGGCTTGATACAAAAAGAGGCCAGCATCTGGGGATGTGATGCTGGCGGGGTATGGGTTATTGCGCACGAGTAACCTGTTAGCGCGGGCCACTGTTAGTCGGAATATACGTCGCGGTCCTGAAGACAATCTTGTTTCCAATCGCTGATCGCTTCAGCAACTTGCTCCTTTCCCATTTCGAGTAGCTCAAACGCAACTTTCAGTGCCTTTGTTGCGCGGCGATATTGTTCTTTGTTGTAGTCATCCGCATTATTGAACAGCTCTTTCTGGCAGATTTCGTATTCGTTCAGGCAGTCATCATAGTGTTTCTGCACTTCGGCTAACATTCCCGTTATCTCATCAAATGTATCCATTATCAATCCTCCAATTTATCTGTATCCTTTTAATCTCTTTACCTACCTAGCCCTAACCTTTACCACTAATCTGTGACCGCTCTTCCGCGCGATTTTCTGTTGCGAGGAACAAGAATTTTCGAGTCTTTCTCAGCTTCAATTCTGTCAATCTTTTGTTGAGCTGCCCTTACATCTTCAAGAGCTTTAATAACTGTTAGTCGATTTTCTGCCCTATTCTCAAGGCCCGCCAACTGTTCGTGACAATGATTAGCACGCTCCTTCGCGCGAACGTATTGCTGAATTGCGGCAGATAGTCTGACATCGATACTGTCTCGACTTGGGTTACTGCCCGCGCGAGCGTCTCTGTCTCTATAAATATCATTTCTCATATGAGTCTCCTAGTTCAACCCAAGTCAAACAGCCCAAGCAGAACGCCTAACTGATCTGCTCGGGCTGTTGATGTTGTCCGTTATCGCGGACAAGATTTTCAGAGGTGTTAGGCCGACTGGTTTGTGTTATTGGCACTTTCTATTCTTCTGGGCTTTCTGAGGCGGCACCTAGTTCGGGGAAATTCCCTTAACTGCACGACAAAAACTACCCAAAATCCGCAAATTTTCCCTTAACACCTCATAAACCACTGCTAACGGCATGAATAGGAGATCAAATTCATGCCACAGATAACCATCGGCCCGCAGTTTTTTCGTAACGAAGCCCGTTCGTATGGAAATGTGAAGTTAGCCATAGCGAGAGAGTTGCTGCAAAATGCAGTTGACGCGGGCGCTAAGCACATTGATATTGAGATCGCTTCCACCGCCGACGGAACGGACCTGCTGTTTTCTGACGACGGAACTGGAATGTCTCGCGAGGTTTTGGAGAATGTGTTTTTCTCGCTAGGGGCAACGACGAAAAATACTGGTGCCACTACAGGGGGAATGGGGGTTGCCAGGCAACTGGTGTGTTTCTGCCAGCGCTCATATGAGATCCGAACCAGAGACATGTTGGTGAAAGGCAGCGGCGCTGACTTCGATATAATCGATGGGCTGCCCGAGATCAAGGGCTGCCTGTTCCGCATCCAGATTGCGTGGGCCGAACTGGATATTTCGCCGCGCGAACTCCTGGATGCCTTTCGGAGCTATCTCGGTATGTCGCAGCTTACGGCGGAAGTCACCATTAGCGGTGAGAAATTCAAATCCTGGTGTTATCGTAGGAGTGTGGAACGCACTCTATCCTTCGGCACTGTACATGTGAATAAAACCAGTGGACATCGAAATCGGCTTTTGGTCAGAACCAATTCGCTTCTTATGTACTCTTTGTATCACCAGTCGCCAGTTCAAGTAGTTTTGGAGATCGATCCATCTCGCAGCCGCGAAGTATTGCTGTCTAATCGCGACAGCCTGAAACAGGTGTATCGGGAAGAGCTTGACAAGTTCGTCCAAGAGATCAGCACAGATACACTATCGGCTTTCCGCGACAACAATGCTCCCAAAACACAGATTCTTGCTGGTAATGCGCGGCAATTCCGAGCGCCATCAAGTTCTGTAGAAACATATACCGAAACGGCTATGCAGGTTGATTGTGGTCCGCAAGGTTACGTTTCCGCGAACATGCCATGCAGCGGTATCAGAAGCAATAGCCCAGTACTGTCTGGCTATTTAGAGCAGCACGATCCAGTTACAGATGGTCTGGTCATCTTGACCAAAACAAATAATAACGCTGCTCTTGTTCGAGCTTCAAGGCTCTTTACACCAGCGAATTGGAACGGAGTTCACGGTGCAAAAAGGCGCAAATTGCTTCTGCAATGGATCATCGCTTGTGAAGCTGCCTTAGAATCGTTCTGCAGACTCACTTGCACCGAGAGCATTGCCTGGCGGCCTGGGTTTGTCATTGATCCAGACATGGAGGCAGCAAATCAGAAACAACCAGACGGTAGCTTCGCTCTGATGTTCAACCCTGTGGAGTGTCGCGATGGAGCCGTTTACAGTATCGGCAATATAAAGTACAAGCTGAAAGAATGGGAGTCAACTGCGCGGCTTTTGACATTAGCGGCCCATGAGGTAACCCATTGCCATCCAGATTGTAAATATCACTCGGAGTCGTTTAGCTCGAAGTTCACGGAGATCATGGCTGATTGTGCTGCACGGTTACCAGAAATTCATCGGGCGATGGTTCAGTGCCTGTAAGTTTCGTTTGAAACAAAGTAAGGCTTGCCATATCGTTCGTTGCTCGCTTAACGTGCTAGATGAATGACCGCTAGCTCAACTTTAGGTACCATATGCTAATGAATACGATTCGGAGGGCGCTTGTGAAGTATGAGATCCTCGATACCCAGATTATTTCCTACGCAGCAAAGAAGCATGGCACCTATGATGTCCGAAACAAACACATCAGTTCCGTGACTGCGCAGGAATTTCTACTTATGCGTGATCAGGCTACGAACAAGCCGCTATACCATGTTCCTCTAGCCAGTCGTTTGCACATGCCTTTGATGACGTATTCGCGTCCATTTCTTAGAGATCATTCATTCACGCGCAACTTAACGGACCGCATTATATTAGAATTTGGTTTGGATCATCCGTCCATCATCGAATACGGTCATCGCGCAATCTCACAATTCATCAACTCCAAGTCATATCCGTCGTTTTGTCAGTCGATCAGTTTCTTGCCCAAAGAGCAACAGAAGACTATTCGCGGCAGGTTTACCTTCCTGCTGGACAATAACATTGAATGCCTACCGCTAGCTGAAACAGCCGCAAAGCGCAGTTTCGATCTCCTGTCGAGCTTTTGTTCAGAATTCAACCCAAAAGGCAACATCCGCAATACTATTAACGATATTCTCATATTGTCATCCACACTTGACCTGTGTGCGACGCTCGTAACTGAAGACTCTGTCTTGAACAGGTTTGCAGTGCGCTACCTCGATGGCATATGGCTTGAAACAAATGGTGTAATCCAAATTGATTTCAGTACTCCTGACGGGACAACTAGAAGTCGCCTTTCAGAGAGCAAGGGCTATATTAACCGTGCATGGCGAGCACGGTTCCAGAACTACCACGGAAAACCTTAGCATTCTTGCGACAGAACCTTTGTCAACCATTTGCCACTGTTATATGCCGTAGTTCCTTACTGTGGACTGATGCTCAAGTCAACACCAGGCAGTATTTCGGTTGGCCCTAACCAGCTCGATTAACTCTAATCCCACCTCAAAAACTACTGTTTCCTATAACTGCCCCGAATCCGATTTTCCCTTAACTTCTCCCCGCACGCCGCTGGTCTCATATACCAGTCTCAATTGCAAAGTTCCTCGTGCGGCCCACGAGGGGTTATTGAGACTCTCGGAAGGACACCAAAATGGCGAACATCGGATACGCGCGGGTTTCTACGACAGACCAGACCCATGCTCTACAAACTGACGCTCTTAATGCTGCTGGTTGCAGCCGCATTTTCCAGGACACGATATCTGGCGCGAAGTTCGAACGCAAAGGTCTTGAGTCGCTGCTGGAATACGCCAGGGAGGGAGATACGGTAGTCGTGTGGAGGCTGGACAGGCTTGGTCGGTCGCTGAAGGATCTAATCGAGATCGTTCAAGCATTGGAAGCGCGGAGCATCGGCTTTCGGTCATTAACTGAATCGATTGACACAACCACACCAGGTGGAAAGTTGATCTTCCATGTATTCGGTGCCCTTGCAGAATTTGAACGCGAGATTATCAAACAGCGCGTCAATGCTGGACTTGCTTCGGCCCGTGAACGCGGTCGAATTGGCGGTAGGCCCAAAGCCGCAACGCCAGCAAAGATAACTGCGGTAGAAGCTATGCGTGCCGCTGGTGGTTCTTCGGTTGATGAGATCTGCAAGGCCGTTGGGATATCGAGAGCTACCTATTTTCGAGTGCCCAGATAGGACCTTTTCGATGCGAGTTTGTCCCTCTCGCTGCCGAAATTGTGGCGGAGGGAAATTTTCCCTTAAGAGAATTTGGCATCTGCTTCTGCGGTATGAACAACAATTATCCGCCTCTATATTTGCAGATTTCGCATGTTTCATGTGGATTTTCCCTTAACTCCGAATATCAACTTACTTCTCCGCTGAAAACGACGGTTCGAGGCGCACAAAGCGCTTCGTGGACCGCCGCCAGGAGGAGATAAATGAATAAAGTTAATGAAATAAATGGCCTCGAAGTCGGCGTTGTACCCACACCTAAAGCACTGCAGAACACCACAATCGGTTCGATAAGAGTGCCGACACTTCGTTGCGACGGGGCGTTGTCGACAGGCAACCACATTGCTGTTGTTTGCGATGTCCTTGAACGTGCTCTTGAAAACGTTTACCGCAACCATCCAGAAACGCGTGCCGCCGTTGCTGCTGACTGGGACGCGGCAAACCTGAATTTCGCCAACGAGACAACCGCTGTCATTTGTGCTGAACCAGTCCATAAGGGAGGTGCGTGATATGGCACGTAACGTGAAACCTGGATTGGACACCACTCAACGCGAGGATTATGGATACGCACGGATCTCTAAGGAAGATCAGGGTCTAGATAGTCGGCCTGTGGAAGAGTTGTTAGAGGACAGAAGATTTCAGATCCTCTACCTTGCCGAGTCTATGGAGACAACTATCTCCCCTTCAAACGTAATGCTTGAAGCTGCGTCAGCGACTAACAATGCTGGTAGGCAAAAGTTTCTGGCCCTACTTGAATTGGTCAGAGTTGGGCGAGTTGGGCGTCTCTTTGTTCCTCAATTCGACAGGCTGATGCGAGTTGAAATGACCGACGCCGCACGAATCTACTCCGTGTTCAAGGCAAGTGGAATCACTTTAATCACAGATGCCCACGTCTGGGATTTTAGCGATCCTGACTTCGATTACAAATACCAGAATACCTATTACCAGAGTGCGCTCCAAGCCAGACAGACTGTACTAGAGACGAGTCACAAGTTAAAGAAGAACAACCCAATTCGTGCTCGAAAGGGAGTCCAGATGGCTGGCGAAGCTGCATACGGTATAGACTGGGTACAGCCAGTATATCGTAACCGCAAGCTTGTTGAGCCTGGATACTATGTTGTAGTTGAGGAAGAGTGGAGAGTAGTTGAAGAGGCGTTTCGTCTAATCCAAAAGATGGGTGCCAGGCGTATTGCCACGCATTTTACGAAACTCGCCAAGACGACTGGTTGGCCTTTAACACCGCAAGGGCGCACAATCTGGAACCACTCGACTATTCTAATGTGGATCGGAAACCCGATCTATTGTGGATGGCCCGCACATCGATTCGCCAATGTGACAATGAAGCACAAAGTATCACTTCATCGCAGCAAATGGATATTATCAAATACCGAACAACAGATTCGTCGATATATTAGTGACAAAGATTATGTTGATTCGAAACTCCTTACTCTCGAAGAATGGGAGCGCCTGCAAGATTTGGTAAGCTCGCGTAAGCAAGCACCTACCGAACGAGCTTCTTCTCTCAGAGGACCGTGGCTAACTGGTATTTTGTTCTGTTCAAATGGAAGAGGCATGACGAGTAAACAGCATTACTACACATGCGATTGCAGCCAACGTGTCGATGCTCATGCTGGAAGTGGAATAAGTCAACCAAAGTTCGAGTCGGCTGTCAAACACATACTAAAGTCAATAATCGAAGCTTTACCCATCGAACTGATTATTCCTGAGAAGAAGAAAGCAGACGATAGGGACGTGCTACGTCGACAACTTAATCTGCTGCTCAAGCAGCAAATCAAGTTAGCGGCAAGCAGAGAAGGATACATGGGTGCTCACGGACTTTTCGTCCTTGAGGAATTTGGAGAGGCACAGTTGAAGCAGAAAGTTGACGAGAATAAGCGCGAGATCGATTCGGTAAATGCAGAGATTGCCAATTTGCAGGAAGCCCTAAATCAGCCTGATCTATCGGGAATAGTGCCAACACTCTTTGCAGTTCAAGCAGTCGGATTTGATGCCGTGTGGGAAGAAATGGATGCACCTGATCGCAAGGCAATATCGCGCCAATTTTTAAAGCGCATACAGATTGTCACGCCGACTGGGAGATATGTTGACAAGATCCGCGTTGTGACACAGGAATGGGTCAAACAGTACTGCGATGTGCCAGAAGAGAATCCTGTGCCGAAGAAGGTCTTTAGACGCACTGACTGATGATGGTCTTGAGCGGACTCAGAATTGAGCGTGAACTGGGCTGACAGCGAAATCTGTCAGCCCAGTTTTCGTGTTTATATTGTTCTTAACGTACCGCCAACAACTGCCATGACAGTTTACTGACATATTCCCGATCAGGAACAATATACTCAGGTTTGCACTGTTTTTAAATATATGTTACCGTTCGGTAACTTTGCTTTCAGATATCGGTGTATAATATTACTATATTACTGATCGGGAATATTGAGAGAACGAAAATGAAATATAACTCCACGTCGCTGGGCGAACTGGTAAAGCTAACGCGCAAGGGACTAGGGCTAACGCAAGAAAGTCTCGCACTTGCCGCTGGCACAGGATTGCGATTTATCATTGAACTGGAAAAGGGCAAGCCTACGTGTCAGCTTCAAAAGGCATTGACGGTGCTCAACGTGTTGGGAATACAGATGAATTTCGTGTCGCCAGTCGATACACCAGACCCGCAACCGGAGAAAGCGCGGGATGAAGCATAGTGGCACGACAGCTCGATGTATATTTAAGTCAAGATCTGGTTGGAGTCCTCGCTCAAGATATTCATGGCGACATGACCTTCACGTACGCTGGGAGCTGGCTAACGACTCCTGACAGAAGTGCGTTGTCGCAGTCAGTACCACTGAGATCAGCGCCATTTACACAAAGGGAGTGTAAGGGATTCTTTGGTGGAATACTGCCTGAAGGCCAAAACCGTGAGATCATCGCGCGTAACGCTGGCATAAGTGCCAGGAACGACGTGGCGTTGTTAGAGGTTATCGGCGGTGAATGCGCGGGAGCTATTACATTTGTGCCCTCTGGCCAATCCTTACCAAAGCAGAGTGGGCAGATACACACGCTAACGGATCATGCGTTGGCAGACATTCTCAGGAGCTTGCCTCAACGTCCCTTGTTGGCTGGCGAGGATAACATTCGAATCTCTCTCGCGGGCGCACAGGATAAACTGGCGGTTTGTGTGGCAGACGGGCAAATCTCGATACCTCTTGGAGTAACTCCAAGTACACACATTCTTAAACCTGAGATAGCGCGCCTGGGCGGAATTGTGGCGAACGAATATCTGTGCATGAAGCTCGCGAAGGCGGTTGGATTGCCGACACCATCTGTTTCCATGCACGAGACGGAAGGAATTCATTACCTGCTTGTGGAGCGATATGACCGAACCAGCGAGGACGGGTTTCAGCGCTTACATCAGGAAGACTTCTGCCAGGCTCTAGGAATCGTTTCAGAGTACAAGTACGAGCGCGAGGGCGGCCCAAGCATCCAAAACTGCTTCAAACTGATTCGCGACGCATGTTTGATTCCCGCTAAGGACATCGGCTCTCTATTGGACGCGATTATCTATAATTATCTGATAGGCAACAACGATGCTCATGGTAAGAATTTCTCGCTTCTGTATCGCAGAACGTCAGCACAAGCACTGGCGACCTCGTTTGCGCCGCTCTACGATCTCATATGCACCGCCTACTATCCCGATCTTTCAAAGAGAATGGCGATGAAACTCGGTGGTGAGTATGAGTCAGCAAGAATATATCCGAGGCACTTCGAGCGTCTCGCGGACGAGAACGGACTGGCAAAGCCTGGCGTAAGGCGACGCGTTCAAGCTCTCGCCGCAACCATTGTGGAGAAGCTTCCCGAAGTCACTCCTAACAATGCTGCTGGCACAGGCGTTGCCGAGATAATTCGTGGCCGCTGCAACCGCACGATTGAGGCGTTTGGTACGTAGTCAATCGCCTTGTTTTGGGCCAAAGAGTGTGTTCTGTTTTTGGTACATACTTCCCAGGAGGTGTGCCCGTTTAATCGACCGCCGGAGAGCTCGCGCAATCCCACACTTGTCGAGACTACAGAGCCTGCATTTCAACCACGAGAAGTCACGATGAACAGCACAGTTAAAGAGATCGCGCTGTTGAGCGAAGAGCAGTTTCGGGTTGCATTCAAAGGGAGCGCTGTGAAACGTGCGAAGTGGATGGGGCTGAGGCGAAACGCAGAGGCAGCAATGAACGGTAAGCAGCCGAGTAGTCGATAAGGCCAATTGCCGACCACGAACGGAACAACATATGCCGAGCTGTACCATCATTCAGCATTTCGAACCAGCAGTGTCGTGGGTGTGCTGCCAAAGTCGCTGCATATATTACATATGACGCGTGGTAGGGTTATTCGTCCATTGTAACTGACGAGGCAATGAGCGCCACCGTTCGTGCCATGTCGTTTCGCTGATATCGAGTCATCACTGCTCCGAGCGCATCAAGCCGCCGACAAGATGCTGAACATTGCGCAATGCAATCGGCTAGAGCCCCCCTGTCCGCACGATATTTCGTTTGCAGCAGGTTCTTTTTTAATGCTGATATATTGGTTGCGCCGTAACACCAAGCTGAATCAACTCCGCCTCTGTGTGACTTGCCTGCCAGGTGTCGAGGCATTTGTTTTCCGGCTATGGTGGTTTCAAGTTTCGCTATCCGTAGCTCGAGTTTGACCCTTGAATCGTAGTATTCCCCGGTCCAAAATGTTCCGTCGCCAATCATACGCATCTGACATTGGAAGTAGGAATCGAGCCACGATAGACACGCGGAGTCTAATTGGAGAATTAAGAGACGCCGACCGGGGGCCTGAAGCTTTGCGCGGGTGATTATGCGGTTGTGGAGGCATGTACTGTAGTACTCTGCCGCCTGGTTCGCCTGCATAGTATTCGCAATACCGCGTTGTGCAGCATCGTATTCAATAAAATCATTTATCGACATGCTGAGAGTGCGGTTGGCGGGCACATGGTGGAAACTCTTCTGAATGCCGATAGCATGCCGATAAGGCGCCAATATTCCTCCCAAAAGTGCGAAGGGGAAGATCAGTCTGGCGACCAGGTGTTTATGGACGGACATCTAGAAAAGGCTCCTATTCTCGCCATCGTTGCTGTATGGAAACGGGGCCGGCTGACCGCCGGTTGGATCCGGGATAAAAACACCTCTATACTCGGTTCTCGAGCATTCGCCGCCGGATTCCCTTGGTCAGTTCATCTAGCGTCAGCTTGCCCACTTCGCCTTTTGCTCGATCAGCACCATCCAGGTCACGCAGGTGGAGGATCGATTTCTCGTGATCAAGATACTCCTCATTTAGCCACAGCTGGTGAATATGGTTCTCAAGCACACCGTCCGCTCTACCAAGCCGAAACATCGCCTCACACGCACCGAACTTTACTCGCCAGCGAGCGTCTGCCCAAAGCGGTTCCAGGGCCGCAATGTGTACTGCGTTACCAAAACTGCCGATCGCGGCACAGGCGTAACAGACAATCTTTTCACTTGGGTCAATTAGGCACTCAGTTAATTCGCCGACGTGGTCCTTGCCCAATCTAACTACCGCCATCATCCTGACGTGCTCGGAGGGGTCTTCATGAGCAATTCGTACAATGTCGCTTGTAGCGCCAAAGGCTCTGCCGATGGTTAACACCGCTTTGGCCCGTTTGCGATAATCAGCGCTCGCTAAGTCAATGCGGGCTTGTTCAATCTCGCGAGGAGTCACAAAGGAGACCTCTGCTTCACCAGTGTCATGCATCGCCGTTGAAACAAACTTACTTGCCGCCACAAACGGAGTTGTACATTTCCAGACATTGTTCTTCCATCTCCTTGTTTCGCAGAGAACCGATTTCTCCATACTCCAGACACGCGTCCCATAACTGGTCACAGATTGGTCTGCGCATCTTATTGCATATTGCCGGACACGCCTTACGGCAGAATTCTATCGAGTGTGTACCTGCTGCCGCACATATTGCCGCGCAGGTACCGATACAATCAAGTAGATCCTCAGGGATCCAAGCTATCACAGGCGGGCAATTGGGCAACGTTGAGGGAAGTGGCGGCGCAGGGCTAAGCGGAAACGAATTCCGTCGATATCCGTTCTCGCAATTAATGTGAGATTTGCAGTACGCATTGGTGCGCACACAGATTATGTAATCGCTTTGCTTGCCCGTTCCCAGAGAGTCGCGAATAAAGCTGTAAGCGCAGTCAAAACATACTGCAGGGGAATTTGGTTTCTGACGACACTTCATTAGTTGCTCTCTGTCCCAGCTATAACCAGGTCCATATTCCGGGTCGGCACCCCGCGGGTCCACATAACTAACCGGGTTATTCCTCGCATAACCATACGGGTGCTCGCCTGCCATTTGCTGGCCCCATCCGACCCGACTCAGAAACAGTCCGATCCCCGCCATGTAATTGCGGTTTCCGCCGTCTGCTTCCAGCACCCTTCGCGGGTTCAGCTTAGCGTAGTTCTCACCGCCTTCGGTCAACGCGGGCCGCAAATCACAACCGTTCCCGGTTGCGAGCTGGGTTTCAGACATTATCATCTGCTCAAGTCGGCGTCGCTGCAAGTCCGCATCGCGTTGCCGTTGATGTTCTTCGTTCTGCCTCTGTATTCTTGCTTGCCGTTCGGCATGTGGGTCATAGTCACCCGCATTGCGGCCCTGTCCTGTCTGGCCCGGCGCCCCCCAGGGATCCGGAGGCCGGTATCCTGCGAATCCTGCCGTCACGCCGAACTGGTTCATTTGCGGCTCCCACGGCGGTTGGTTAGGATGAGCTGCGACGAACGGGTCTCGCGACTGGCGAGCTAGCTGTTCATGCCGCGTAAACGCATCTCTCGCATGTTGCGGTAATCCTCTGTACGGGTCAGGAGCGGCCGGTTCGAAGCTGTGGCGATTTCCGTTGTACGGCAATCCTGGCGGCGGAATATAGGCGCTGCCGATTGGAACTTGCTGAAGCGGAGCGTTTGGCATGCAGTGCGGCTGCACCGGAACATCAAGGCTCAACCCGAAGCGAATGGGTGCAGGGAGCGCCGAATCAGTCAATAAGACTGACACGTGCTCACGGCCCGTAACTGCGACCTCGTACTTTGCAGTTCCGGTTACGCCGCACTCTGCGGCACGCCGAAATACTTCGCGCTTATTGCTCGGTGGGAGTATTGTCAGGAACCCGGGGTGCTTGTCCCATGCAGGCTCTTCGTGGGGCACCTCGACGAGGTCGGTTTCGGGGTCAAAAGTATCGCCGGTCGCGGCGAACGAAATGGCACAGCATTCATCCACAACGCGCTTTACCGCCTCGCAGCTATCATATCCGTGCCTGAGTACGCTCTCTACAAAACCTCGTGCCGGTTCGAACGCTTCCGGCAGATGACTCTGGATGAGCTCAATAGAGTCTTTTATGGCATTGCTGGACTTCGCCGGGAAGCGTTCCATCTCAAGCAGAGCACCGGCAAGCGAGTTAATGATGCCTGCCAGAACTCGCGGGTTGCTGGGCTTCTCTCCGCGTGCGCAGTTTGCCGCGAAATTGTGTATCGTCTCGACCTGGTGGCCCGCGATGATGGACATATCGAATCCGCGCCGCTCCAGCATATCGTTCACGCGTAAGTCCATTACAAACGACTGGATATGGTAGAACTGGGTAATTTTTGGAAGATCGGACTGGTCTCTCGGATGCCTGAAATCCTCTATCCGCTCCACCATCTCGACCCGGATATGACCAAGCTCATGCGCAATTATTGTTTCATGAATTCGGGAAGCATCGAGCAGGAAGAAAAGCTCGGGCAACGTAGGGGCAACGAGAACCAGATGAAATCCGGGAAGGCCAATCGCGTGCGACGTATCGGGCATCGTGTCTACAAACACGAGCGGTCGTGAGGTAGCGCAGTCCGTTTCGAGATACAATTCATGGAGCCTATCCGACATATCCGGAAATGCAATGACCGGCATTAGGTCATCGATGTGCTGAGGCGGGCCGCCTTTCCTGACGCGTTCGCTGAACCGCGGTGATAGCGCGGGAGCATAATCGGTTACGGCGTATCTTACGCCATGTTCGCTGATCCTTGTCGTCCCAATCTCCGAAAGCCCTTTGCGTCTTGCTAATTGCATATTCTGGTGAAAGTGTTCAGTGATTCCGAAGGAAAGTGTTCACCTGTTCTGTTTTTATGTGCGCAGTGATTCTGTTTGAAAGTGCGCAGTGATTCTGGTGTTTGCGTTCAGTCTGTTTTCACGCATGGGACGCGA
>CAIXIX010000051.1 GCA_903919615.1 uncultured Chthonomonas sp.
CGATAACTTCGATGTATGTGAAAACCGCCCGCGTTATCCTTGGCACGTATGCACTTGGAGGACCAAATTTCATGACACAGGCCCAGGTCGACCGCATCCACACCCGCCCCGATGAGCATTATCGCCAGAAACAGATCGGCGGCAAATAGTTGTTTCCTTCGGTGAGAACCCGAGGAGAATTGAGCCAGTCGGCACGAAGCCCAGTATATCCCCGAGCCGGGGCAGTCTGAAGCGGAGATTTGCCGACGAGGAGAAAAGCATGAGTGAACCTACTCTCGATACATACCGCTCCGGCAGCGGCCCCATTCCCGCAAAGATGCAGCGCTGGCACCTTTATGGTTCTGGCCTGGAAAACCTCGGCAAAGACGGAAAGCCAGAAGTAGTCGACGTGCCAACTTTTGGCGCAGATGAGCTACTGGTTCGACAGGATGCCTGTGGGCTATGCTTCTCCGACACCAAGGTAATTGGCCTTGGTGAAAACCATCCCCGCATGACCGGCCGCACGTTAGCGACGGATCCGGTTACGTTGGGACATGAGGTCTCTGTAACGATCGTTGGTATCGGCGCTAATCTAACTGGCCGATTTCACATTGGTGAGCGCTTCGTAGTCCAGGCCGATGTCTTCTATAAGGGCGTAAGTATGGCTTACGGTTACGCGATCTCCGGCGGCCTGGCGGAGTACAGTGTGATCCCCACGCCAGTGATTGATGGGGATGAAGGCTGCTACCTCCTTCCGATCAAGCCAGAGACAGGGTACGTTGAATCTGCACTCACGGAGCCGTGGGCGTGTGTGGTTTCTGCCTACGCGCAGTCCCATCGCACCGGTATCAAGGCAGGAGGCGCACTGCTGATCATTGTTGGTGAGGCGGCTTCTGCAACCTCACTTTCACATCTCTTCTCTGGTCCGAATGTTCCCGCGACTATTACTGCGATAGGGCCCGATGCTTCGGCGGCGCTCCTTGCATCTCTGGGAGTTCCCTGCGCGATACAGCTAGCCGCCACACCGGAAGATGGCGCATGGAAGAGCATCGCACCGGCTGCTGGCTTTGATGACATTCTCATCCTTGGCAGTGTGACTCCAGAGACCATTGAGGGCGCGGCAACGGGGCTCGCAAACCACGGAATTCTGTCGATCATCTCGAACGAGGATGTGCCAAGAAAACTCAGCCTCGACATTGGACGGATCCATTACAACTGGCACCACTATCTTGGCGCAACTCCTGGCAGTGAAGAGAGCCTGTATACGGAGCCTCGCAATGCTGATCTCTTGCCGGGCGGCCTTACATGGATTATAGGCGCAGGCGGCCCAATGGGCCAGATGCACGTTCAACGAGCTGTCTTGCACAAGAATGCTCCCAGGCGTGTTGTCTGCACGGACGTGGATACAGTTCGGCTTGCATCGATCTCCGACAGGTTTGGCAAGATCGCAGTTGAGCGAGGAATAGATCTCGTTATTCTTAATCCGAAAGAGTTGGGAACCGAAGCGTTCAATGCTGAGATCGCGCGGCTCGGTGAGGGCCACGGTTACGACGATATCCTCTCCATGGTGCCCGTTGCAGCGCTAATTGAACACGCTGCGGATTATCTTGCCCATGGCGGTTGGTTCAACATCTTTGCCGGTGTCGCTCGAGGCACCATGGCAAACCTGGATGTTAACAGAATCATCAGAGATGGCGTTCGCTACATCGGCAGCAGCGGCTCTTCGCTCGAGGACATGCGCAACACGCTAGCGCGCGTTGAAGACAGGGATCTCTCAACGAATGCCTCTCTAGCCGCGATCGGAGGTATGAGCGCTGCGCGTGAGGGCCTGCAGGCTGTAAAAGAGGGCTGGTTCCCTGGTAAGACGCTTATTTTTCCGTTAATTCACGATCTTCCTCTTACGCCACTGCCACGGCTGAAAGAGACTCTGCCATCTGTATACGCCCTTCTGGCGGACGGCAAGTTCTGGACCAGTGAAGCGGAAGATGAGCTGTTACGGATCTACCTGGCATAGAGAAAACACAACTTTAATTTAATCCTGCGCAACTGCAGGTGGAGAGCCATGAAACGTCTGGAAAATAGAGTTGCAATTGTAACTGGCGCTGCACAGGGCCTGGGAGAAGCCATTGCAATTCGACTTGCGGTTGAAGGCTGCAGTGGAATTACGCTTGCAGACATGAATTTAGAAAAGGCAACTGCTGCAGCGGAAGCAATTACCGCAAAGTATGGAGTTGCCTGCCTGCCCTTGCAGGTGAATGTGGCAAATGAGCGGCAGGTTGCGGAGATGGTCGAGACCACGCGGGAGAAGTTTGGCTCGGTCGACATTCTGGTTGCGAATGCTGGGATATTGAAAGCGCACGATTTGCTCGAGTTCCCGGCTTCAGACTGGCGCGCCGTTATCGAAGTGAATCTGATCGGTTACTTCCTGTGCGCACAGGCTGCCGCCAGAGTGATGGCAGAGCAGAAGCGCGGCGTTATCATCCAGATCAACTCAAAATCGGGCAAGAAGGGCAGCTTTCGCAATAGCGCGTATGCAGCCTCCAAGTTCGGTGGCATTGGGTTTACGCAGAGCATTGCGCTCGACCTAGCGCCACATGGCGTACGCGTTAACGCTATTTGCCCAGGAAACCTGCTTGATGGAACGCTTTGGCAGCAGAGCCTGTATGAGCAGTATGCCCGCAACCAGGGTTTGACAGCAGACGAGGTTCGCAAGAAATACGAGTCTCAGGTACCACTGGGGCGCGGATGCACCTATGACGACGTCTGCAACGTTGTGACCTTTCTTGCCTCAGATGAGTCCAGCTACATGACTGGCCAGGCAATCAATGTTACCGGTGGCCAGGAGATGCGCTAAGGCTGCAGAATCAATACACAAAAAGGCGCGAGAAGATGCAGATTTACCGCAAAAAGACACAGAAGGCACAAAATGTTGCATGGATGGCTGTCGGACCGGCGCGGCTTTTGAGCTGACGGCGCGTATGAAGAGCCGCACGCAAAAACGCAATGAAATGCAGTTAGCTGAACCGTTACTTCTTCTCAAAATGAGATTACGTCCTTGGGTAGCAACTGCAGCATACGGGCAGGAGTTTGACGCGTCTCGTCGTATATAATACGTCAGGATGCACCCCACTCACGATATTACGAACACAACGGATAATAGCTTTTCGGAGGATATGGAATGGCGAAGAAGCAGGTAAACGTAGCTCTGATTGGCTACGCATTTATGGGTAAAGCGCACAGCAACGCATACCGACAGGTTGGAAGATTTTTCGATCTTCCGGTTGACCCAGTGATGAAGGTTCTCGTTGGCAGAAGCGAGGCAAAAGTTGCGGCTGCAGCCAACCACTTCGGATGGGAAGAGTACAGCACAAACTGGGAAGATGTCATCCATCGCAGTGACATCGACCTCGTAGATATTGGCACTCCCAACGACAGCCACGCCGTCATCGCTCAGGCTGCGTTAAAGGCCGGTAAACATGTGCTTTGTGAGAAGCCGCTGGCGATAACACTGCCGGATGCAAAGGCGTCCTTCGATGTCGCGAAGCAGACTGGCCTGATCAACGGAATCTGCCATAACTATCGCAAAGCACCGGCTATCGCCTTTGCGCAGCAGCTTGTTGCCTCAGGCAAGCTTGGCAAGATCCGCCATTTCCGTGGAACCTACCTGCAGGATTGGATTCTCGACCCTTCCGTTCCACTCGTCTGGCGCCTGGATAAGACTATCGCAGGCAGTGGCTCGCATGGCGACCTGAATGCACACCTGATCGATACCGCACGGTTCGTGATGGGCGCTGAGTTCACCGAGGTTAGCGGCATGTCCGAGACGTTCATTAAAGAGCGCCCCTTACTTGCGGATACCGACGGTGGCCTTAGCGGCTTTAAGTCTTCTGGCGAGATGGGCAAAGTTACGGTCGATGACGTAACTGCCTTCCTCGCGCGCTTCGATAACGGCGCAACGGGCACCTTTGAAGCCACACGACTTGCTCCCGGCCGCAAGAACTACAATCGGTGGGAGATCAACGGCGAGAAGGGCTCGATCGCCTTCAACCTGGAGCGCATGAACGAGATCGAAATCTATCTCGTTGATGATCCGCAGGGGCTGCAGGGCTTCCATACCATTCAGGCGACCGAGAATTTCATGCCTTATATGGAGGCTTACTGGCCTGTGGCGCATATCATTGGATATGAGCACACCTTTGTTAACATGATGAAGGACCTGTTTGTGGCGATCGGCACAGGAACCCAATTCACTCCTGATTTCGAGGACGGATTGAAGAACCAGGCTGTCCTCGATGCCGTTGAGAAGTCTGCTGAAAGCAAGCAGTGGAAGTCGGTAGAGTACTGACATTGTGTTGGATAGACGGACGCCTGTGGTAACCAAGTAGGCGTCCGTTCACAATAATGCGAAACAACCGTCATGCTCCCCTGGGAACGCGTTTCTGCATCCGTGAATTTCGCCGCTCCAGATCAGGTGCCTGTACAGATCCATCCCTCTCCCGGTGGCCTTTATGAGCACGGTCAAAAACTTCTGGACCTGATGCTGGGCGCTTCAGGCGCGGAAGTTCGGGACTACCTCACGAGATTACTGGATGCATTTGATACGGCTAATGGCGGATCGTGGCTGTACATTGAGATCGATCCGGGGTTTCGGTGGGAGGCAGTGGAAGCGCTGTTTGAGTTTGCTGCGGGCCTGCGAGGGGGATGATTACAGCCCGTGTTCCTCACGAATATCGCTTAGCAATCCGGCTGTGGCGGCGTCTAGAAGTTCGTACACAAGATCGAATTCGCCCGTGTAATATGGGTCTGGGACATCCTCATATCCCTTTTCTGAGGCATATTCCATCATCTTGCTTAGAACCGCCCTCCTCGGCTTGATGCCATTGAGGTCTGCTAGATTCAATTCATCCATCGCCAACAGGTAATCAAACTCCGTAGCGTCCTGACGACGAACTGGGCGAGCGCGATGGTCCCACGAGATATCATGCCTCTCCAGTTCCGCAATCGTGCCCCGGTGTGGTGGACTTCCCGTGTGGTAATCCGCGGTACCTGCCGAATCTGCTGTTATTTTTTCGGAAAGGCCGGCCTCACGTACTTTGTGAGCAAATAGAGCCTCGGCCATTGGCGACCGGCAGATATTACCAAGACAGACAAAGAGCACGCGGATCATTCGAAATCAACCTCATCACGGTCGTAACCGATGAAGTCGCCATCGACTAGCTTTTCGTCACCCAACTGATCCTTCTTGAGTCGTAAGCGTCGATCTTCCGGCACGGCTGCATCCATATTGCCAACACTTTTCAAAGGGATTGGCTGCACCGGGATCGGATCTTCAAGCCCTGTCTGTGCGAGGCGTGATTCAATCCATCCATCCATCAGATTTCGCAAACGCTCGACCTCATCTGGGAGATCGCTCGCCACGTTGTTGAGCTCTCCAGGATCGGCAGCAAGATCGTACAACTCAATATCGGAGTTACCATGAATATCGGGCGTCTCCAGAGGAACGATCAGTTTCCATTGATGCGTACGTATGCCGCGCTTCTTCATCCAGGTATTTTCGGTGATATGAATGAAGTCTCGCGTTCCACGCGACGTTGCCGACAGTGAATCGATTAACGGCACGAGCGTCTTGCCAACCATCTGTTCCTGCTCAGGGATGTGGCCGAGATCGAGCAGATCAAGGATTGTCGGAGTGACGTCCAACATCGTTGTCAATCCACCAATCCTCTTACCAGCGGGCAGTAGATTCGGACATCGCAAGATCAAAGGAATATGGATATTTGTGTCGTACAGGCCATGATGGTCAAACCAGTGGCCGTGTTCATCTAGTTCTTCGCCGTGATCTGCGGTGATTACCAGCAGTGTGTCCGACGACAGCCCAAGCTCCTCAAGGCGATTCAGAACGCGCGAAAGACAGCAATCCATGTAGGCGATCTCTGCATCGTATTGCGCCTTAGGGAACTCAATATCGGTAACGCCGCCCATCCACTCTGCAAAGTAGCGGTTGAAGTTCTCGAACGCCCACAGCTCATCCATGCTGTCGTTGTTCGGGTCTCGTTCATCGCCCCCATAGAACATGCGGTCAAACGGCGCCGGTGGAAGATAGGGAGTATGCGGGTCCCAGAAATGGAAAAAGAGAAAGAAGGGATCGTCTTGAGCGGCGGCCGCATTAAGCACCTTGAGCGCTGCTTCCGCCACCGCTTCGCCTTTGCGCCATTCGGATTTTGACTTCGTATCCCAACTGTAGGTCTCTACGAGGTCCACACCGCGAGCAAACCACCGTCCGAGGTTATCTGCCACTGCTGTAAAGTAACCATTGTCCTTCAGGATTTCAGCCAGCATTCGCACTCCCGGCGCGGGCTCCGGATTGTGAGATTGGCGAGTTATCTGATGTGCGTAGACATCCTTGCCAGTCATCATCGTTGTGTGGCCCGGGTAGGTTGGAATGTGGGGGCTGAAGTGGTCTGTAAACAACACGCCTTCGGCCGCAACACGATCCAGATGTGGGCTCGTGTTGCGGAAGTGGCCATAACAGCCGAGTCGATCGGCACGGGTGGTGTCGAGACTGATGAGGATGACGTTAGTCATTGCAAACTTAACCCCTAAAACCGCATTGGGATGCAGCACTGGGTACAAGTCAAGCGGTAAATTAACTCATCCCCCTCCCCTACCCTAACAATGTATCATATCCTTGGTAACCATGGAGGCACTCCAGGATAGCCCTGTTTCGTGGGTTTTATGTGTGATTTGTTATCGGCGTGCGTGACGGGACCCTCACCTAACCTCTCCCTTTTCCGCTCGTAC
>CAIXIX010000052.1 GCA_903919615.1 uncultured Chthonomonas sp.
CTTACTGGCCTTATGATCCTGCTGTTCCTTGGAAGCTGGCGGAGTACGATCACCGTCGCAATCTCTATTCCGCTTTCTATTCTTGCTTCCATTGTTACGATGGCTGCGCTTGGTCAAACCCTTAATACGCTCACACTTGGAGGGCTTGCACTGGCAGTTGGAATGCTGGTAGATGACGCTACGGTTGAGGTAGAGAACACAACGAGAAACCTGGGAGAAGGCTTCCCGCTCTATCAGGCTATCCTCCATTCGGCGCAGCAGGTGGCTCTGCCCGCCTTCACATCGACCCTTTCGATATGTATCGTCTTCGTACCGGTGGTTTTCCTGACAGGCGTTGCGCGATCGTTGTTCCTTCCTCTCGCAATGGCGGTAGTTTTCTCTATGCTGCCGTCCTACTTCCTTTCACGCACCCTTGTAACGACGATGATGCAAGCGCTGTTGGGGAAGGAACTGGATCTCTACCAGCCTGTCGATGAGACTTCAGGTGTTGTATCAAAATCTCGACGTGGGATCATCTGGCGAGTTCATGAGCGGTTTGAGCACCGGTTTGAGAGCTTGCGCGACGTCTATCACAGTATGTTGGGGACAGCGCTCCGGCACCGAGGTATTACCTGTCTGGTACTGGCTGGGGTAATGTGTGTTTCGCTGGCCCTGCTGCCGTTTATTGGTCAAGACTTTTTTCCATCGGTCGACGCCGGGCAGATGCGTCTCCATGTAAGAACTCCGGCTGGCACGCGACTGGAGGAGACAGGCCACAAGTTCAGCCTTATAGAAGACGATATCCGGAGGGTGATACCTCCCTCGGATATCGAGCTGATACTGGATAGCCTCGGACAAGCGGGTGGTTCTGCGTATGTTAGAGGAACAAGCAGCACGATCGGGACGGCAGACGGGGAGATTGACGTAAGTCTGAAGCCTGCTGGCAGCAATTCGAGGCAGGGCCATCCCAATCTATCGACGTCAGAGTACATTTCCAAAGTGCGTAAGAGACTGATTAAGGATTTTCCTGATTGCAGCTTCGCATTTCAGCCCGCAGATATGCCGACCCAGGTGCTTGACTTCGGCACCTCTGCGCCTATCGACATCCAGGTTTTAGGAAACTATGCAAATACAAACCTGAATTATGCACTTGCTCAGAAAATCCTGAAGAGCGTAGCTCAGGTGCCGGGAGTGGTAGATAGCTACATCTACCAGGTACAGAGTTCGCCAGAAATTCGGCTCAAAGTTGATAGGACAAGGTCGCTGCAGCTTGGGGTTACACAACAAAACGTGGCCGGCAATGTGCTTGTGTCCCTCTCGTCGAGTAGTCTGGTAGCGCCAAGTTATTTTCTCGATCCCACAACGGGCTTTCAGTACATCGTATCCGTACAAACGAAGCAGTACAAAGTGCCGAGCGTAGATGCGCTGCTGCAGACGCCCGTAGCCAGCGTTGCGTCTGCACCTGCTGCACCGGACTCGTTTTTGCAGTCAACCGCAGCGACTAGTGTCGGTCCAACGGGTTCCGAGCCGTCATCCGTTCTTCCTGCCTCGACCTTTGCAACGACTACTTCTGCTGGCGGTGGCGCCGCCGCTGGGTCGACACCACGTGGAATCAGTTTGACTTCGACTGGAGTTCAGGTTACAAACTCAGCATTTGCAGCGGCGCCAGCCAGGTCGTCATCGACTGGTTCGAGCAGTTCATCGTCAGGGATAACGTCCGCTGCTCCGGCGCCTGTTCCCACAGTCGTCCCTGCAGTAAAGGCATCGGATCAGACTACAGCAGGCGGTGTAAACGTTGTTAGTCTCGGCGGCGCTGCCACCACCCAGTTCCCGGGGCAGGTGAGCGCAAGCCCCGCAAGCGGTTCGGTTAGCGGCGATGTTGCGATCACTCCATCGACGATCTCAAGTACCGGGCAACAGACTACTGGAAGCGCAACATCTCAGATTGCTGCATCTCCCACAACGACATCGACACTTCGATATGCTGAACAGCTAAGCAATCTCGCTACTGTCGGGCGCGACACAACACCGCAGATTGTGAATAGCTACAACACGCTGCCCGTTTTCGACGTCTACGCGAGTGTCGAGAATAGAGATTTAGGCGGTGTAACGCGAGACATTCAGAGGCTCCTAGGTCCTTTTCAGTCGAAGGCGCCTCGTGGCACTCAGATTAAGATTAACGGGCAGGCGCTGACGATGCAGACCTCGTTCGTTCAGTTGAGCTTCGGTCTTGTCTTTGCGATTGTCTTGATCTATCTGTTGTTGGCAGTTAATTTTGAGTCGTGGCTGGATCCGGTAATCATTCTCATGGCATCGCCGGGGGCACTCTGCGGTGTCGTTTGGGGCCTATTCTCCACTCGTTCCACGTTCAATGTGCCATCGCTCATGGGAACTATCATGAGCGTTGGCGTGGCGACTGCGAATAGCATTCTGCTTGTAACGTTTGCGAATGGGCTGCGGGCCGAAGGTAAAGACCCGTTTGAGGCGGCGCTCGAAGCGGGCTTCACGAGGTTCCGACCGGTCATCATGACGGCGCTTGCGATGATTTTAGGCATGCTCCCCATGGCTATCGGTATGGGCGAGGGTGGGGAACAGAATGCGCCGTTAGGGCGAGCTGTTATCGGCGGTCTGCTGATTGCGACGCTTACTACCCTATTCTTCGTACCTATCATGTATACGGTCCTTAAGAAAGGGGAGCATGAAGATCCCCTGAACAGTCCGATCGCGGCAGAAGTGGACAAGATCCTTGGTCTGCCGCCAACGTTATAACATGAAACAAAAGACAAGACCGGCACAGGGTTCATTGGCCGGGATGATAACTACAGGAACGACCCAACGGTTTTTCGGGGCTATCCGAATTTGTGGGAGAAGGAGATCGCTGTGAATCCAGAGGTCCATTCAAATAGTGTGAATGATCAGGATCATCGCAAAGAGCCTGGCCGGAAGTCAAATGGCCGCGGGCCGAGCTTACTGATAACCGGTGCTGTGATTACATTGATTGCGGCGCTGGTTATTGGAGTGCTTCCACGACTTAAGCAAAAGGAAGCCCTCGCGGACGGCGTTAAGGAGATTCAGGGAGCCGTTATGGAAGTAACGGTCGTCAAGCCGAGGCGCGTGTCGGATCCTGGCGTCGTGCTCCCTGGCAACATCCAGGCGATTCGATCGACCGCGATTAACGCACGTACGACAGGTTATCTTACTCAGTTGAATGTGGATATCGGTACCCACGTAAAAGCCGGACAGGTGCTCGCGGTTATTCAGTCGCCAGATGTTGATCAACAGGCCGTGCAAGCAGATGCGCAAACGGCACAGTCTCGCGCTGCCGTAGAGCAATCGAGAGCAAGCGTTGCTCAGCAGCAGGCAATAGTTGCTCAGGATCGCGCGGAGGTATCGAGGCAGCGATTTGTGCTGCAGCAGGCACGCCAGTCTATCATCGCAGCCGAGGCGCAGTATGCGCAGGCGGTTGCAACAGAGAAGGGGGCGAACTCTGGCCTGGCGCACTCCAGGCAGGCGCTTGTTTCGCAACAGGCTGCCTATCGTGGGGCGCAGGCACAGTTAAACCTGGCTAAGGTTACAAACGACCGATATCAGAACCTGTTGAAGCAGCAGTTTGTTGCAAAACAAGATGCGGACCAGGCTGAGGCAACATACAAAGTAGATGTTGCGGCTCTGGAATCTGCAAAAGCGGCGGTAGATGCAGCCACCGCAGATGTTCAGACTGCCATTCAGACCGTGTCATCCGCAAAATCTTCGATCGTCTCGGCCCAGGCGAATCTCGATTCCAGTAAAGTGAGTGTCGAAGCGGCGCAAGCGTCTCTCGAATCTGCTGAGGCGGCCGTCCGGGCTGCACTCCAGGCAGTGACCGCGAACTCTGCTACCGTGCGCGCTAATACGGCGGCTGTAGCCGGGAACGTTGCCAACGGTAAGCGCATGGGGGTTATGGTTGGGTTCGAGAAGATCGTGGCGCCATTTGACGGTGTGATAACGGCCCGCAATGTTGACATTGGCACGCTTATCAGTGCAGGTGGGACAGAGACTGGCGTCACTGCCGCAGCGCCAAACTCGGGCATGCTAGGCCTCGCAAAGACCGATGTTGTTCGAATTCAGGTGAATGTACCGCAGACCTATGTGCCGTCGTTGGGCGAAGGATGCACGACATCCATTGCGGTTCGTGAGCTTCCTGGAAAGCTTTTTGCGGGTTCCGTTGCTATCCGCGCAGGAGCCCTCGATACTACCACGCGCACGCAGCTCGTTGAGGTCCATGTTGACAACCCTAAGGGAGAGCTAGTTCCCGGAATGTATGCCGAAGTAACGCTCATTCCGATGCATCCGGCAAAATCGATCCGCATCCCTGGAACTTCGCTAATTGTGGATTCAACCGGCACCCATGTGGCAATCGTTAAAAAGGATCTTACGATCCATATGCAAAAGGTGGTTGTTGGACGTGATTTTGGACAGCAGGTTGAGATTTTGAAGGGCCTCAAAGGGCGCGAGTCGCTGGTCAACAATCCACTCGATACCCTACAGGATGGCGCGAAAGTTCAGGTACAGGCAAAGCCCGCTGGGGCAGATAAAGCAGCCGGCGCTCCCGCAGGCGCGCCTGCCGGAGTAGCACCGGGTGGGCCGGGTGTCGATGGCAAGCCCGCCGGAGCAGCAGGTGGCGTAGCCCGTGGCGCTCGAGGCGGCAATGCCGACGATGCGCTTGAAGAGAAACTGCCTGCTGGCGCAACTGCAGAGCACCCCGAACTTGCAGCGCCGGCTGGCGAGAGCGGTGGGCCTGGAGGCGGCAAACGCCGCGGTACGGGAGACGGAGCAGGCGCCGCCCCAGGTGCAGGACCTTCGGAATCTGGTGGTACGCCGCCACGAGCTGGAAAACCTGGCGCAACAGAAAGCGATGATGCTGACAGCGCTCCGCACAAACGTGGCGGAGCAAAGCGGTCCGGTAAGGATGATACAGGAGGCTAATCCGCCTCCGCAATCTCCATAGCGATACGGGCCCATTCGAAGAGTCTCTTGGGCTCGTATCGCACAGTACTGATGTCTTTTAGAATGAACTCCAACGGGCAGCCATGCCGTTTGCACGCGTCACGCGTTAATTGAAGCTCCTCACGCACGACATCGAGATTGAAGTTGTCCCATGCGAGTAGAGCAGGGTTGGGCTTCCTAGAAAAGACAAAATCTGATCCAATGCGCTCTGCTCCTCGATCTTGATTGACCCACGGGCTCATCGATACCTTTCTCACGTTCGGTATCATTCTTACTTCACGCATCTTGCCATCCAGCGGATCACAGCAGCCATAGTACACCAGACCATACCGCTCAAGAATCTTGCTGGCATATTCGACCTCGAACTCGTTGAACATGCGTGGTGAAACTGTCGAGAACATCTGTGCCAGCCCCATGCCCCAGAGATCTTTCGTTCTCGGTTTCTCTGCACAATAGCCTTCGGCTGGGAGTTCATCCGTCCATGCTCCCGTGCAGTGAATGAGGCTCTGCTGCCCACACAGCAAACCCTGATCTTCCAGTTGGTCAATCATCGACATGTAACCGTCCGTAAGTCTTGCAACCAGTCGATGCATATATTCCGGTCGATCGGCTAGCGTCATGAGCGCATTCTGAACACCCATCCAGGTGCTTATCGGATCCCACAGGGATAGGTTCAGGTCCGCGCCATCCGCTCTTATCGAAAGCAACCCATCGAATAGCTCGTGCGCAACTGCCATTCGTCGCTCAGTCTCTGCTTCATCATGCCCGACAACCGGTGTCTTGATCTTCTCAAGATCCTCTTCGGTTTCAAACTGGTTCATAAACATATGGCCTACAACGCTATTGGTGGGGTCTGTTACTGCGGTTTCCTCTGCGACACGGATGCCCACCCCCGAATTTCTAATGGCCTTTGGAACACGCACAAACGGTTCGACCACCATATCAACAGGAAAATGCCGCCGTTGATACAGAGTTCTTCGGAGCCAGTCCTCGTATCCGCGCAACTCAGGATCGGTGCAGCGAAGATGGAGTTCGTCGCCAATATTCATTTCATTCCAGCACACCTGATCGATCATTACCATTGGACGCTCTGGCTTCAGGGAGTTTAGCGCTCGCCAAAGGCGACGTTTCTCATCCTGAGCGGGAAGGCTCGCGACATCTGCGATCTCGGCAGCGAGTGTTCGAACAATTTCAATGTCTTCTCGGCGCGGCATGGTAGGCTCCAAATCGATTTCTGCATCCTCTGCCTGGGCAGACAGACTGCTGCAATACGTTCTGGTTCATCCTAGCGACCGGCAATAGCGGAGTCTATCCACGAAACGGGGGATAATGGTGCGGAAGCTAAAACAAAAAAAGCCTCACACACTTTGCAGTGTGTGAGGCGATCTGGATTTGAGATCCGGCGGAAACTACATGTCGTAGTCGCCGCCACCGCCGGCAGGAGCCGCGGGCTTCTTCTCGGGCTTCTCAACAACGAGGGTTTCGGTGGTGAGGATGAGGCTCGCGATAGAGGCCGCGTTCTGCAGGGCAGAGCGAGTTACTTTGACCGGGTCGATAACGCCGGCGGCGATCATGTCGCCGTACTCTTCGGTAGCCGCGTTGAAGCCCTGACCCTTTGCGAGGGACTTGACCTTGTTTACAACGACGCTGCCTTCGAATCCAGCATTTTCGGCGATCTGTCGCAGCGGCTCTTCAAGAGCGCGGCGAACGATCGCAATACCGTGCTGCTCATCGGCGCCACCAGGCAGGTTCTCGAGAGCGGATTGTACATTCAGCAGCGTTACGCCGCCGCCTGGCACGATTCCCTCTTCGACTGCTGCGCGAGTAGCTGAGAGAGCATCCTCGAAGCGGTGCTTCTTCTCTTTGAGTTCGGTCTCGGTGGCTGCGCCAACCTTGATGACCGCAACGCCGCCGGCGAGCTTCGCAAGGCGCTCCTGCAGCTTCTCTTTGTCGTAGGAGCTGTCGGTGTTCTCGATCTGAGCCTTGATCTGGTTGATGCGGCCAAGAATCTCCGCCTCGGTGCCAGCTCCTTCGATGATCGTGGTCTCTTCCTTACCAACGACGACCTTTGCAGCCTGGCCAAGGAAGGTGATGTCTGTGTTCTCGAGCTTGATGCCAAGATCATCGGTGATGAACTTGCCTGCGGTGAGAACAGCGATGTCTTCGAGCATCGCTTTGCGGCGATC
>CAIXIX010000053.1 GCA_903919615.1 uncultured Chthonomonas sp.
CAAGATTTTGGGATGTTACGATTCATTCAAATGATGTGGAGATTAAACTTTTCTGTTTTGCTTCTTATGTGGACACATGGAAATACGTACATTTTGTATTATATCTGTCCGATGCATACCTTTTACTTCATCATGGTATATTTAACAATGTACCTTTTTTCAGCAATCAACCATACGAAATGGCTTATTCGCATTAAACTCGCTGTCTTAGCTGCTCTAATCTATATCATTTGGGACGTAAATGGCGGAATATTCGATAAGATATTCGCCTTCTTGGGTACAGAGTCGATTATCGGAGCGGCGAACGGAACCGTCTGGGAATGGTATTTTCGCACAGCCCTCGATCATTGGTCTGCTTTCCTAGGCATGATATTCGCATTGAATTACCCAGTTTCAGAACAGTTCTATGCTAAAGCCAAGGGTTGGCCGATGGTCCTCACCTCCGTACTCATGCTCGGCGTAACGGTCTGGTGGTTTAATGAATTTTACGTCAAATCAAAGCTGGAATATAACCTCACCCACGCATACTCCTCCATCATCCCGCTCACCAGCTACATATTCTTTCGGAACATATCCCCTGGAATTCGTTCCGGTGTTAGTGAAAGCTTACATGAACTTGGCAAAACTACGTTAGAGACGTATTTGCTTCAACACCACGTGTGGCTGACCTCCAACGCGAAGACGCTGCTCAACATAACCCCCGGATACCCATGGATCAACTTCGCCCTCGCAACGGTGCTTTTCTTCGTCCTTTCGAAAGAACTCTACCGTCTTACCATGTCTTTAAGGTGGTAGTTTTTATATTCACTGTAAGCTTGTAGATTAAGATTTACAAAGTTATTCCCTCACTCTACCTGTAGATCAAGACATATCTTAATCTAAGTCCCTGTATATTTCTGTAATTTATAGGGGGATGATAATGCCCGATGACCGTGAATTAGCTATTCGAAACACTTTAGGAATGGCTGTAGTTTTCTTTATTGTCTTCGTAGTCGCCGGATTGCTTCATGTGGCGAATGCTAGCATCGCAGGGGTTATAGTTGCTTGTTTGTGTCTGTTTGTCGTCTCAATATTCATCATATCCATCTACGCGAAAGTCGCTGCTGACAATATTGGGTTTCAAATCTGGGCGAGGAGACTTTTCTACTACTCTGCAGTGCTTATCGCCTTTGGTCTCATCGTCGAAATCGCGATCCGTTCGAGATCCATTCCACCCACTTCTAGCAATGGAATTGTCGCCGTGCCTTCGAAGTATTCTCCCGATTGCTTCGCTTCTATCTCTAACGGGCGTTGGGAAAAGGTTATTTGCGACCCGAAAGTGAGTCAGAAATCTGCTTTTTGCGGTACCCAGAAATGGGTCTGGACGCAGTCAGACGCGAAGACTTGTCCGCTGTCCGCAATGAATCCAGCCCGTGCTCTTGCAGTATTCAAAGGGCTGCATGTGATGTTCATGGGCGATTCCATGGTTCGGATGGCGTACCACAGCTTCAACAAGATGCTGGATCCTGTAAAGTACCAGATGCCGTTCAATAGCACATTGAAACACGCTGACATGAAATATCGGACAAATGCGTCAGATGTGACTGTGTCATTCGTTTGGAGTCCCAAGGCTCAAGACATTGCCGAACACCTCGAAGACAACTCAACCCTCCCGAAGGTTCACTATCTCGTTCTAGGCGCGTCGCTATGGGACGCCCTGCATGAACACGACATATCCCTGTACAAGTCCCGCCTTGATCGCATAGGCAAGGCAATTCCCAAGAAGACTACAGTGGCCTGGGTTCAGCCGACTACTGTCATAGACGCCCTATTGATGACCCCTGAGAAGCGACAGTATATGACGGAGGCCATTGTGGACGAATACCGCCGTGCAGCATCATCCTCCTCTCTTCCCACGCTAGTGAACGTGTTCTTAGAGTCTCGCAACGTGTCTTTGTCTCGTGAGGACTCGAGTGTCGACGGCGTTCACTACTCGCACGACGTGTATGACGTGCTAGCCCAGATGCTTGCCAACGGATACGCCTTGAACTTCCGACAGTTGTTCAGTAAATCTCCTAAATCCAATGTCGGTGGGAAAGTGACTGGGTCAATGTCCTCCCCTAAGTACGGCGCTGCGCTGGTGGCCG
>CAIXIX010000054.1 GCA_903919615.1 uncultured Chthonomonas sp.
GTCCATCGAAATCCACAACCGTCGAGGTGCTAACCGAAGGCGGCTTAGGCGGTGTGGCGCCTTCGTCTTCTGGTTTTGGCAGGAATGGCGAAGGCGTAGTCCTGGACAGTGGAACCATGTTTACTTTGGCAACGTTGTCGAATGCAATCTTCTGTGTAACTGACAGGAACGGACTGAGAGCACGATCTGAAAGGTAGGCGACGTATTTGCCATCCGTCGTGAAAGTTGGAAAATAGCAATTGATTCCTAGACCGCTTAAGGGAGCGGTTTTACCGGATGCAATCTCATAAATGAAAACTGAGTCTATGTAGTTGTCGCCAGCATGATCGTACACAATATATCGTCCATCGGGGCTGATATCGAAAGTTGCGTGGTAACCATCGTATTCACCAAGACCAGTTGACGTGTCGATAACCTTAATATCGCCCGACTTTGTATCGATACACAGCAGCCGACCCGTACGGTCGGTGACGATGAGATGCGAATCGTCAGACGTCCAGCGAGGCGAGTACAGGTTTGTCTTGAGCCCATGAGTGAGCTGTAACGAATTGCCGGCTCCCATCGCGTCGGTGATCCATATCTCGTTCTCACCGGTCCTATCACTTACGAAAGCAATTCGTTTCCCGTTAGATGACCATGCCGGAAGGCTTGAGCGGCTGCCAGCAAAGTTGTCGATAACCCGCATCTCTCCGTCGCCCACAGCCACCGTGACGATTTGCCCCCTTGCCTCAATTGCGACGCGTTTACCGGTTGGGCCCACAGCATACGACATCATACTTGCTGATAACGGAACCCGCTGCGAGCGCATATGAATCCGGTCCGAATGGAGCTGTAGGTTCAGCTCTGTAACCCGCTTTGTCGCCGGATCGAACACGGCGAGCCCTGGACCATGCTCAAAAACAATCCGCGCACCATCGGATGCCGGGTACCTGGCAGGAACATCTGAGTAGCGGGTAATATCGACATCTTCACCGTTAAGCGGATTAATGCGAGCGACGTTTGATACGCCATCCCGTTCAGATGCTGCATAGATTGAGTTTCCGCACCATACTGGCGACGTAACGACGTATTTGCCGCTCGTGATTCGCTTGAACACCTTTGTATCCGGTTTAAAAGTCCAGATCGCATCGGTTTGCCCGGCGCGGTACCGAAACCAATTGGCCCACTCCCTGCTTGTAGGCACGTACGCGATCAAACCATCCGCCCGTTGCGCCGCAAACTCAACCTGAGGCATTGGGAGTCGACGTGGGATGCCCCCGACAACGGGAACCTCATATAACATTGGCCGGGGCCCATAAACGTAATCCCTTAAGGATCGGAACAATACACCTTTTCCGTCGGGAGTCCAACCCTGCACGTGGGCGCCTGCAGGGTCGTAAGTAAGCCTTTTGGGTGCGCCGCCGCTGAGCGGCATCACGTATACGTCGGCGCCGCCTTCGTACTGCGCCGTGAAGGCAACAAGGCTGCCATCCGGAGAGAACTTCGCATTTGTCTCATCGCCTGGTGCAGAAGTGATCCGATTGGCCTGGCCCGTCTTGACGGACCCAAGCCAGAGATCCCCCTCGCAGGTGAAGACGATGGCATCGCCGTGAATGTCTGGGCGCGTACAGAAAGATGGCGGTGCCGCAAGGCTGGCCGCAGGCGTAATGATTGCGAATAGCACTGATAAGAGTTTCATAGGATGTTGTGGCCGAGGCTTACGCCTTTCCTTTCCGCGTGACACCAGTTGGACAGAGTTTCGATTGGCTCAATTCACACGAGATTTACAGAAAGGGACGGTAAACAGATGCGAGCCTTCAGACTCGAGCGCACATGTTCCAAAGGCACTGGCGGCATTAATGGGGATAGTTTAGCATGCTAGCGAAGTTATAAGTAACAGGGACTGAGACATTGGGATTGCGATAGGTTTCCCGGCGTGTTTGTGCCGTCTACTTTGCGACTTAATTCACAATAGGCCAATCTGAGGATGATTGTAAATGGGCGAATCTTTATAATTTTTTAAGACAACGCCACAAATGGTAGTTGTGCCGAAATGTCCGGCCGGGCGCCCTTTTTTGCCAGTATCTAGACCTCAACCCTACTCGCAAATAGCGTGCCCAAATCTTCTTGTTTTGGGAGCAGGCTATGTCCTTTCCAAGTGTTGATCCGATACCGCTCCCCGCCCCGATCTGGTTGATGAAGCTGCTGAGCGACGTGACCCTGGCGCTCCACTTTTCAGCCGTGATGATCCTGGTGGGCAGCCTCATTCTAGTGTGCTGGCACAATGGCCTCGGTCGAAACCGCGGCAGCGCCGACCAGGTTTCAGCTTCCTTCACTCTCGCCAGGCGTTTACCCGTATTGATGACGTTTGTTATCAATCTTGGTATTCCACCACTGCTATTCCTGCAGACGCTATATGGCCGCGCAATCTACTCCAGCAGCGTTCTCATCGCAGTAATGTGGATCTCAGTTATTTTCCTCGTAATGCTCGACTACTGGCTGATCTACCGACTTGTCGCAGCAATCGAGAACAAGAAATCCGGGTTAGGCATCGGTCTCCTGGCACTGTGTATCACCATGGGCATCGGTCAAATTTACTCCAAGAATATGACGCTTATGCTGCGGCCTGAGGTATGGCAGCAGATGTACACACATAGCACGATGGGGCTGCAGGGCTATCACGGCGACCCGACGACGACACCACGCTGGCTATTCGTTATGTGCGGTGGGCTCGTATTCGGCGGCTTATGGGCTCTTATGCTTTCGAACATGGGGCACATCACAGATGGTGTAAGAACACATTTGCGAAAGAGCGGCGGTGCATTAACGGCGCTCGGTGGCGTGCTACAGATCGGATGCGCTTTGCGAGTTGTAAGCAGCCAGCCCGAGGCTGTTCGTACGGCAATCGGCTCACATGCGCTCTACACAATAAGTGGAATCCTCTTCCTTGCGACCATTCTGGTAACTGCGCTGCTAGGCGCGTTCCAGGGTGCGAAGGCAGTATCAAACATACCCCTGGCTGTTACGGGCCTATTAACCGGATTTCTAAGCGCGGCAGGCGCCGTTATCTACAGAGACGGAATTCGCGACATGACGCTCCTGCAAAAGGGTTATGACGTGTGGCAGCAGACCGAATCCAGCAACTGGTCGGTAATCGGCCTGTTTCTGCTGCTGTTTGTAATAATGCTCGGCATCCTTTTCTGGCTGCTGATGGTAATGAAGAAGGCGACCGCGCCGGTGGAGCAGGTAACGCTATGAGTGACATCAGAGAATCAACCGATAGAGAGAACATCGCGGCTGCGTTCGATGAGGAGTTGGATCCAGAAGCCGCTGAGTTCACGCGGCTTGGATTTGTGAAGGTAATTGGGGGCATTATGACTCTTGCGTACGCCGGCGCCATCGGATATCCGGTCTATAAATATCTCAGCACCCCTGTAGAAAAATCGGCTGAGATGGCGGCAGTTAAAGAGGTCAACCTTCCAAATCTCGATAAGCTTCCAAAGGGTTCAGCATATATGTTCAAATTCGGCGTGCGCCCAAGTCTCCTGATACACCATGCCGATGACACCTGGACCGCTCTCACCGCAGTATGCACGCACATGGGATGCACGGTTGCTTACAATACAGCCACAGCGGGAATTGAGTGCCACTGCCATGGTGGGCGCTACGATGCGAAAACCGGCGAGAACATCTCAGGCCCACCACCGCGACCCCTCAAAAAATTCGTTGTTACGGTCGCGGCGGGCAGTGTTACGGTGAGAAGGGCTTAGGTGCAGCGTGACAACCAGAACTCAAGAGTATTTAATCGAACGATTGGGGCTGGCGGACGTAATTGCCGTAGCCCGCAAAAAAACAGTCCCACTTCATAAGCACAGCTTCTGGTACTACTGGGGCGGAATATCGCTGTTCTGCTTCCTGGTGCAACTCGTGACGGGCATCCTGCTGTTGCTTTACTATCGGCCAGGGCCGGAGGCCTTCGAATCGGTAAGGCAGATTACCTTCGAGACGCATTTCGGCTGGCTCATCAGATCCGTACACAACTGGTCTGCGAACCTGTTCCTGCTCTCGGTCTTTATTCACATGTTTTCGGTCTTCTTTATGAAGGCCTACCGGGCTCCGCGCGAGTTCGGCTGGTTTACTGGGTTGGGGCTGCTTGGCCTGGGGCTAGTATTCGGCTTCAGCGGATATCTGCTGCCAATGGATGAGCTCAGCTACTTCGCCACAAAAGTCGGGCTGGACATGCCGAGCAACATTCCGATCATCGGCCCTCCGCTAGCAAACCTGATTCGTGGCGGCCTTGAAGTGAGTGAATTTACGGTGCAGCGCTTCTTTACGCTCCACGCGGTCATTCTGCCTTTGCTGTTCCTGCCGCTACTGGGTATCCACCTGTGGCTCGTGCAGAAACATGGAAATGCTAGCCCACCGGAAGAGGAATCCAAGCCCATTGTGGAGCGCAAGTCTATCCCGTTCTTCCCTAACTTCCTTGCAAAAGACCTGGCGATGTGGCTGATCACCCTCAACGTGATTGCCCTGCTTGCCGCGATGTTCCCATGGCAGCTTGGCGAACCCGCAGATCCGCTGTCAGCCGCTCCTGTCGGTATTCACCCGGAGTGGTACTTCATGAGCCAGTTCCAGACGCTCAAGGTGATGGGCAGACTCTTCCCCGGCTTCGCTGGAGAAGCGATTGGCATGGGGCTGTTCACAGTAGGAATGGTCCTGTGGCTGTTGGTCCCATTCTACGACATTCGGGCGCTGGCTGCGAAGAGAGCCAAGACTGCCACCTACTTTGGGATAGCCGTTGTTGGCGGACTTATCATCATGACAATCTGGGGATACCTGGCCGTCTAGGCAAGAAGCTGGAGCATATCGATGAACTATCCTGTCTGGGAGGTCCCAAAACTTGGTGGAGCATGGGTGATCGGAATGATTTCGATCTTCCACGTGCTAATCGCCTGGTTTGCAGTTGGGGGCGGCCTCTATCTGCCAGTGGCAGAATCTAAACTTTATCGTGAGAAACGAGAGAGCTGGCTGCCCGTGCTGATGAAGCACTCGCGCTTCTTCCTCGTGCTCACGAGTGTTTTTGGCGCAGTGAGCGGCGTTGGAATCTGGTTTGCCATTGGGCTTGTACATCCTGAAGCAACGTCAACACTCATACATAACTTCGTATTTGGTTGGGCAATTGAGTGGGTGTTCTTTGTGGTGGAGTTGGCGGCAGCGGCCGTTTACTACTACACTTGGAACAGGATACCACGCGAGTTGCACCTGAAGGTCGGCTATCTGTATGCCGTCTCATCTTTCCTTACGCTCGTTATTATCAACGGCATCCTGTCGTTTATGCTAACGCCGGGTCGGGCATGGTTGAAGGTTGCCGGTACAGGCGCGGAGGCAAGCAGATTCTGGTGGGCGTTCTTTAATCCGACCTATTTCCCATCGCTAATTATGCGCATCCTTGCATGTCTTTCTCTGGCAGGCATCTACGCCCTGGTTACCTACTCTCGAACTGAGGTGACTGACCCACAAATGCGCAAACACAAGGTAGCGATGATCCGCTGGAGCGCACGCTGGCTTCTCCCGATGTTCCTGCTGATGCCGCTCGTGCTGCTCTGGTTCCTGCATCAGGTTCCGGCAGAAAACCGTGGACTGCTCGAGCTCGGTATGAACACCATCGGATCAGGTGCCTTCACGCAGGTGACTCGCATCTCGATGTTGACGATTATCACAACGATCACGATCGCTGGCGTTGTCTACCTGTTCGCGTACAAGTGGCCGAACGACCTGAGTCCGGGCCATGCTGCCGCAATTCTCGGGCTCGCCGTAATCGCAACAGCCTCAACCGAATACGCTCGTGAAACAGTACGGAAACCGTACGTAATTGGCGCGCATATGTATTCGAATGGTGTTCGGAAGCGTGATGTTGACAGAATGAACCAGGAGGGTTACCTCACGCATTCTATATGGACCCCGCCAGCGGCTAGCCAGGTTGTTGCCGGAAACGCAGTGTTCCGGGGCGAGTGCATGAGCTGTCATACGGTGAGCGGATACAGGTCGATCGTGCGGTTGCTCCAGGGCAGAAACCAGAAGGCTATCGGTCAATTCCTTGATACTCTGCACAAACCCACCAGGGAGTCTCCGTATGTTAAATACATGCCGCCCCTTGTAGGGACGCAGACGGAGATCGATGACCTGGCAGCATACCTGGCGAAGGTATCGAATGCGCCCCCTGCCCCGCCAGCGCCGGTTGCACCCCCAGTTGCGGCTCCTGGCGCAGCGCCGGCAGCAGCTCCCGGTGTTGCGCCACTTGGTGCGCCACTTGGTGCGCCACTTGGTGCGCCACAACCAGCGCAGCCTGCACCTGTGCTTCCTGCTGCTCCTCCACAGAAACCAGTTGCGCTGAGGTAAATGCATAGAGTAAAGAGCCCTGGCACTTATGTGCCAGGGCTCTTTTTATGTTCATTATCCGCGGACTTCTTCTCATTTTGAGAAGCGTTACGTTTCAGCCAACCGCCTTCGCCTCACTAACTCACTAACCCACTAACTCACTCTTCTTTGGTTGCGGCTATGCTGCCTTATGCCTTCGCATTTTGCTCAACCGTTCGTTGTATGCCAAGATAGAAAATAATCTTCAATCTTCAGAATCTTCTAACATCGCCTGCATGCTAACCCGTCATACCGGATACAGGAGCTGAGTATGACGAATCAACTCACAAGAACACTAGAGATGTCACAACCGTTTGCCTCTACAAATGAACCCGAGGAGGCCGACCACATTAATCGTGCCATAGCCGGAGAGACGCGCTCTATCGACTGGCTGATTACGAAATATCGCAATCGGGTAGTTAGGCTCGCGGCCGGCGTACTTGGTCGCCCCAGCGAAGCGGAAGACGCGGCGCAAGAAGCGTTCATTCGGGCATTTAGAAGCCTCGCCTCTTACCGCAGACGCGGTAACTTTCAGTCCTGGCTTTTTCAGATTACTGTCAATGTTTGCCTCGATCGCACCAGGCTCAGCCGCTGGAACGCGGAAGTGGGTCTCATCGAAGCGGACCGAAAGACGTCTCCCGCAGATCCGGCATACCTCGATACCGAGTTCAAAGTTGCGCTCGCTGGCGTTATGGCGACGATGTCTCCAGAAATGCGCGCAATCCTCACCCTGCGTGAGCTCGAGGACCTGGAGTATGGCGAGATAGCAACAATACTCCAGATTCCTGTTGGACGTGTTAAGTGGCGACTCCACATGGCAAGAAAAGAACTCATGTCGCTCTGGGCCAAGCTTCAAAGTGAGGTGAATCGTGTTTAGGAAAAACAAAAATAATCAGGATAACGCATTTGATCTGGCGCTGCGCCGAGCATTGACAGGCATCACAGAACAGCCAGAGTCGCCGCACTTGAACTCTAGTATCCATGCGGTTCTATCTAACCCCAGGGTGAACCAGATGCCTGCACTGCAGAGGTCCATGCCGCTGCCTGCAATTCGTCTCTTTGGAAGAACGATTTCAGCTATGGCAGCCACGGCGCTTGTGGCGCTCCTTGCATCACCAGTAACGCGTCCTCTAGTTGTGGCGCAAATTTGCCTGCTCGTTCCATCCGCGTCTGCAATCGCCCGTGTTTCACCAGAAGGTTACCTCGATCCCAGAGTCGATAATCTTGTCGCTTCAAAGATACGCGAAGTGGGAATACGGTTGCAGAACGATGAGGATGCGCAAATTGCAATGGCAATGAAGATGCCCGTACACGATGTTTTGACGGGTAGGCAGAGAAACGCGAGATTTCGCTCCCTTATGCTTCGATTTCCAAACAGCGCCAAAGTCTGTGCCGCGGCGCTTCGTTCGATGGCGACTGGAAGCGTACGAATTACGCGCACAGATTTGGAAGAGAGATACGGCGGGATGCCAAAGCCAGTACAGCATTCCGATGCTGGCGACGTGGAGGAGTACATCGCCGTAAGTCAGATGGGCTGCAGGCTGGAACCTCAAAACGCGCTTTTCCCATCGCTGCTGGCAGTAGGTCTCATTGAGGCAAAACGCGACACGGAGGCATTTGCAGCGCTGCATAGGGCGGCGAAATGCAGTAAGTGGGACGACTATTATGACTCTGAAATGCATGGAATGGTGAAGCTGCAAACGCAAGCGTTCGGATACTGCAGCGCATCTACCCAAATAGGATTTGCTTCGAGCCTTCTGCTGCCACACTATAGTTCTATTAGAGCCTTTGCAAGAGCGGCTGCCTACTCTGCGACCATAAAGGAACAGGATGGACAGGTAGACCAGGGCCTCCAGATAAGGAGAGATCTTCTTGAGCTGGGTGCGTCGATGCGCCGTAATTGCCGTACGGCAATTGGCAATCTCGTGGGAATCGCAGTCTCAGCAGTCTCAACTTCCGTACCAGTGCATGGCATCGGCCAGCTAGATGCGCTAAATAAGCACGGCCAGGATTATCCGTTGCGACGGTTCACTCTATACACTTCCCTGCTGAATAGATCGGCAGCCGTTGAACCTTTCCGAGCTGAGTGGGAGAAGGGTAAAAAGGCGAAAGGAATACTGGAAACCGGATTCTCTCTGAGCCCATTCGCCGACGGCGCGATTAGTACCTATCAGGTTGCGTCCATTGTGAATATGATGCCACTGTGCTCGATCGTATGGCTCATATTCGCCGGTATCTGCGCGTCAGGTTTGTCCGGGATCAACGGTTCGCGAACTCTCTCACGTATCACTCCAATTGCCCGCCGCAGATTGATGGCATCCGTTTCATTCATCACAGTTAGCGGAACGTTTGTCGCTCTATCTGCATACACAACACAGGTGATGGAAGTTTTCGTGAGAGCGCTAAGTCAGATAACCGCTCTGACAGACGGTCCTACCCATCCGGTAATAATGTGGAGACTACCGCTTACAGCGGTCGTTCCCTGCCTGGTGATCTACTTGCTGGCATCCTTAGCAATTGTGCAGAGGAAACCCATCATCTCAAGTGTGGTACAGGGTCTAAGAGGAAAGGTAGTGCCGTTGGCCGCACTCATATTTCTCACCTACACCGCAACGGTGCCTTTTACGCTTGCCACCGAGAATGCACTGAAGATGAGCCTGACCGGGAACGTCCGACACGAAGGGCAGACTGCCGCGCATCTGTTACACACACGATGGCCTGACTGACGGCGCTACCAACAAACGGGCAGGATCGAACTTGTCGATCCTGCCCGTGAAATGTTCTGAGCGATATTCGGTCAACGTAAAGTCAGTGCGCCTTGACAGATCTCTCGGCGCGCGCAGCCAGCTCACCCAATGTGTTCTCCTGCTTTGGACTAAGCTCTACGGATTCCGACTTTACGGCTTCGCGGAATGCAGCAATCGCGTCCAGCATCTCCTTCGCCGCCTTATCGGCGCCTGCCGAATCTCCGTTTTGCCTGCGTAGCTGCATCACATCCATCAGCGCTTCGAACTTCTCTTCTACCGGGGCGACATCGCTCCACTTTTCCGCCCACTGCTGCGCCTCTTTGTAAGCCTTGGCGCGAGTCTGGCTCTCACAGAGGTATCGGTAAGCTTCGGACTGATACTTGCCTGTAGCGTGGTGGCTCAACAGATCAGAGTAAGCGGTACGTGCCTCGTCCTCTTTACCCATGTCCGAGTAGGTTCTGGCAATCGCGAGGATGAACTTCAGTTCGTATGGGCCGGAAGGGAAGCGCTTCAAAAGATCCCGGTAATACGTAACAATCTCGTCTGGCTTCTTGCCGCGTACTTCAAGCGTTGCGAGTGCATCGGCAGCATTCTGAGCCCAAATAGACTGCGGCGAGCTATCGAGCACCTCGTGCATGTGACGTCGATGCGTCTCGGTGTCGCCCAGGAGATCGCCCTCCTCGGTAGACGGCAAGTGCCACGGATTATCGATATCGCCAAGATAGTGCCGAAAACTCGTGCCGAACAGGGATGCAACGGGCATCGGCCCAAATGGCGCAATCTGATACCTGAACCACTCCAGGTCACCACGCGGAAGCTGCCCCCTGTGCGTGTAGCCATAGGAAACCTTCAATACTGCTCCGCTCACAATGTAGAGGATGAGCCCAACGCCAGCAAATAAAGAAGCCTGCTTTCGAATCCTTAAGGTTAGCGGGGACCCTACGAGGAGTACTAACCTGCCGTGCACCGCGTAAAGGAGTGCTGCAACAGCAAGCAAGATCAGCTTGGTAATCCACCACTTCGTTAAGAAGGTCTGATGGGCCGGATCCAGCTCCACAGCATAGTAGGAACTCAAGGTTTTGAGGGAAAGGTATGGTTGAATTGCCGCGCCCGGGATAAGATCCAGAGCCCAGTAGATCGCTGCGACACCGAAACCGGCAATCGAGTTTCTAAACACGGTTGCGAAGGTAAGCGATACCATCGTTAGCGCAAGAGTCGATGGGATACAGGCCAGAAAATCAGGCAAGATGTCAAAAGGCTTCATCATGCCTCGAAACGCCAGCAACGACAGAAGCGCAAGTCCCCACACCAGTGCAAGCATACAAAAGAGCCGCATGAGTACTATGCGACCAATGTGTATTGGCCGCGTGGCTAGAATTGCTCCAACGCGCGACCGGTACTCCGCGCTCAGCAGGTGCGCGCCTAGAAATGCAGCGAGAATAGGTGTAACCATCTCAACACACTGCGCTGGCAGCGCAATGGTGAAACGCTGTGTGAGCACCAGCCAGAATACGGTCAACTGGCTAACCGCGATAGGAAACGCGAGAAGAAGCCAGTTGTTCAGCATCATAACGCGGAAGTTGTATCGAAACAGAGTTGTCTGATTCATTAACCTGCTCTTTGTGCCCGGGCATTACACCGGCTAATGCGGCTCCAGCTCGACCTGATGAGCAACAGCCGCATCAAGAAACCTGATATCGTAACAGGAGCTGCCGCGCTCGGTATCCACCACACGACCTCGGCGATTTGTGACAACCACAAAGGGCAGCGTCGTCGTTCTGTATGCGGATGCGATGGGAGACATCGCGAGCTTTTCCGGTACCGCCGTCGTTCCCCAGTCCGTAACGACCGGATAACTCAGGCCTTCGCCCTTTGCTATGGTTGGCCCGGCGCTATGGTCCGTGCTGAGGCAAACGGCAACAACTTGTACCTTCTTGCTGGAGTATTTGCGCTGTAAGGTATCGAGGTGCTGTAAAAGTAGCCCGGAATCTGTATCCGACGGTGTCCACAGTGCAAACACTTTAATATTGCCATCAAATGTCCCACTGCTCAACTGCTGTCCGTTTTCGTCTGGCAAGAGGAAGCCGGCCGCTTGAACACCTAAATTGGTATCTTGTGACCCCATCAGTTCGAGCGGCGGACTGCTGTGGGTGTGCGGATCGTGCCCTTCAGAAACGATCGTATAGAATCCAGTAAACGCCAGGAGCAGAGAACCCAGGGCCAGCGGCGCTAACCAGGGAGAGATGGGCGCGGCGCCGCGCCGACGCCTTGCGAAGAGAGAAAGAGCTATGCAGAGGATGACGATACCCACCGCAACATAGGTAGATCCGTTCTGAATAGGCGCCGGATCGTAGAACTTGGACAGCCAGGACTTACCGGCAACGGTCATTACCACATAGAGGCAAACAAGCATGCCTGCAATGATGCTGTCGCTTAGAAGCGCCAGTGTAAAGCTGGCACAGCTAACAAATACAATGGACATCGCCGCCCTGACGAACTGCGGAATATAGGCGCCTAGCAAGCCAATCGGCGTTCCCGAAAATAGCCGCATTAGTGCACTTCCCACGAACAGGGCTACAAGAAAACTGAAGACCTGGAGCAGCCCGCCTACAAACCTGGCCAGCGCGAAACGCTCAGCGGGTTGAGGCTTTACTAGCAGCAGAGTGCGCGTCCGAAGCAGGGTTTCACGAACGCCAAGCATCGACATCCAGAAGATGGATACCAGGCTCAGCACCTGCAACCCGGCATCGCCCGTTGCGTAAGCGGTTATACCCGCGCCGTGGCCGTCGACATGGCCGATGCCGATGCCATACAGGAGGCTAAGCACAACGAAGAGCCGCCATGAGGCCGACCGCCTTCCGATCTGCCACTCGTAACGAACCATCGACCCGAGCGCGAAAAATGAGGTGGGAACCGAACCGCTGCTATCCAATGTTGGAGCGCTCCTCACGCATCAGCCAGATATACGCATCTTCAAGATTAGGCTCTACCTGACGGCTGCCGGGAACATCTACGGACTCGGCCGCGACACGAATTCTCAGTCGATCTCCCTCTCGGGTCAACCCAGTCTCAAGATATTTCCCTCTTATCGGGATTAACTCTTCTGGAGTCGCCTCGATCTCCCAAACCTTTCCGCGCACCTCATTCAGCATTCCGGGAATGTCACCCACATAGCGCAGGCGCCCCTTATGCAGAATGCCGACCTTATCCGCAACTGCCTGCACGTCTTCAATCAGGTGGGTGGAGAGAAGGATGACTCTTTCTCCGGCCAATTCAGCCAGGAGCGACCGAACTCGAATCCTCTCTTCGGGATCCAAACCAGCCGTTGGCTCGTCTACGATGAGCAGTTTTGGCGAATTGAGCAAGGCCTGAGCGAGGCCAACGCGCTGACGCATACCACCAGAGAATCCACCAACCGGCCTGTCACGAACATCGGTCAGGTTCATCCGCTTCAACAGTCCCTCGATGCGCTCCTTGCGGGCCGCATTATCCGAGAGATTGCACAGCAGCGCCATGTAGTCCAGCGTTTCGTACGCTGTAAGTACGGGGTAGAGGCCAAAGTCCTGCGGAAGATAACCAAGAATGCTGCGCACTTCATGCTTTTCATGGCGAACATCATGGCCATCAATGATGGCGGTGCCCGTAGTGGGTTCGAGCAGTGTCGATAGGATCGACATCAGCGTGCTTTTGCCGGCGCCGTTAGGGCCAAGGAGCGCAAAGATCCCGTCGGTAATCGTAAGGCTAAGCTCACGCAGGCCGATAACCCCGCCTTCATACTCTTTGCTTAAGTTCTGAATCTCGACTTTCAGCTCAGTCTCCTTCGCTCTAATGAAACAGGTAATCTGGCAGTGTCAGGCGACGAACACAGTTACTTTCCGTATCACACACGAAAGCAAAGTGGCGATTATCTGTCGCGATACCCGTTAGATCGGAAAATGTTGCTGTTTCACCCGTGCCATCTCGATAGTCCTTTATCGTTCGGTTAGATGAAACGACTCCTGCGATCAATTGTGCGACGCCATCGGACTGCAAGAAGACACCGGCGTGATCAGGATCGGTTATAAGCGCGGCCTTACCAACCGCACACCAACCGGATATCTGCTTCACTAAGGGTGGGTGAGGCGTATCGCCATCACTTTTGCCAGTAATTGATAGTGGCGGAACGGTGACCCCGCCTGGACGTCCAAGTTCAGCGCCAGACACCACAGCCGAAACGGAATGCAGCTTTAGGAGTGTAACCGAGCCGTTACCAGTCGATCCAACATGGCATGTAACCATGTTGTGAGTGACTGCATCGCACGCGACCAGCGTCTCCGCCGCCGCTTTATTCGCCCCATCGCCCTGCGCCAATTGTATTGAGCAGGGCTTTGCGAGTTCTGGGGCACGGATACACGTTGTAACGACGCCATCTCTAATTCTGCGGATGCAGCCGTTTCCGGTATCCGCAACAAATAGCTCCTTCGGATGCGCACCTAAACATATCGCCGATGGCGCACAGAACTGAGCCGTGGCAGCGGGCCCGTCGGCATACCCCTGGTCGCCGCCAGAGACCGTAGTCACGACACCATCGGCCGATATTGCGCGAATTCGGTGATTACCGGAGTCGCATACGTAGAGAATATTCGTAGACGCATCGTAAGCGAGGCCCGTCGGACGATCGAAGCGCGCATCATACCCGGGCCCATCGGTATCTCCGGGCGGCAGATCGCCCGCAAGCGTATCAACCTGAATATCCTTGAGCCCCTTGATGATTAACTCATGCGACTCTGGCGGAGGAGGTGGCGGCCCTGATCTTGGAGGCGTTGGGCCAGGTGGACGATAGACAAGACCACGCCACCAAACAAACTGGACAATTGCCAGCACGATAATGACAAGCAGTACTGCTACACCTGGGCTAACTTGCCGCTTTAATCCCTTCATCTGCGCCCTACCAGAAAAAGCGACGTGTTGCCATCGACGCCATTTCTCTTCTGCACAAGGATCTCCTCTTTGTTTGCTGCAACGGCAATATATCCTGCCGGCAGAGGAATGGGGTTTGGCAAGTCTGAAGCCGATCTTACCTGAATTGCAGCCGGAGTATACGATCCATCAACGTATAGAATGTGGTTCTGGAACTCAAAAACTCTGCCTCCTGCTGCCATCCATCCTGTTAGCGTCTGCGGCGGCGAGTCTGGCAGCATCCGTCGGATGCAGCTAACTGCATAGTAGTTCTGCGCTTCATGTGCGGGAGCTGTCCAGTACAGCGCTCCATCGCCACCTACGAGGGCATTTTGCACTCCCGTTTCGCCTACTATCCTCTTTGCAATACCGCCGTTCGCAGAAACCCGATAAATCGCGGTGACGCCATGGAGCGTATCCCTCGAAGCTGAAAAGAAGAGATCATCGTGGCTCACGCCAATCACCTGTAATCCGTGTTTTTCGTATACGGTCGTGAGTGTCTTTAAAGCGCCGCTGGGACTGGAAGTGGAAAGGAGACTGGTTGTTGGCTGAAGAGCGACTATCTCGCCCGGGGAGGATTGAGACGGTTCACCGCTCTTGAGGAAGAATGCGCGCCCATTGGAGATCAGGGCTCCCGAAAGCCGTTCACTGCCAGAACATAAGGTAACAGGAGAAGTGCCACTTGAGTCTGAGAGAACAGCTGTCCACGACTTTCCAGTTCGAGAAATGGTCAGCAGGTGCTTTTCTGCCGGGTAAAATGCGCCGATCTCATCGGCTGTCACCAGGTTTGTAGTATGACCAGAGCTATCTGCCCTGACTAAAACCTGATGCGTCTTGTCGCGCTGTTCAAGCCAGTACCAAGAATCATTGCCATACTCTGCCTGCGACACGCTATTTGCCGAAGAAACAAATGGCGAGGGGCGCGCCGGAAGGCGCCGGGACGCCCACGCAGCAAAAGCGACCAGCATGATCGCCATTGCGGCCAGAGAAGCCCATCTGTTTTTTCTGCCGGCTCTAGATTGCATTTATAGTAACGACTCCAGCCCTCAGCGTTGAGAACGCGAGCTCCTATATTACTGAGCTGCGTACGCGCAGTCGGACTTTGGGGCTTATTTCTACCGATAGCTCGAAATTATCTACTACAGCGCTTGCATTGGGGAGCAGCAAGAAAAAGCAGACATTCGCATTACGAATGTCTGCAGCTATATTAGACTGAAGCAGCAATATTCCTGCATCAGAGCCAGTCAATTTCGGCAATCTGTTGGGTTACGGTTTGAGTGTAGCCACAAATTCGTCCCACAACTCATCGACCGTCTTCCCGGTGTACTGTTTCCAGAGCTCCGGTGCGTAGGTTCCATCGCGGCCAACGGCATTGAGCTTTACCACGAGTTCATGGTCGTGGTGAATTACCACATACTCAAGGAATGCAGCTGTCGTCTGGTAAGCGTCTCGATATGACGCAGCCTGGCCATTACGCTTCACTGGCCGAACGGGTCTCCGCACAGATTCTGGCTCGAATTTCCACCAGCGGATATAGTCAGCGATACCCTCTGTAAGCCATCCTGGCATCGGATTATCGCGCCCTCCTCGGCCGTACTGCTGCACGACGTGTACAAGCTCGTGAATGACCGAGCCGATGGCTTCGTTCACCGGGCCGCGCGAGTTTTGTGACCGAACCCAGTCTGGCGAAACCATCACATGCGTTCCGGCCGTTGCAGCAACGCCCTTGTAATCCGGGTCTATTTTGATGTCAAATTTTCGTGGTGCAGCAAAACCTTCGCTCGGAAGATCCGCAACGATGATGGGATACCAGAGTTCAACGGCAGCGCGCAGCTTCGTATCGCTCCACTCTTTCAAGTCTGGCGCGGCCGACGAGTCGATATCGATATGATAGGGAGAGGTCGCTTTCGACTGTGCAAGCGCGCAGCTGCATGCGGCCACGCTCAGAATGGTTAATGTTGGCAGGATCAAGTTTCTTGTTTTCATGGTAATCATTTTATCACAGTACACGCATTGGCCAGCGCGGCAGTGTATTAGTGTTGGCCGTCGGCACGGCTATTTTGACTGAGTGCGAGATACCACGGTGTTAATGCGAGGCCGGACCACGACGCTGGATCGTGCTTGGCTTCGAACAAAGCCCGCAATGTTGCATCGTATGGAAGGAGCCCGGTCCACAAGACTCCTGGAGTTTTTCGCCATGGATCCGCCGGTTCTCCGCCATCGATCCGGCTGAAGTGGGGGTCTTGCACATTCTGATTCCACATGAATTCCTTATTCGTGGCGATCAGGCGATTCAGATCTTCGCGACTGAAAACGATGCCGCGTCGATGGGCATCTGCAATCGCTCGAACATCGACTTCGTAGTAGCCTCCGTTAGGATGAACGCCAACCCAATGCCTAGTTTCGCCGTTAGGCTTGTAGTCCCATGGCCCGGCGGGGTCCCAGTAGTTCCAGACAAAGTACTTGCCATCCGCGCGCAGTCTCATTCTGGAGTGCATCACGCTAAACCAACTGGCAGCTCGATCCCGATAGACGTTCTTTCCCGTTGCGTCGTACATGGCAAGCATCCAGCCTGCGATCAGATTTTGTTTATTGTCTGGTAGAGTAAAGCCGTCAATGTCTTTGCGGGCGTATCCATCGGTCCACTTGCCAGTGATTTTGTCGATGCCGAACATCGGCACGACCCACACGCCACCTCCAGCAACTTTCCGCCAGCAGCCTCGAGAGTCCCACTTTTGAAACATCCGTTCAGAGAGCTCAATCCAGCTTTTTGCCTTCACACCATAAATCGATGTTAGCGACGGGGATTTGAGAATGATGTTCGCAAGTTCAACCGCAGGCTTTAGCGCCATCGCATCTCCAAGTTCATTATCGGTATAAAGTCCTGGGACAACCTGCGTGCTGGCGCCATCCTCTTTCGGCCAACCCAGGTAACCATCCGGCTCTACAATGCCGCGTTTTGTCCAGGCATCGGTCCAGTCTGCAAACATGTCGACCCAGTGCCTGTCGCCTGTAGCCTTATATCCATTTGCAAATCCTTCCAGAAACGGGCTAACCAGCCAGCCAATCTCTTCACCCATTTCGCGATCGCAATACCGCGTCCGCGCTTCAGCCTCGATGCTCTTGCTCCACTTGAGCTTCCAATCCGCCGTTCTCGGCTGCGCGGCACAGCGGCCGCCACAGTAACCAAAAGCCAGCACTGTTATAAAAACTCGCCCGAGACATAGTATGCGAATCATGGAGCATCACCCCCGTATCACAGTTATAACGCCGCACAGTTTCTTTCCAAATCCTTGCCCTACTGATGGCTCAATTCCGCTTCGTTGCTGCACTCCCCTCCTGCAACTTAATTGGTAAAAACCTCTCAGGCATTCTGCGTCTACTACCGGTACGCGACGGAAGTCCTTCTACATGCGCGAATTAGACTGTAAGAAAGTGATGTGGGGTGCGCATGTCGCCCTTTTCTACACAACCATCTCAGGTTGTGTAGAAAAGGGAACCCGGGATTTAGGGTGAGGCCAGGTCTCGGATGGGTTGCAGTGATGTAGCTGATTACACTGAGTGGCAACTCCATGACTTGATCTTGAGATGTAGTTCAAACTCTTCGACGGGTCCCACACCACAAACCCGCCATCCGTGATCACAATAAGAATCATTATTAACCGCGTCGGGTATATCAATTTAAAGGAGTCCGAAACAATGGCAGACCAGAAATTAATCACTTCAATTCCTATCCTCCAAAAACATGCCGCGAGACTCGAGGATGAAAACTGGGCATTTCGCTCCTACATCAAGGGCAGGCTCAAGATGGACGACGAAGAGTTAGATGAGGTCGTCCGGGCGAGGACCGAAGAAGTTTGGTCGCAAATCTCATGTATCGGCTGCTTTAACTGCTGTATTGCATTGCAACCCACAGTCGATTCTGAGGATTGCGAAAGGCTGGCAAAGCGGTTTGGCCTCAGCGCAAAAGCGTTCAGGCAGCGCTATGTAACGAAAGACCAGTTTGGGGATGAGATGTTGAACAGCATGCCCTGCCCCTTCCACAGCGAAAATGGCTGCACCGTATATGAGGACCGCCCCAGGGCATGCGCAGACTATCCATACCTTTACTCGAAGGGTTTCCGGCAGAGATTAATGGGTGTGATCCAGAATACAGCCGTGTGTCCGGTCGTGTTCAATACAGTAGAGAAGTTAAAAGAGGACTTGAGATTTCGCAAAAAAGGCAGAGACAGACGGTAGCGCCGTGGCTCGACGCGATGATCGTGTACAATTTGTGAGATTGACAGCCCGTTAGACGGTCCGATGCGCGGTCGCAGCAAGCAGCGACGCTATCGACTGCGAGGTTTGTTCGCTTTGAGACGGAATTAGTGCTTTAGGATTTGATAGTGCAGCCATGCGTACCATGGCTGCACCATTGTTTTTTGATCTAAAACTCCAGATGTGCGCGAACAGACAGGACTGACACTGGTCCTCGGGCCGCGTTGTAGCCTGGATTATTGACGAACTGATAGTCGAGGCCGAAGGTCAGCGTTTTGGTCGCCTGATAGTTGTAATACGTCTCTAAAATCTGTTCAGACCCGTAAGTCAACCCACCGTCTCCAAGTATAAAACCAGCCCCTCCGGCTTGCAGGTAAGCCTTATGGCTCGCGGAGATATCGTTCTGGACGAGTGCGATGGCCCACTTGTCGTCCTTTCGATGCCAGTGCGCGCCGGAGAGTTGGTACCCAAGGCTAAAAGAGCGATCCGCCTCCGTATAGGCATAGCTCTCGGTGGCGCCATCGCTCCAATAGTATCTGCCAAAAAGTCCTGTCGCTCCGCCGTCGGCGACCGGCTGCTCCCAGTTGATGCCATAACCGTACTTAACGGCGCTGTCGCGTTCGGTAAGGAGGATATCTGGAACACCGCCCGCCGCCAGCGCTACCGACTGGGCATAATTGCCCATGTGTGCAACGTTGACATAGCTCAGGAGGTGGACCACCGTGGGATCGAGTTTACGAATCAGATGCGGATGCACTTCAAGCTCTACCTGATCGCCATGAAATCGCATGAGGTTTTGATGCATCTCCGGACCGTTTGCAACGGTAGGCATCTGAAATCTACCAAGCCGCAGCGCCCAATCCGGGTTTACCCATTCCACCGCAACGCCCATGGAGTAGCCGCGAGTATCGGCGGCGTAGTCGTATGCCGCGCTATTGATTAGCGCCCAGTTCATGAACTGAGTTCGCGTGCTTCCGGCATAAGAGTTAACGTCGAAGATATCGTTCGTGCCCAGTTTGCCTGCGGTCACCACGAGGCGGTGCGTTGGCCGCGGCCCTGCAATCTGGTTCTCGCCCGCCTCTACTTTCTGTTCGCCATTCCCGGTTGCAAGCGTCCACCTGCCAAAATAGCGCGCAAGGTAGGGCTGCATACCGAGTGCAGGATTACGCACGACATCGCCGTTCACAAATCCAGCGAGACCCAGGGCAGTGCTGAGTCCGTTCCCACGGGCCATTTCTGGATCGACATATACTTCCAGCCCACGAGATAGCCGTACCCCTGTGTAGACCGTGTAGGTGTCTGTCTTCTCATTTTCATTACGAGACAGCAGTGAGTTCTTGCTGGAATACGGACTGGTGAATTTAAAGAGCTGCTGATCAATCAGAGTTGCCTGGAACCCGAGCTCATAAGGAAGTGCCGAGTTTGCCGCAGCCGGCGCCGCAACAACTATTGTAGATGGTGTCTGGGTCGAGGTACCTTCGGCTTGGGCTGTTGCAAATAGACCCAGATTAAGAGCGGCAACGGCCGTGCCAATGCCTATTAGTTTAATCAGCGTTATCGCTGACAGATTCCTTACTGTCATCACGTCCCCCAATGGCTAACACGAAACGGGGAGCTAATGGACAGCAGGGATCGCTCGCGAAAACCACTCACGGCCATAATGTTAGCCGTCCAAAGTACCCGTCAAATTTTCAAAATTGTTTCGAATGCGCCTCCGGTGGGTCGGAGGCTTAGCACTGCCGTCCATCTTTTCCTCCTGGTCCGAAACCGTGGATCATCCAGGCATAAAAATAGCCCCATCCACTCTAAGAGCAGGGGGCAGACATGACGTTGCCGAATACGCATGAGCGAATTTGTCGCGCATCGGTCATTCTGTTCCCCACTCGTACAAGCTTCGGCACCGTGCACCGTAGAGACGATTGTCTCAGCCACGTTAAGCAAACCCTTAGCTCGGGAGTGCCTGCTACACCCATAAACGGAGCGTCTCTCGACGCCCGTGGGCAGTGGCATGTTTGTCGCGCGGGAACCTCACCTACCGAGGAACCAATATTGACTTTACGATCATCCGCTCTGACGAGTTTCTGATAGCGGAACTATGTTGGCACAGCCCTATGCAGAAGTCAAGATTCAAAATCCGCTATGCCGGAAAATCTTCAGGCACCGACAAGCATGGTACAGCATGGCCCTTTGCCGCCTCGGCAGTGCGATGCAAGTGACCCGTTCTGCCATTTTCCGGGCACGGGTCCTCAAACCAAAATGCCTCGATATCTTCGTACACCTCAACAAAATCGTGCTCTTCGCCTGCATGAGTACACACGATATCTCCAGCTTTTACGTAGTACTCAACTCCTTCAGAGCGGACTTTAGCCTTTCCGCGGCTAATGAGCCAGTATTCGTGAAAGTCGTAATGATGCAGGTCAAATCGCCCCCCAGAAGTAGAAACGCGAAACACGCCCGCACTGGTAACCTTGCACCAATCGGGCCGATTTCCCTCGCAAAGATAGTTTTCAGAAGTTCGGACAACTGGCATAATCATATCCTCCCATTTGCATCGGCCCGAGCAGATGCCAGCATCCGCTGCACATTAACTGGAGCCCCAGTTCTGCTGCTCTCGATTGCCGCGAAAACCATCGCAACAGACTGCAAGTTGCTTTCCACATCCGTCTCCATCGGTGGACCACCCTCAATCCAGCGAACAAACTTCTCTATTAGCCAGGTGTTTGCCCATTTCTTCTGTTCGATCAGAGGAACGACAACGCCCACGCCTTCATGTTCCGCTCTCCAGGTCCGGTCCGGGTCGTAGGCAAACCGTTCAATATGTCGGCGGTCGAGGATGAGAGTCTCCTTCTCGCGCTCAGCGCGAATATACTCGTTTGTCCAACCATTCAAACCAACTGCATTTGTTTTGGCAGCCTCGTAAGTCGCGCGTACGCCGTTCTCCATACGCATTGTCACCAACGCCTGGGAATCTCCTCGATACTCGCCCCAGGCAGGGTTCCAGCTATCGGCGTAGATGGTTGCGCATCTGCTGCCGGCCAGATCCGAAAGAATATCGAGATGGTGAACTGCGCCCTCTATCAGCAGCGGATCGTGCATTTCGTGCCGAAACTTTCCCCAACTGGCAAACCGGCGGCAATCGCAAGTGAAGCGGCAAACCAAATAATCGAGTCGACCACCGTCTCCGGACCGGAGATGCTGGCGCATTGTAGACTTGTCCGCGTCGAAACGATGACTCATCGTGACACCCATCTTTGCCCCTGCCGAGGCCACCTTTTGCGCAATACGCACGGATCCTTCCAATGTGTCCGCGATGGGCTTCTCTGAAAGGATGTGCATCTCATGCTGCAGAGCAAGATCCACCACTGTCTCGTGTATTGCGGGCGGTACCACCACCGTACAGATGTCGGCACGTACAGCATCAAATGCCTTCTTGAGATCAGTAAAACACTGGTCGCTGCGTAAATTAAGCCCTTCGCGCGCATTCACCAGCGCATCCGGATTGGCATCGATCGCCGCTACTACCTCAATGGTGCCGTCAGCAATATTGGCAGGTAGAAACTGGCGGCACCATGCGCCGCCCCACCCCCCGGTTCCAACCTGTATCATTCGCTTTGCCATACTGTTGTCCGGCTCCATCGCAAGAATAGAATCACATCACGTGCTATGGGTGTTAGTCAACACGATAACAATCCCCTCCACATAACAGTTAATCATGCACGGTGACTCCATCTCCAAATATTGCGCAGGAATTCCACGACCGATTTACGAAGTTGAGCGGTAACTCATTCTGCCCTGCATCTACCGGGAGTCCTTTATGAAATTACCAGATCCTTCGCAGCCAGACAGGCGTATAACCCGAAGATCGCTCCTCACCTCTGCCGTTGGCGCCGCTGCTGGCGCAATCGCGCTGCCTGCCTACATACCGGCTAGGGCCCTTGGCCGCGACGGACATGTGGCCCCATCCAACAGAATTGTGATGGGCCACATCGGCGTTGGCGGACAAGGCACACAGCACGTAGTTGGTGGGCCGTGGACGCCTAAAGGTGGCCTAACAGGCCGCGAAGATGTGCATGTCGTTGCGGTCTGCGATGTGAACCGCGGACGGCGCGAGAATGCGAAGAAGCTAGTCGATCAGCGTTACGGCAATGAAGATTGTAAAGCGTACAATGACTTTCGTGAACTGCTTGCACGCAAGGATGTCGACGCGCTCCTGATCGCAACGGGTGAGAGATGGCATCCTATGCTCTCGATGGAAGCTGCCAAAGCAGGCAAAGATGTCTACTGTGAAAAGCCAACATCCGTAACGATTGCGGAGGCGATCGCGCTGCGCGAAACAGTTCGGAGATATGGCATCGTCTTTCAGCAGGGCACGCAGCAGCGCTCCAGCTACTCCTTCAGGTTTGCATGCGAACTGGTCCTAAACGGTTACATTGGCACGCTGAAAGAGGTGGTCGTAGGCGTTGGCGGAGGGCCAACCTACCGACAGTGCACGCTGCCTGCGCAACCCGAACCAGAGTGGCTTGACTATGATATGTGGCTTGGCCCCGCCCCGTGGCGCCCATTTAATGCCGACATGGTTGGCGGATGGATGGCGTATCGCGATTTTAGCGGCGGTGAGATGACGAACTGGGGCGCGCACCATTACGATATCGCTCAATGGGGCAGCGGCAATCAGCATACTGGCCCAACCCTGATCGTTCCGCCAAACGGCAGAGACGTCAAGGTGCTTACCTACCACTATAAGAATGGCGTGACGATGACCCGCGACCCAGACAGAACTGCGCGAGAGTCTCCCGATGGCAACGGCGTGCTGTTTGTGGGCGATAAGGGCAAGGTCGCCGTTTGGCGTTACGACTTGAAGACCTGGCCGGAGAACCTGAAACAACAAAAGATCGGCCCGAATGAGATCCACCTGCACGAAGCCGAAAACCATCATACCGACTTCCTGAACTCGGTGCGAGATCGAAGCCGACCGGGTGCCGACATCGCCATCTCTTCGCGGTCAATTACAGTCCCCCATCTCGGCAACATCGCTTACGAATTGGGACGCCCTGTGCATTGGGACCCGGACCATGAGCAGTTCGTAAACGACCCGGATGCCGACCGGCTTTTCGCGCGCGGCCTACGCGCTCCTTGGAGACTGTAGAACTCTGCTTGAGCTGCACCTACCTCGCTCGCATCCGATAGGCGCGCATCTACTCCCTCTCCCCGCTCGCGTGGGAGAGGGTTGGGGTGAGGGGCGATTCGCACATACCAAACAATATGAAAACATACCTTTCCAAACTCACTCTCTGCGCCATTCTCATCGTTGGAAGCGCGCACTGCGCCATCGCACAGAACGACGACCCTTACACCAGGCTCAAGAGCTACTTCTATGGCCGAGACGCTTCTGCGATCGATGAGATAACCACCCTTGTGGCTTCGGCGCGTCTTAACCCTTCTCAGAAACCTGGCGTCGCGTCGGGGCTTGCCTCGGTGTTGACCTCCGATGCCGTGTTCGATGCTAAGCAGTTTGCCTGCCGTCAGCTAGCGTTCATTGCTGGCCCGGACCAGGTTCCAGCGCTTGCAGGACTGCTCGCAGACGACAAGCTAAGCCACTACGCACTGATGGCGCTCTCGCGAATCCCGGGCAACACGGCTCTCGATGCGGTGGCCGCTCACATTGCCGATGCCCCGGGCAGAAACAAGCTCGAAGTGCTTGCCCTTCTCGCAGATCACAATGACCCACGGGCTGTTCCAGCGCTGATGGAGATGCTAAAGGGAACGACGACCGGCAGTTCCGACGAAGAGACGATCGTTTCCGCGCTCGCCAAAATCGCGGATCCACCGTCGATCTCTGCGCTCAAAAACGCATGGCAAGATCAATCCGGTAGTGTCAAGAAGATCGCGGGATTCGGACTTATACAGGCCGGATATCAACTGCGGGCGAGAGGCAA
>CAIXIX010000055.1 GCA_903919615.1 uncultured Chthonomonas sp.
CTATAGTATAACCACACTGTTAAGCATGGTCAAGCAAAAAGTTAACCGGAGTTAACTCCTGGAAGCAAAAAACATGCGCTCAGAATGAGCGCATGTTTTAATCGAAACTCGCCGTCAATTTACACTCTGCGACGATTTGATGCCGAGGACAGGAGTTGAACCTGCAAGCCTTTTGAGCATACGCACCTCAAGCGTACGTGTCTGCCATTTCACCACCCCGGCAAGCTGAGCTGCAATCATTTAAGAAGTGCAGCTCAGTATAGGGATACGGGGAATCGAACCCCGGCTTAAGGACTGAAAATCCCTCGTCCTAACCTCTAGACGATATCCCCACACTTTCTCAGGTACGCAGGGTACCGAGAAATCGCACGCGATATTATACGGTGACGGATACCGTTTGTCAAGAAAATTACCGACCAAAATGCGCGGTCGCAGCAAGCGGCGACCCTACCAGTCGTGCACAACGCGGGTTCGTTGTTGACGGAACGACGCAGCACGCCTATAATGATCGAAGCCTTTCCGCGTGCTGATTATGTCACGGGTTGTGAGCCATTGAGTTCGACCGGTTACCAATAGTAACTGCTCGCTGTAACTACGGGCATTGGATCTCGTCAAACCCGATATGGCTTACGTCTATCTGTGCGCTGCACCTGTCCGGCGAATTCCGGGCTTTGTGGACAAAACCAATGCTTCGGAAAATTTTACCCACTCGGTCTAGAGCAACAACTTGAATCCAAACTTCGCCACTACTCTGTTTTTGCTGCCTTCGGCTGTGCTCAAAGCGTTCGGCGTCACATCTAAAAATGCCTATGGCGCATTTGCAGCAGGGTGGGGAACGGCGGCTGCAGCTTTTGCGCTGCTGGCGCTTGGTATCTGGACTGTTGTGTGTTACTACCGTGATGGCACGAGGCCTTCCTGGGCTATAAAAGGGCCTCTCGTTGTATTGAGGATGATCGCCTACGCTGCTCTGATGATTATCCTCGCCCAGCCCGTTATACGATACACGCGTGATGACAGTGTTAAGCCCAATGTCGTTGTGCTCGTTGATAACTCCGAAAGTATGACCCGGCCAGATCCCCGGCTGCCGGCTGCCCGGGCAGAGCTAGAAGGCGCCGCTGCAGGCGTTTCTGCTGCTTCCGTAGGCTCCATGAGCAGGCTAGATCGCCTTAACTCAGTCTTGAACCACTCGGCAGTCATTGCAAATTTGGCGCGGACCTATAATGTCCACCTGTACGGTTTCGCTTCAAAGCCCCACGGGATTCCTCTGCCAACGGATGCTGCGAAACTGAAGAGTTGGCATGCGTCCGTTCCGGCGGACGCGGAGTCTGGCGACTCGACACAGATCGGCACGGCTCTAAAGGCCCCTCTCGAGGAGCTAGCTGGACAGCCGCTCGCGGGCGTGCTCGTAATGAGCGATGGCGGGAATAACCTGGGCGACGATCCCGTGCTGGTAGCTGAAGGAGCGCGGACCTCAGGCATCCGGATAAGCACTACAGGCGTTGGCGACCCTACCGGTACGAAGGATGTGACTCTGCTTAGCGTTCTTGCCGATGATGTTGTTCGTGTTAACAATACGGTAACCGTTTACGCTTCCATCTCTCAGCGGGGGTATGCAGGCAAATCTGTTGAGGTTAGCCTGCTGCGAAATGGTCAGCCAGTCGATCGACAGACGGTTCACCTCGCAGCGGATGAGCAGAAGCAGGAGATCCACTTTACCTATGTGCCCACCCTGGCTGGCCGATTTTTCTATACGGTTTCCGTTGCGGGCCTGCCGGGCGAGATAACTCTGGCCAACAACAAGCGCTCCTTTGTTCAGAGCGTTATCTCAAAGAAGCTAAAAGTTCTTTATGTTGAAGGCGAGCCACGGTACGAGTTCCGATACCTGAAGAACGCGATTCTCCGAGATACCAGTCTCGATTTCGGATGTATTCTGCTCTCCGGCGATGATGTTTCCGCAGGTGGAGAAGGAAACATTGAAGTCAAGGGCTTCCCATCCACCGAAAAAGAGCTCTTTGAGTACGATATCATCGTGCTTGGCGATGTGCCACGAAACTACTTTACCGAGCCGCAATTACAGGCGATTCGCAGATTTGTCGAGGATAGGGGCGCGAGCCTGCTTGTAATTGCAGGTGAGCAGCATATGCCGCACGAGTATGCTGGCACGCCGCTTGAGGCCTGCTTGCCCACGATGATCAGTTCGTCACCGGATCCCGTCATCACAGAGGAGCCGTTCAAGTGGCAGCTAACTTCCGAAGGCAAGCGCAGCCCCATTACTCAGCTAGAGGATAACTCCACGCAAAACGATCATGTATGGGCCACTCTGCCCGGCATGTTCTGGGCCGCGGGCGTGCCTCGCGTTAAGCCTGGCGCAACCGTGATCGCATCTCACCCCAACCGCAGGAATAGCGACGGCCCGTATCCGCTGGTAGTTACCCAGCCGTTCGGCGCCGGAAAGTGCTTCCTTCAGCTTGTCGACAGCACGTGGCGCTGGCGCTGGCGCGTTGGAGACCGCTACTTCTACCGCTATTGGGGACAGGTTTTCCGAACACTCACGCCCAAGGAGTTGCCGGGGAACAGCCGTTTTGTGCAGCTTAATGCGGATCGAGGAAACTACAGGCTTGGTGAAAAGGTCGCACTAAATGCGCGCCTATTGGATGCGTACTATCATCCGATTAAGGCCGAAAATGCCGTTGCAATTATTAAATCGGAGAGCGGTCAGGAGCAGAAGCTCACGCTGCAGTCCACCCCGGGCTCACCTGGATTGTATACGGCTCAAATTCAGCCAGACCGTGTAGGCAGATACGTGGTAACGCTCGTTTCACCTGCGAATCCCCAGGCGAAAGCCGATACGGCATTTGTGGTTGAAAGCCTGGCGCTCGAAAAGCAGAAGCCGGAGCTTGATGCGCCTCTGTTGAAAAAGGTGGCAGCCGCAGGTGGTGGAAAGTACTATGAGCCGGACCATCTGGCCGACTGGATTAAATCTCTTCCAGTAAACACCCTGGTCGTTCGAAACGAACAGGAGATTGAGCTCTGGAACAACTGGCGACTTCTGGCTCTCTTCCTGACACCGCTGTTCGTGGAGTGGCTGGTGCGCAAGCGCAAGGGAATGCTATAGAGATACGTTGATTTTTTCCCTCTCCGCGCGAGCTTGCGAGCAAATGCGGTAGAGGGTCGGGCGGAGAGGGAGCAAGGATTGAGGCTTCGTAACTTTGGCGCCGGCATCGGCGATGTTTCGGAAATCGGTCTGGGCTGCTGGCAGATCGGCGGCGCCGATTGGGGCGATGTTTCCGAGGAGGACGCTCTGCACCTTCTCGAAGCAGCGGTGGAGGCCGGAACAACCTTTTTCGACACGGCGGATGTCTATGGCCTGGGTAGAAGCGAAGCGCTTTTAGGCAGGTTCCTGAAGAGAACCGATTCAAGCGCCTCACTAACGGTTGCGACAAAGCTCGGACGATACCCGGAGCCGGGCTGGCCATTGAATTTTGAAGCAAAATCGATTCGTGAGCATACCGAGGCTTCTCTAAAGCGGTTGGATGTTGAGACCCTCGATCTCACACAGCTTCACTGCAGTCCAACCGAGGTCTTGCGGCGCGGCGAGGTGTTCGATACCCTGCGTGAACTGCAGGCGGAAGGCAAGATCCGTCGATTTGGAGCGAGCGTAGAATCGATGGAAGAGGCTCTCATTTGCTTGAAGCAGCCGGGCCTGGCCTCGTTGCAGATTATCTTCAACATCTTCCGCCAGAAGCCGATCGACACGCTCTTTGATGCGGCAACGAGTGCCGGGGTTGCGCTGATCGTTCGGCTGCCGTTGGCAAGCGGGGTCCTAAGCGGTAAGTACAATCGGTCGACCCAGTTTGCGAGTTCGGATCATCGTAACTACAATCGCGATGGCGCCGCATTCAATGTGGGTGAGACATTTGCCGGCATCCCCTTCGATGTCGCGGTAGATCTCGCCGAGAGAGTGCGTGAGGTGGTTCCTGAAGGCCTTACGATGTCGCAATTTGCATTGCGATACTGTCTCGATTTCGAAGCGGTTACGGTTGTCATTCCAGGGGCACGCGACGCACAGATGGCCCGGGCGAATGCAGAAGTTTCGGATCTAGCGGAGCTTTCGCCCGAAGTTCATGCACGGCTTAGAGCGATCTATACGGAGTTTGCGCATGCTGCGATACGTGGGCCGTATTAAGCTTACTTAAACGCAATATAGCATCGTGAACGTTACCACAGTGTCTCCGGTAGACATAAGGCAGCCAAGCCGCAAAAAGGCAGGGAAGTGCGCGCAAGCGCGCGGGAAGTAGCTGCGCAGGGAAGTACGCTTCGCGATGGAAGAGGCTCAGCGCTGCCCTTTATGAACGAATACCAGTGCATTGCTCAGCTCTCGGCCCGGCTCACACAACATTCTGCCAGAGGCGAAGAGCCCACTCGAGGCGCCTCCATCGAGATTCAATGCCTGTACCGCCCCCAGTTTCAGCATGATCCTTCCAACCTGTGCCACCGTGGCGCCGCTCGTGCACAAGAGAAGCGCGTCTCCTTTGCGATTGATCCCAATGGCGCATCGCCTGCCGGCAGCCGATAAAATCTTTGGGCTCGTGAAACCTTCTGACTCCGGATTATTAACATACTGGCCGTCGCGAACCAGCAGGGGACCCGCTCCTACCGCCTCCACAACCTGCTGCCAGCGTAAATCATCGTTGTCCGGTTTGCGGATAACTGAAAATGTCACAACTGCTCCGAGTGGAAAATTCGCTGCCTGTGGGGCCGAGTCGCCCCGGAAGTTGATCACAAAGCCGGTTTCCGGTATCGCCGTGTCGCCGGGCACCACGCGCACAACCGCTCCATTCTTAACCACCACGCTGATGCCGTCTGGCACTCGGGCGTGGGTTCCCCTTGCAGGCGTACAAACGACAATATTATCGGGGCTCGTCGGCGTTCGGTTAAGCCAGTAGGCATACCACGGCTTTGGACGGCGTCCCGGCGCGGCAACGGTCCCACGGATCGCAAGATCGAGTTTCCCGAAAACCGCTTCGCCCTGTGCGGTAAAGCCGCAAACGGAACCAGTCCCACCTTTATGAACGATCTCACCGCCTGTGATGAGGGTCATGCCGGGATCTTTGTCGCCTGAGACGTTGTAGGCATCAAAGAATGAGCCATTGATTCCGCATACGGCGTGGGTGCGTGCAAGCATGGATTGAAAAGGCTCAGTGCGGCCGACGCCGCTCTTAGCATTAACCAATTTGGGAATGAACTCACCAGAAGTTAGAGGAATATGCACGACGGTAACGGCAAACGATCCGCCTTGCTGCAGCGTAATTTTTGTGGATTCAATGTGAACGGAGTCGGCGTGCGAGAGCATGCTGCCAGCAAGGATCATGGCCACGGCGACGGCCAGAAGTATCAGACGGCTGGAATACGATGGATGCGGCATAAAGCTGTTAATCCTATTCCTCCAGGCGATTAGGTATCTCATTTCTCGGGTGCTGTCGGCTAAATCGCAAGCCGTCGATTGAGTGCTTACGCAAATACAGCCATAGGGCCACGTTCTGCTGGAGTCTGATTGGCGCGAGGACGCGGTTTCCGTCCCAACACCACGCACCTAAAACCCAAAACCTAACCGCCAAACACCCAGCGCCTAAAACCAAACACCCGGTTCCGGTTTTTACCGCTTGCCAGCGGTGAGAAATTGCAATCCAGCGGAGATCAGGGCCGATGTGTTGATCTTATCGGCTGCCGTGGAGGTAACGGAGTCGGCTGCGCGTCTGGCGTCCTGCCTGCTGTAACCGAGCCCAACAAGCGCTTCAATTACATCTTCATACGCAGCATTCTCATCTGCGGTTTTCTTGCCAGCCTCGCTGCGCTCGGCACGCTGTGTGAAGGCGAAGGCTGCCATGGCGTCGCCGAGCTCAAGGCAGAGGCGCTGTGCGAGTTTTGGGCCAATGCCGGGCACTTTAGTTATGAGTTTCGTGTCGCTTGTGGAGAGGGCACGCGCAAGTTCATCCACTTCGAGGGTTGAGAGCATCGCGAGCGCGACTTTGGCTCCAACTCCCTGGACGCCTGTTAAGGCACGAAAACAGTGAAGCTGACGTGAGGTTCCGAAGCCATAGAGGGTAATTTCAAAATCAGGCTGTACGCGGCCAACCATATGCGTGAGTAAGGTCGCCTTCTGGCCCGGTTCCGGCAGAGTCGCCAGAACAGTGACCGGAACAACTACCTGGTACCCAACGCCTCCAACATCAAGGATGACGGAGGAGCCGTCGATGCGCAGCAGCGTTCCGGTCAACTGAGCTATCATCAGTAGATGACCTTATTGAGTGGATACTCGACAATGCCCTCAGCGCCTGCGCGCTTAAGAGCAGGGGCGAGATCGCGAACCGTGCTTTCGGGGACGATGATCTCAATCGCAACCCAATCAGGTGACGCCAGCGGCGAGATCGTCGGAGTTTTGAGCGCCGGCAACAGCGCCGTAACTGTCTCGAGGCTTGCCAGTGGCACGTTCATCTTCAACCCAACGAGTGTCCCCGCATTGAGTGCGCCTCGGAGAAGCATGGTGATGTTCTCTATCTTTGCGCGCTTCCACGGGTCGGCCCAGGCGGCATGGTTCACCGCAAGGCGTGTGGTAGAGATGAGCAGCGTATCGACGATCTTCAGGTTATGCGCACGTAAGCTATTGCCCGTTTCTGTATTGACGACAATAGCGTCAACAAGATCAGGAACCTTCACTTCGCACGCGCCCCAGGAGAACTCGACCTGCGCTTTTACGCCTGCATTTGCAAGGTATCTCTCAGTAAGGCGAACGTACTCAGTCGCGATGCGTTTGCCCTCGAGATCATGGACGGAGTTTATCGCCGAACCATTTTGCGCGGACAGGACGATCTTAATGGGATTGAGTGTTGCCTTGGAGTAGATGAACTCCGCAACCTCTTCCACATCGGAGCCGTTGTCCTCGATCCAGTCTTTGCCCGTTAGGCCGGCATCGAGGATGCCCTGTTCGATGTAGCGCGGGATCTCCTGTGGGCGCAGCAGCAGCGGCTCGATCTCCGGATCGTCGACGCTCGGGTGGTAGGATCGGCTGCTCGAGGTTCTAAACTCAAAGCCCGCCTTCTTAAACAGCGCGAACGTCGTCTCCTGCAGGCTTCCCTTGGGTATTCCCAGTTTTAGACGGTTACTCACACAGATTGCCTTTCTGGCGCTGCCGCCACAATAGCGGCGAAATCGCCGGCCTTCAGGCTTGCACCGCCAACAAGGGCGCCATCGATGTTTGGTCTGGATAGCAAATCAAGCGCGTTATCCGCCTTAACGCTGCCGCCATACTGTACGCGAACGGCGTCTGCGGCGCTCTCGCCGTACAGTTCGCCGACCGTGGAGCGCACGACGCCGCATACGCGATCTGCCTCACCGGCCTCACAAACCTCGCCTGTGCCAATGGCCCATACTGGCTCGTATGCAAATACGAGGGCAGGAACGCTCTCTGGCGCAATGCCATCAAGCGCGGCCCTGGTCTGTGTCTGGATAACGCTATCGGTATTCCCTGCCTGTCGCTCACTGAGAGTTTCGCCAACGCAGATGATGGGCTGTAGGCCGCCTGCTGCAAGGACCGCCTTCAGTTTGCGGTTTACGGTGGCATCGCAATCGCCGAAGTGCGCCAGGATTTCTGGAGTGAAATCGGGTTCTGGCACGCCAAAACGGCCGCGCGGCTCTGAGTGGCCAAGGATAACATAGGTGCAGCCAGCATCCTTTAGCATTGAAGGAGAGATCTGGCCCGTGTAGGCACCTTTCTCTTTCCAGAAGGTATTCTGGCCGCCGAGGCCGATAGCGCTGCCTTTTAAGCGCTCCTCAGCCGTCGCAAGGGCTGTAAAGGGCGGACAAACCAGAACTTCAACTCCGTCCGTATTGCCATCCAGCTTAGCGCGCAGATCCGTAATCAGCGCTGCTGCATCGGCACGCAGGCCGTTCATTTTCCAGTTGCCTGCAATAATCGTCTTACGCATAATATCTCACCCGTCTCCGTCTACTTATCCTGTAGTGCAACGACGCCCGGCAGTGGCGTTCCCTCAAGGAACTCCAGAGATGCGCCGCCGCCCGTTGAAATGTGTGTCATCTGATCGGCATACCCGAGCTGATGTACTGCCGCTGCAGAATCTCCGCCGCCGATAATCGAGATCGCATTCGATTCTGCCAGCGCCTTCGCGACCGAGCGTGTTCCTTCTGCGAACTTGGCGAATTCAAAGATGCCCATCGGGCCATTCCACACAACCGTTGCCGCTCCTGCGATTGCTGCGCTGAACAGTGCGATGGTCTCAGGACCGATGTCGACGCCCTCCTGGTCAGCAGGGATTGCGTCTGCTGGCACGATCGAAGTTTCGCACGCAGCTTCTCCAACTTCAAACGGGTTCGCTGTGGAAACAACTACGTCGACAGGAAGCAGGATCTTATCCGATGCAGTCGCCAAAATCTCTTTGCAGAACTCAACATTGCCTGCATCCAGCAGCGACTTGCCTATCTCAAAGCCGCGCGCTTTCTGGAAGGTGTACGCCATTCCGCCGCCGATGATTAGCGTGTCGACCTTAGTGATGAGCGACTTGATGACGCCGATCTTATCTTTGACCTTTGCACCGCCAAGAATTGCCACAAATGGCCTCTTGGGCTCGGTAAGCGCTCCGCCAAGATAATCCAGCTCTTTCTGCATTAGATATCCTGCCACACCGGGGATAAACTTTGTTACGCCTTCTGTTGATGCATGAGCGCGGTGAGCGGTACCAAACGCATCGTTAACATAGAGCTCGGCAAGGCTGGCGAGCTTCTCAGCGAATGCCGGATCGTTCTTCTCTTCTTCAGGGTAGAAGCGGACATTCTCAAGCAGGACGACATCGCCGTCCGCGAGGGCATCCACTGACGCCTTAACCTCGGGACCAATACAATCTGGGAGCAGAGTAACCGTTTTACCCAGCAGTTCAGAAAGTCGCGCCGCAACAGGAGCAAGCGTGTACTTTGGTGTGACGCCCTTCGGGCGGCCGAGATGCGAAACCAGAATTGTCCGCGCGCCATGTTCGATCAGGTACTTGATTGTTGGCAGCGCTGCAACAATGCGCGTGTCATCCGTGATCGCGCCCATCTCATCCTGTGGAACGTTAAAATCGACCCTGGCCAGAACACGTTTGCCAGTAACCTCAATGTCTTCAATGGTCTTCTTGTTCATTATCTTTCTTCCAGCCGAGCACATCATCGCGCGTATTTAGAGGGTACGTTGCGCGTTTGAAGGCTCCCGGCGTTTATTAAACGGTAAGACTCCCACAGTAACACTCCCCTCGCTGCCTTATTGCATTTGCAGGGAGGGGAGTAATAATGCCCGCCGCAGGAGCGCTATGCGCTGCCTGCAAGTGTTGCACGAACTGGACTACAGGCCCTTGCTGGCGATGTAGCTGATCAGGTCACCAACGCGGCATGCGTAGCCCCACTCATTGTCGTACCAGGAAACAACCTTGATCAGGTTGCCGCCGATACCGATCGTATCTACTGCGGAGAAGATCGATGAGTGCGAATTGCCCTTCATGTCGGTGGACACGAGCGGAAGTTCGCAGTACTCGAGGATACCCGGTGTCGTGGTTTCTGAGAATGCCTTAACAGCCGCATTTACTTCGGCCACGGTCGCATCTTTGGATAGGACTGCCGTGAAGTCGACCACCGAAACGGTTGGGGTTGGGATGCGGAAAGCCATTCCGCTGAACTTGCCCTGCAGCTCAGGGATTACCAGTCCAACAGCTCGTGCTGCGCCGGTTGCGCTTGGAACGATGTTCTCTGCAGCGGCTCGTGCGTCGCGCAGGTCGTCTTTTGCTGCGGTGTCCACCAGCTTCTGGGAGGCGGTGTAAGCGTGAACAGTCGTCAGCAGACCCTTCTCGATTCCAAAGGCATCATTGATCGCCTTGGCGATAGGAGCCAGGCCGTTGGTTGTGCAGCTTGCGTTAGAGATAACGTGGTGCTTTGCCGGGTCGTAAACGCCTTCGTTCACGCCGAGAACGATTGTGACATCTTCCTTCTTAGCTGGTGCGGAGATGATGACTTTCTTGACACCGTGATCGCGATGGGCCGCTGCCTTGGTGGCATCGGTGAAGAATCCAGTCGACTCAATGACGATTTCAGCGCCAACGGAATCCCACGGGATCTGAGCGGGATCGCGCTCGGCGAACACTTTGATTGTCTTGCCGTCAATGATGATATCATTGCCGTCGGTGGTAACGGTGCCGGCATATGGGCCGTACGTCGAGTCCCACTTAAACAGGTGCGCGTTCGTTTTGGTGTCGGTTAGATCGTTTACGGCAACGACTTCGATGTCTGCGCCGTGGCGAAGGAGAATGGTGCGTAGTGCGAGGCGTCCAATACGCCCAAAACCGTTGATGCCAACTTTTACTGCCATAGTGAAGGTTCCTCCGTAGGGAATGTTTGAATTGCGTCTATTAAATACGCTTTACTTCCTCATCTTTTCACATAATAGATTATGGCACCTTCGAGGTGCCGGAATCAACCACAAACGGCGTATTCTGGAGCATGGTTTCCGTGTAGATTGTGCGCGTTTTGTGCTTGACTTGCTGCTCCTAAAAGCGGTATGATAGTCTGAATTGCTGGATTGTAACCGGGCAGCAACGACACAATTCGCATGCGCACCGGCAGCAAGATCCATTGTGAGGCGCAGCCACTCAAATGAGCGAGTCCACCCAGTTTTTTGGCCCCAATGCCGCGTACGCGCAGGCGCTGTACGAGCAGTTTTGCAAGGATCCTTCTAGCGTAGATGCAGAGTCACGCAGCTACTTTGCCGCATTAGCCGCTCCTCCCAAAACAGTATTCTCCGCACCCGAACCGGTATCGCCCATCATCGCTATTGCGCCGCCAAACGATAGCAGCCGTGTCGCCATTGGCGCAGCCGCATCGAGGCTGGCCCGATTCATCAGGCAGCGAGGCCACCTTGAGGCGCGCGTTGATCCGCTTGGGTTGCGCCCGAGGCATGATGCTGAACTGGCCCTGGATGAGCATGGCCTAACCGAAGTTGAACTTGCATCGCTTCCTTCCAGCATAATTGGAGGGCCAATCGCCGCTCTCACAACAAATGCCTTGGACGCTATGAACCGCCTCCGAGAGGTCTACTCTGGCTCCATTGGTTTTGACGATGAGCACATCCAGAACAAGGCCGAGCGATATTGGCTGCGTGATGCGGCGGAGAGCGGTCAGTACTTTAGTCAGATGGATGGGCGCTGGAAAAGACGTATCCTTGAGCGGCTGACTGACGTCGATAGTTTTGAGCAGTTCATAGAGAAGACCTGGCCAAGAGTTAAGCGGTTCTCTATTGAAGGTACCGACATGCTGGTGCCGATGATGGATGAGATAATCCACTGTTCTGCTGGATCCGGTGTCCGCGAAGTGGTGCTGGCAATGGCGCATCGGGGTCGTCTAAACATGCTTGCACACGTACTTGGTAAGCCATACGAGGCAATCCTGACGGCATTTGACAATGCGCCTTCGCGATCTCGAACTGCGGTTTCAGGTTCAGGCAACTCGGGATACTCGGGCGATGTGAAATACCATCTCGGCTACCACCGCGACTATTCTGAGAGCGGTGTGGCTTCGATGCCGGTGACGCTGGTTCCAAATCCGAGCCACCTGGAGTTTGTTAACGCGGTTGCCGAAGGCCAGGCGAGAGCAGCTCAAGATCGCAGCGATGTCGCCGGAGCTCCGGTCGTTGACAATCGCGCCTCTCTTGCAGTTTTGATACACGGGGACGCGGCGTTTCCCGGACAGGGAATTGTTGCGGAGACCCTCAACCTCTCCCGCCTCCATGGATACAGCACGGGCGGAACCATCCACATCATCGCGAACAATCAGATCGGTTTCACCACAAATCCAGAAGATGGGCGATCGACGGAGTATGCATCTGATCTTGCCAAAGGTTTTGAGATTCCTATTGTTCACGTCAATGCAGATGATCCAGCAGCGTGCATTGCTGCCGCACGGCTTGCATGCGCCTACCGCGAAGCGTTCGGCAAAGATTTCCTGATCGATCTTGTGGGCTATAGACGCTACGGCCATAACGAAGGCGACAATCCCGAGTTTACTCAGCCGTCGATGTACAAAGTAATTGCCCAGCATCCGAGACTGAGACAACTCTGGGCCGATAGGCTCGCGCGGGAAGAGGCGGTTTCGCGCGAAGACGCCGATGAGATGGAGAAACGCGCATGGGCCAGGCTCACAGAAGCGCGTGCATCCAAACCGCGCCCTCCGCAGCTCGGAGTGGAAGTGCATCCTGGCGACGAAGAGTCTTTAGCTATGCAGCGGAGTGAAGCGTTACCTGCGGTGACTTCACAGCAGCTTGTGGAGATCAACGATGCGCTGCTCAAGCGGCCAGAAGGTTTTCAGGGCGATCCCAAGCTCGAACGGCGGGTGCTGCAGATACGCGAGCAGAGCATCCATGAGCCCAATGGAATTCTCTGGGGACATGCCGAGGCGCTCGCCTTTGCCACGATCCTGGAGAACGGTACTCCAATTCGCCTAACCGGGCAGGACTGCGAGCGCGGCACCTTTGGGCATCGAAATGCGGTTCTGCACGATATGACAACCGGGGTTGCCCATGTGCCCCTCCAGAAGCTGGAAAGGTCACATGCGCCATTTGCGGTATACAACAGCCCGCTCTCCGAAAATGCCGCCCTGGGTTTTGAATACGGATACAATGTGCACTCTCCGGATACCTTGACGTTGTGGGAAGCACAGTTCGGCGACTTTGCGAATGGTGCTCAGGTTATTGTTGATCAGTTCATCGTCTCTGGGATGGCCAAGTGGGAGCAGTCCAGTTCGCTTGTGCTTCTTCTTCCTCACGGATACGAAGGGCAGGGGCCGGAGCATTCCAGCGCCCGGTTAGAACGTTATTTGCAGCTTGCGGCTAACGGCAATATCTGCGTTGTCAACTGTACAACGGCGGCTCAATACTATCATCTCTTGCGCAGGCATGCCGCCTCTCTGGGAGCAAATGCGAGGCCCCTGATCGTAATGACTCCTAAATCTCTGTTGCGGCACAGTCGGGCAGCATCCGGGCTTAAAGATCTGGTAGAGGGCAGTTTTCAGCCAGTAATCGACGATGCGGCGGCAGTGATGCGCCGAGAGGAGATTACTCGCCTGATTCTTTGCAGCGGAAAGATCTACTACGACATGGCGTTCGATGCCAGTTCGCCATTTGAACCGCGCAAACAGTATGTAGATGCCAGGTATGCCGCGCTGGTCCGAGTTGAACAGTTGTATCCTTTCCCGGAAGTTCAGCTTCGCGAGGTGATTGCAGGTTATCCAAATCTGAAAGAGATCGTCTGGATGCAGGAGGAGCCGCGCAACATGGGAGCGTGGAGCTTTGTTGAAAGCAGCCTACGCAGGTATTCGGTTTGGACGGATCCGGTTCTTTACGCGGGCAGGAACGAGGCCGCGAGCCCTGCAGAAGGATCGATTTCGCAGCATCTGGCCGAACAGGCGCGTATTTTATCGGTCGCTCTGGATCAGGCGCCGCCGCTGATCGCAGAATTGAACCTTGCAGACGAAATGGACAGCAACTCGTGGCGAGTCGCCGCGCGCAGAGCCAGGTAAAGGGAAGAGGGATGAGTTGCACGCCTTCGGATGCGTGCGATGTGGGACCTGCTGGCGTGTAAGAAGAGACGCACGCAAAGACGCAAAGAAATGTATTGGTTCGTAGGCTTACGCAAAGCGTCATGATTTTTCGTGGATTGATTGGAACGGGAGTAGGCAATGCCTGTTGAGATACGTGTGCCTTCAGTTGGCGAGTCGGTTAGTGAAGCGACGATACTTCGTTGGCTCAAAAAAGTTGGTGATTTTGTAGCAGCCGGCGAGGACGTTGTTGAACTCGAGACCGATAAGGCGAATACCGCTGTCTCCTCTGAAACGGCTGGCGTGCTCAAGCAAATCGTGCGGGCAGAAGGCGAAACAGTCGGCATAAATGATGTGTTGGGCGTGATCGATGCGGATGCCACCCAACCCGTCGCAGCTCCAGTTTCAGGCGCGGCCGAATCTGCCCCTCAGGCGAAAACAACGCCGCTGGCAGCCCGTGTCGCAGCCGAGTCCGGCGTGAACCTCACCGAAGTTACGGGTACGGGAGTGCGAGGCAAAATTGTCACTGCAGATGTGAAGGGCGCCTTGGAAGCAAAGCATGTTGTGGCGCCAGCCACAAAGGCGCCAACGCCTGCTCCTCCGCCGACTGGGCCTGCTTCCGTACCGGGAACCGGCCTGCGACTTGAGGAGCGCATCCCGATGCCTCGCCTGCGACGCGTGATCGCAGAGCGGCTGAAAGAAGCTCAAAACACAGCAGCGATGCTCACCACCTTCAATGAGGTGGATATGACCGCGATACTCGAGCTTCGCAAGCGCCGCAATGAGCAGTTCGAGAAGCGAAACGGCGTTAAGCTCGGTTTTATGTCCTTTTTCACGAAGGCAAGCATCGGAGCGCTGAAGGCATTTCCGTACCTGAACGCAGAAATTCAGGGGACGGACATCGTTTTGAAACGATTCTATGACATCGGGATTGCGGTAGGTTCCAGTGATGGCCTGGTTGTGCCGGTGTTGAGAGATGCAGACCGCAAATCATTCGCGGCCATCGAGAAAGAAATCAAAGAGCTGGCGGAACGGGCCCGCGATAAGCGACTGGCAGTAACGGAGCTTCTTGGGGGATCGTTTACGATCACAAACGGCGGAATTTTTGGCTCCTTGATGTCTACGCCCATCCTGAACTACCCGCAGGTGGGAATACTTGGCATGCACAAGATTCAGGAGCGCCCCGTCGTTGTGGATGGTCAGATTGCCATACGGCCGATGATGTACCTTGCCCTATCCTACGATCACCGGATTGTGGATGGAAGCGAAGCGGTACGGTTCCTGGTGCGGGTTAAGGAACTCGTCGAAGACCCGGAAGCGCTGCTGCTCGAGGGATAGCAATTGGCGTGGAGGAGCAGGCTACCCCTGATTCAGAAGGCGCCGTAGGCCTACGACGGCGCCTTTGATTAGTGCGTAGATTGCATCCCATCTACCCTATTTATGATTCATATCTTTTGTGATGATGGTGGCACTCCAGAATCGCCCGGTTTCGTGGGTTTTACGTGTGATTTGTTATCGGCGGGCGCGGCAGAGAACCCTCTTCTCCACTCGCAAGCTCGCTCCTTCCCACTTGACTCCCTCGCACGCTCGGGCCTCTTTCTGCTCAGGTCCCTCCCTCCTTCCGC
>CAIXIX010000056.1 GCA_903919615.1 uncultured Chthonomonas sp.
ATCTACGCCGGCATGCTGCTGGCGCTGCTGGGAACCGCCTACCTGTCGTATCGCCTGTTCGAAGCCCACACCTTCCGCCTACGCCGGGCCATCAAGAACGCCGTGCAGCCGCAGCGTCACCGTCCCGCCATCGTTTCCGCTTCGGCTGAATAAGCCGGGCCGGCGTGTCCGTATCGAAGGTCGGACACGCCGGTTTTGTCTCGCCGCCTGCCTTCGCTTCCCTGCCCTCGCTCCCCTGCCCTCGCCCCTGCCTCGCCAGCGCCCGCGATCGAAGCCCGCCAGCCTGCTCAGGCGTCGATAGGCCGCTTTCCAGAATCTCGCCCACCTTCGACGAGCACCATACGGTTCCGCCGAGCTGACAGCAATCTTGCGCCCCACGACTGGGCACAAAAAAAGGTTCATCACGGATTCCCGGGAAACGCGGCTTTGATCTTGAGGAAGAAGAAAGCGCTGTCCCGGTAACCGTAAGCCATCCTCTTCATTACCTTAATCCGGTTGTTGATGCCTTCGAGCTGGCCGGTATGCATCGGCCAGCGCACCCGCGCCAGAATGCCGCGCCAGTAAGGAGCGAGTTTGTTAGCGAAGCGGGACAGCGGTTCAATGCCGCTGCCTTGGGCCATCGCCAGCCAGTTCCGCCAGGCCGCGCGCCAGGCCCAGCCGCCCTGGGTCTGCCACAATTCCTTCAAGCTCGCCTTCATCACGTAAGCGGTCATCAAGCTGGCATTGGCGGCCAGCAGCTCATCGAGTTTCGGCAGTTGGGCCTGAGGGACATTCTCGCGGTTGCGCAGCAAGAGCCAGCGCGCTCGTTTGACGACCTGGCGCAGTTTGGATTGATCACGCAGCCGGTTCGCTTCGTCGACGCGGACACGGTCGATCACTTCCCGGCCGTACTTGGCAATGACATGGAACAGGTCGTAGACCACGCGCGCATTCGGACACTGCTTTTGCACTTCCAGGTCGAATGCCGTATTCATGTCCATTGCCACGACTTCGATGGCTTGGCAACGCTCGATCCCTAACCAGGTGAAGAAGGGCCGGATGGCTTCACGGCTGCGGCCTTCGCCGACCCACAGCACCTGCCTGCTGTCGGCATCGAGCACGACTGTGGCGTAGCGATGGCCCTTGAACAGGGCAAATTCATCCATGACCAAGCGCTTCGGGCGCGCCTCGGGTAACGCGGCAAGCTTGCGCTCCAGGGCCAGCTGGTGAATCTGTCGCACGGTACTCCAATGAAGGCCAGTGAGCTGGCAAACGTGGGTCAGCGGAATGCGCTCGCTCCACAGTGCCACAAAAGCCGCCAGACGCCGCGTCACCCTGGAATGTGGATCGAGCCAGCTGACACGCTGGCTTCCGGTACGTCCACAGCCGTCGCATTTGACCCGGTACACGGCTACTTCCAGCGTCAGCGCATGGCCCACCACCGGCAGATCGCGCACGGTACGCCAGCTGACGTCGTGCACTTTCTGCGCCAGGCTGGCGCAATGTCCGCATACCCGTGCCGTAGCTGGGCAAGGCTCCAGACGAATCGATACCGATTGCCCTGACTGCGTGAACGAGGTGACGGAAAAACCTTCCCAGAACGGGAGCGAGGCAATATGATCTGGCATGAGAGCGGTAGGTTGGGAAATTGGTTTGGTCGCACAAACACAATAACTCTTCCTTACTGCTCTCTTGCGTTTACAGCAGGTTCATCCCGGAAATCCGCGATGAACC
>CAIXIX010000057.1 GCA_903919615.1 uncultured Chthonomonas sp.
CCTGCATAACCCCATTTTCCTCCCCAAAACGGTATTTTCCGCTCGCTTATGTGCCTCCATATACAGTAGCACTAAACCCTTGAGCGACGATAAGCCGCAATGTTATGTGAACATCACAACAGGCGATTACGACTGCACTTTACAGTACGGCTATTTGTGCAACCGCACATCCGATTCATTGTTTTAGGATGAGCTAAAGAAACAAACTCGTAGCGCTGTGCCCTGAAGCACAGTCGAATGGAGACAAGGAATGTTACAGAATCGCTTTAAGTTGGGAGTTCTCACGGCGCTTCTATCGGCAGTAACCGCGACGACTGCTTCCGCCCAGGGCAGGGTTATGCCTGATCGGATTATCCCGGAGTCCAGCATTGAGCAGCCAAAAGACGTAGGTCTACGAGCACACACAAATATCCAGATCTATGCTGGCAGGCAAGCTGGGGTAGTTTCGCCCATGACTGGCCTTGGGCCCGCCGGGGGGTTGTCTCCCGCTCAGCTTCGATCGGCCTATAGCCTTCCATCTGCGGGTGGGAGCCAGATCATCGCCATTGTGGATGCATACGATGATCCGAATGCTCTGTCCGACTTCAACACGTTCTCTGCACAGTTTGGCCTGCCGCAAGAGACGTCAACTTCAATAACTGCATCCACGAATCGAGTATTCCAGGTTGTCTACGGCAATGGAAGCAAGCCTGCCGTCGATTCAACAGGCGGCTGGGAACTCGAAGAGTCGCTCGACATTGAGTGGGCTCATGCGATGGCCCCATCGGCAAAGATCGTTCTGGTGGAATCTCTCGATAACACGTACGTAAATCTCTTCGCATCGGTCCAGACCGCTACAAACTATGTGGATGGTAACGGAACGAAGGTTGCGGAGGTTTCCAATAGCTGGGGTGGAAGTGAGTGGAGCGGCGAAACAGCCAATGACGTCTACTTTACCAGTACCTCCATCACGTACTTCTGTTCAGCAGGCGACTCTGGTGCGCCAGCACAGTACCCCAGCTCATCACCATATGTTGTTTCTGTCGGTGGCACTACGGTTAATACCACAGGTTCAGGAGCGTTTAGCAGCGAAACTGGCTGGGCATCCGGTGGCGGTGGTCCAAGTACTTACGAGACAACGCCATCGTACCAGAGCATCATTACAAGCAAGGTCGGCGCTTCGCGCGGCACTCCAGACATCGCGTTCGACGCAAATCCATCGACGGGTGCGTCCGTATACGATAGCTACGCCTATTCGGGGCACGTTTATGGCTGGCTTGTAGTGGGCGGTACGAGCCTTGCGAGCCCGGCGATTGCGGGCGTTGCGAATGTGGCAGCAACCTCTGCGGGCGCCTTCCCAGCAGGTTCTCAGGCATTGTTGACGACGATCTACGGTAATCTGGGGAGCTCGAACTTCCGAGATATTACGTCCGGCAATAATGGCTACGCCGCCGGCGTTGGTTGGGACTTTGTCACTGGCGTTGGAAGCCCACTCGGTCTAATCGGTTTTCAACGGGTAGTTGCGGCCCCTGCTATTAGCTCGGTGTCACCCGGCAGCGTATCTGCTGGAGGGTCGAGCTTCACGCTTACCGTGACTGGCGCCGGCTTCGTTACCGGTTCTGTTGTCGACTGGAATGGCACGGCGTTGGTGACAACGTTTGTCTCTTCCACGGTGCTCACCGCATCCGTTCCGGCATCCGATATTGCGAGCGCTGGCACCATTGCGATCACCGCAGCGAATCCTGGGTCTGGCGCCTCAAACGCACTCTCGTTCACCGTAACCAATTCAGCCCCAACCGTATCGTCACTGAGCCCGAATACCGCAAGACATGGCAGCAGTCAGATCTCGGTGGTAATTACAGGCACCGGGTTCAACAGCGCTTCAACGGTTAGCTGGAAGAACGGTACGGCGACGACATCCCTCTCTGTTACAGGCAGGACGTCGACGACACTCACTGTCACTGTTCCCCGATCATTGCTAAGCAATGCCGGCACGGCATCGGTAACAGTAACCAATCCGCTGCCAGGTGGCGGCGCATCTGCGCCGGCGACGTTCACGATTCAGTAAGACTATCGCGACAGTAAAACCTGTGCCGGCGTGTTAAACGCATACACTCCGGCACAGATTCAATCCATTTCCAATTTCGTATTAAACCTACGCCGCGCAATAAGTGCATTAACATTGACTAATATGTAGATTTTGTGTCAAAAGACTTGTGTCAGTCTGGTTCAATAAGTCATAATATAAATGGTTGTTCGCGTCTCGCAGCTGAACTGCCTTTTACCCCGAAGTGATTCCCTACATCTTGTCGTAACACAGTTCCGTCGTCAGCACACCCCGTTTTAAGTTTTTCCAGGCGACTTCGGTATTCACCAGACAAGCAGAATATTAAATCTCGAAATTCTCTGTGATCACGAGGTGCGCTGTGCACAGTAACCTTGGCGCATCCGTGCTTCGTTGTGATTCTGGTCACTTCATCGCCAACATGTGACCCGAAAGGACACTTAGTCAATGTCGGTAAAACCCGCTTCAATTTTACTCTTTGCGGCTCTGGCTGCGGTTGTTTCCGCAACTAACGCAGTTGCTCAGGGCATAGTAAAGGGCAACAGCTACATCCCTGCCTCCAGCGTTGAACAGCCGATGGATATCGGCGTGCGCGCGCACACCTATGTTCAGCTGCTCTCGGGACAGGGTGAGGGACGCGTCTCCCCAAACGGCGGTCTGGGCCCAAAGAATGGATTGACGCCTGCCCAGGTCCGATCCGCGTATAATTTGCCGTCGGCCGGTGGCAGCAAGATCATCGCGATCGTTGATGCGTACGATGATCCTAATGCGCTGGCGGATTTTAACACCTTCTCTGCTCAGTACGGTCTTCCGCAGGAAACGTCGACTTCCGCTACCGCCACCACAAATAAAGTCTTCCAGGTGGTCTATGCCAGCGGTACCAAGCCAGGAACCGACTCTACCGGCGGATGGGAGCTGGAGGAGGCGCTTGATATCGAGTGGGCCCATGCGATGGCTCCGAGCGCCAAGATCGTATTGGTTGAAGCAGCAACTAACGCATATGCGACACTATTTACCGCTGTGGATACAGCTACGAACTATGTTGATGGCAATGGAACTAAGGTAGCGGAAGTCTCGTGCAGTTGGGGTGGATCTGAGTTTAGCGGAGAAACGTCAGATGATGTACACTTCACCAGCGCCTCCGTGACCTACTTCGTTTCAGCTGGCGATTCAGGCTCGCCTGCGCACTACCCAAGCTCATCGCCTTACGTCGTTTCCTGCGGCGGTACAACGCTCAATACCACGGCGGCTGGTGCATTCCAGACTGAAGTGGCGTGGAACAGCGGCGGTGGCGGGCCAAGCACCTACGAAACGACACCATCGTATCAGTCCGGAGTTGCTTCACGAGTCGGCGCCGCTAGAGGCACGCCGGATGTCGCGTTCGTTGCCAACCCAACTACCGGGGTCTCTGTATACGATAGTTACCCACAGACCGGCGTTGGGGCAGGCTGGCAGCTAGTCGGCGGCACAAGCGTCTCGTCGCCTGCGATCGCCGGTGTAGCAAATGTAGCAGCGACCTCAGCGGGCAGTTTTCCACTTGGCTCACAAGCCCTGCTTACTACGATATATAAGAACCTGGCAAGTACGAACTTTCGTGATATTACCTCTGGCAACAACGGCTACGCGGCTCAGGCTGGATGGGATTTCGTTACTGGAGTTGGCAGCCCGCTTGGTTTGATTGGCTTCCAGAAAGTCGTCGCTGCGCCGTCGCTAACTGCTGTTTCGCCAGGGTCCGCTACAGTAGGCAGCGCGGCAATTACCGGCAGCGTGACGGGCACAGGGTTCCTAAGCGGCGCAACGGTTAACCTGAACGGTACCGCTTTAGCTACGGTTTACGTTTCCAGCACGCAACTGACGATAAGCATACCTGCGGCAGATCTTACCACCGCTGGCGCCGCGACTATCACGGCTGTCAACCCAGGTTCAAGCAACTCCAATTCCCTCACCTTCACGGTTAACAATCCGGTACCAACTGTAACATCTCTCAGTCCAAATACCGCGAAACATGGAGGAGCTTCTTTTACACTCACGATCACGGGAACGCACTTCCTATCCGGTTCTGTTGTATCGTGGACTTCAGGTAAGACAACGACTGTCCTTCCGATAAAGAGCACGACGAGCACCACAATAACCGTGACGGTCACTAGCTCTCTTATCGCGACGGCCGGAACGGCGACCGTAACCGTTGCCAATCCAACTCCTGGTGGCGGCGCGTCCTCGCCCGTCACGTTCACCATACAATAGCCAACTGTTTCACACAGCTTGAACCTACGAACAGCCGAGTTTAGAACTTCCGTTCCAAACTCGGCTTATTCTATGCATTGCTGCGGTTGGAATTTTTCTGTTTTTAGCGAATCAGAGGCATAATGTAATAAGGTGAGTTGCCTCTGTCTGGGGCACAAGCCTTTTGTTTCGCAAATCCACCAATCACATTTCCCGTGTATGCTCCTGCAGGCGGAACAATCGGGAATATATAGAGGTCAATGGTGGTACTGTTACTCGGTTTTTCAGTGAGCATCAGCATCGGTTTGTTACGTGTGGCAAGAATGAAACAAAATTCGCGATCTGTGTTGATTTGAAGGGCCATGAAGCTCTTTGGAAGGGATGTCCATGAGTTCATTTCGACAGGCTATAGCATTAACCATAGGTGCGGTCTTGACGTGCGGAATGTGTTCGGCTTCCGGTGCTCAGGCGCGCCGGTCTGGAAACGTAATTACGCCAGCGTCTGGCATTGAACAACCAATTGATATTGGTGTTCGGGCGCATACGCATTTCAAGATCCTGGTGGGACCAGCGGGGCAAGGCGCCGTCCCGTTTTCGGGCCTCGGCCCGGCAGGCGGTCTGTCTCCGGCTCAGTTAAGAAGCGCTTACAACTTGCCTTCGACCGGTGGAAGCCAGATTATAGCTATTGTAGATGCTTATGACTATCCAACGGCGCTGAATGACTTTAACAAATTCTCCAGCCAATTTGGTCTGCCGCAAGAGACTTCGACAAACGCTACTGCTTCAACCAACAAAGTTTTTCAGGTGTTGTACCAGGGCGGAGTAAAGCCGGCAGTAGACTCCACTGGCGGATGGGAACTCGAGGAAGCGCTAGATATCGAGTGGTCTCACGCGATGGCTCCTGGCGCGAAGATCGTGCTCGTTGAAGCGGCAGATCCTTCATTTACCAATCTGCTGGCAGCGGAAGACCAGGCGACTACCTATGTCGATGGCAATGGTCAAAAAGTTGCTGAAGTGTCCAATAGCTGGGGCGGAAGCGAGTTTAGTGGCGAAAACACCTACGACTCGCATTTTACGAGCACTGCGGTTACCTATTTTGTATCGGCTGGCGACTCTGGCGCTCCGGCGGAGTATCCAAGCGCATCTCCAAATGTCATCTCAGCAGGTGGAACCAGTGTTGCAACAAACGGATCCGGTGCATTCACCGGCGAAACCGGTTGGAGCAGTGGCGGCGGCGGTCCAAGTCTGTACGAAACTACTCCTTCTTATCAGAGCGGTGTCGCTTCGACGGTAGGAGCTGCGCGCGGCACGCCAGATATTTCCTTTGACGCAGATCCAAGTACGGGTGTATCAGTTTACGACAGCTATGCATACAGTGGCAAAGTATATGGCTGGCTGGTTCTCGGGGGCACGAGTGTCTCGTCTCCTGCGCTCGCAGGCATCGCCAATCTTGCAGCAACCGCAGCTGGCTCTTTCCCAGCTGGTTCCGTTGCGCTGCTTACAAACATCTATAAGAACCTTGGAACCTCCAACTTCAGAGATATTACTTCTGGCAACAATCACTACGCGGCCAAGGCTGGCTGGGACTTTGTGACGGGCGTTGGCAGCTGCCAGGGTCTCGCAGGCTTACAGAACCCAACAAATGTGCCAACAATTACAACTCTGTCGCCAGCATCCGTATTAGCTGGCAGTGGAGCCTTTACTCTTACAGTTACCGGAACGAAGTTCGTAAGTGGTTCAACCGTCAATTGGAACGGTACTGCGCTCACCACGACGTACGTTTCTGCGACTCAGCTTACAGCCAGCGTCCCGGCCACGGATACAGCAACGGCTGGGAGCGAATCGATCACCGTAACCAATCCAGGTGGCCCAACTTCAACCGCAGCGTCATTCGCTGTTGTGGCACGTCCCGTGATCACGTCTCTTAGTCCAAGCTCGACTACGGCTGGAGCTGCTTCGTTCACACTCACAGTTACAGGCAGCGGCTTTACATCTAGCTCGGCGATAAACTGGAACGGTACTGCGCTTTCAACTGTATTCGGCTCCTCAACTCAGTTAACGGCAACGGTAGCTGCCGCGAGTGTGGCGACTAAGGGCACTGCTTCGGTGACGGTTGTAAATGCCGGACCAGTAACCTCGAACAGCTCAACCTTTACCATCAACGCCCCACCCACGATTACAAGCTTGAGCCCTGGCACAGCGACTGCGGGCAGCGCAGCCTTCACTCTTACCGTTAACGGCACAGGGTATGGCACTGGCTCAGTTGTTCACTGGGGTGCAACCACCCTAACAACGACATACGTCTCTGCAACTCAGGTTACAGCCGCTGTACCTGCTGCGAACTCTGCGATTGCTGGCTCATTCAATGTCACGGTAGTAAATACGGGATCTGTCAGTTCAAACGCGGTAGTGTTTACAGTTACAACCCCGCTTACACTTACGGCATTAAGCCCGGCAAGCGCATCCGTCGGCTCTGCGGCATTCGTGTTAACCGTTACAGGTACCGGCTTCGCTAGCGGCGCCTCCATCAAATGGAACGGTACATCGCTCACGACTACCTATATCTCTGCAACTCAGCTATCTGCAACAATACCTGCTGCGGATCTTACTGCGGCAACTACAGCAAGCATCACAGTGGCAAATCCGTCAGGTGCTGCAACGGCGGCTTTGGCATTTAGCGTCCTTGCTGGCCCAGTGATCAGTTCGACTACCCCAAGTATAGTTACTGCTGGAGGCCCGGCATTTACTATGACGGTGACCGGCTCAGGCTTCAGATCTAGCGACATTGTTCGTATGGGCGCATCTTATCCAGCTACGACTTATGTTTCGCCCACTACTCTTCAGGTAGCAGTACCAGCGAGTTACATAGCCACCGGACAATTCCTGTCTGTTATGGTTAAGGACGCTGGCCAAGTTCTAAACTCGAACATCGTCTATCTGACCGTAAACAACCCGGCGCCGACTGTAACTTCGATGACTCCAAACTCGGTGTTGCACGGAAGCTCTGCGATTAATATCAACATCTCAGGGTCGAACTTCATTCCAAGCTCGCAGGTTCAGTGGATCGTAGGAACGAAAACGACTTTACTTACAATAGTCGCACAGACTGCCACTTCGATCACGGCTACGGTGCCCGCAAACCTTATCGCAACTGCAGGCAGTGCCTCGGTTGCGGTGTCTAACCCAACACCGGGTGGAGGAACGTCTACACCGGTTACGTTTACCATTAGGTAGTTATTTCCTAACCTGCCTATTGAAGTGGCGGCCATCGGATGCAAATCCGGAGGCCGCCACTTTTGTTTGGAATCGCTTCCACGTATCACTTTCATCTGAGTGGCGCGAAATCGCGTAGGAACGCCCTGCCATTATGGATAACAATCCAATCATCTCCAATCGTAACGCCTGGCGGTGTCCTATCCGCAAATCATGGCGGCAATTCAGGAACTTAGAATGAAGAAACTACCCGCATCTAGAATTTGTGCGACCGCGTGCGCGGTCGCAGGGGCATTGTTTGCCAGGCCCATTGCTGCACAGGTGCCAGAGGATTTAGGCGCAAAGAAGGACTTCACTGCGCTGCGTTCTTCCAGTACAGACCCGAACGGACACAACGGCGACTCACGCAGGATTGCGCCAGGAGACACGCTTACAGTTGCAGATGTTAAGGGTACTGGCAGGATTACGCATCTCTGGTTCACGATCGCAGCGCCTTCAGAAGACCACCTCCGGGAGATGGTAATCAGAATCTACTGGGACGACGCGAAAACGCCGGCGGTCGAAAGCACCATCGGAGATTTTTTTGGACTTGGTCACGGAAAATACGTTGAGTACACGAGTTCTGCCATAAGCATAGGTGCACACAAAGGACTAAACTGCTACTGGCCAATGCCCTTCAAATCGCATGCACTGATTACGGTAACAAACGAAGGCTCCCGCCAGGTGGACGCCCTCTACTATAATTTAGATTATAGATTGGACAAAAAGGCAGACAAGGACCTTCGGTATTTTCACACGCAGTATCGTACCTACTTCCCGGCGCCAGTTGGCTCGAACCTGACGCTGTGCGACACAAAGGGCTCAGGACACTACGTGGGAACATCCATTGCAGTTATGGCGAACTCGGATGGATGGTGGGGTGAGGGCAACGATATCTGGTTTGTCGATGGCGAAGCAAAGCCGGTCATCACTGGAACGGGCAGTGAAGACTATTTTTGCGGTGGTTGGGATTTCGGACGTGCATTCTGGACACCGTATTTCGGAGTCCCTTACTATGACAATGGCGAGAAGGGTGGAGAGAAGAGAGGCATTCTAAACACTGCGTATCGATGGCATATTCAGGATCCAGTGCCGTTCAAGAAGTCTCTATTGCTTACTCTTGAGCACGGACGATCTGGCGGAGACAAGGACCGAAAGCCATTCACAAACCATTACACAACGACGAGCTTCTATTACGTTGACCATGCCGAGCATGACGGACCGGCGATCCCCGCATATCGCGACCGTGTCCCAGTATTGATCCCATTGCCCGCTGCCAAGTAACATGTGTCACACAGAGAGTGGAGGGCCATCATGTACGTGACACTGTTAATGGATGTCGAGGATCTTGTCGATCCAGAGGCCGACGACATCGCCGGCGTCTGCTCCGACATTCTGACAGAGGAGGGTGTAGAAGCAACATTGTGCCTCGTCGGCTGGAAGGTACGGCTGTTGCAGGATCGCGGGCGGGAGGATGTGATCAAAAAACTCTCTCGACATGATATCGGGTTCCACACGGATACACACTCGGTGCATCCGACGATCTCTGAATACCTCGCACCGCTCACCTTAGAGGTTGGTGTCTCAGAGGTTTTGCGGCGGGAGGCTCCTGGCGTAAACGCGATTGCGCAGGCTTTTGGGAAGACACCTTCCTGCTTTGGAGGGCCCGGAAATACATGGGGCCCGGCAGTGTGCGAAGCGATGCGCCGTCTTGGCGTACCGGCATTTGTCTACGCTCACACTGCTGCGCCTTCAGGGAGCGTCCATCGCTTTGGCGGTTTGATCGCGTATCCGAATGGTCCATCACTCAGCGACGGATGCTATCAGGATGACCAGGCAAGCCGCGAACGGCTTGATGGCCTCAAGGTTCGGTTGACGCAGGAGGCATCCAGTGGAGCACTGTGGCAGCAAGCGTTCATAGGGCATCCCACACGAATTCTGCACGAGTGTTTCTGGGATGATCCGCTCTTCTATCGTGGAGCAAATCCACCTCAGGAGATGTGGCAATCCTCACCTCGAAAATCCGATGCTGATCTCGAACGTGCCTTGAAGAACTTCCGAAGTGCCATTCAAGAAATTAGAGATCTGCCCGGTGTGGAGTTGAAGACAATCCGCGTTATGAACACCATCCTTGAACGCCATCAGCCAACGAGCGTATCTGGCGAAGCTGCAGAGCGGCTGTGGCCATCGATCGAGCATCGGCTCAAAGGTATGGCTGGCTGGCCAATTATACCGGAGGGCACCGACTACACAAATATATGCGCACAAACACATGAGCTTCTTTCAACGCTGGAAGACTACGCATGACCGCGGCGGAGAAGTACGTACTTGCCCTGGACCAGGGAACGACAAGCTCGCGCGCCATAATCTTCGACAGTCAGGGCTCAATCAGGTCTCAAGCACAAGAAGAGTTTGAGCAGATATACCCGGGTTCGGGAATGGTGGAGCACAATCCCGAGACAATCTGGCAATCCCAGCTAAGAACGGCAAAAAATGCTCTGAGCGCCGCCGGATTGAGTGCGAAAAATCTGGCAGGTATCGGTATCGCCAACCAGCGAGAAACGACGATCCTGTGGGACAGGAACACGGGACTTCCCGTTTACAATGCGATTGTCTGGCAGGATCGACGAACATCCTCGTACTGCAGTAATTTGAAAAAGTCTGGTGTCTCGAGCCGCGTTTCGGATATCAGTGGGCTGCCCATCGATCCCTATTTTTCTGCCTCCAAAATGCGATGGATTCTCGCGCATGTTCCGGGTTTATCTGATCGGGCAAAACGTGGCGAGATTGCGTTTGGTACCGTAGATTCGTACCTCTTGTGGAAGCTGACAAACGGCCGGGCGCACGCGACTGATGCGACCAACGCATCACGAACCCTACTCTACGATCTTGATCAGGGCGACTGGAGCGATGAACTGCTGGATCTGTTTGATGTGCCGCGGGAAGTGTTGCCTGAGATTTTGCCATCATGCGGCGCCTTTGGCCTAACGGACCGTTCTCTGTTTGGCGCTGAAGTTCCAATTACCGGTATCGCGGGCGATCAACACGCGGCCACCTTCGGACAGGCATGCCATAGCGCTGGAACGGTGAAGAACACCTATGGTACTGGCTCCTTTCTCTTGATGAACACCGGACCCACGCCACATCGCTCTACTAACGGGCTTATATCCACAATTGCGTGGGATCTTGGAGCGAAAGCACTAGGCTCTCCGCGCAGGTCATTTGCCCTGGAAGGGAGCGTTTTTGTCTCTGGCGCTGCAGTGCAGTGGCTGCGAGATGAGCTAAAAATCATCAGCTCGTCGGCAGAAATTGAGGCGTTAGCTGCAAGCGTGCCGGATTCAGGCGGAGTGACCTTCGTGCCTGCGTTTGTGGGTTTAGGCGCTCCACACTGGGATGCAGATGCCCGTGGTGCATTGCTGGGGCTCACTCGGAGCACTACCAGGGCTCACATCGCGCGCGCAACGCTTCAGGCTGCCTGTTTTCAGACGGCAGACGTGCTGGCGGCGATGTCGGCAGATTGCGGCCTCAAAATACCTGAGCTTCGTGTTGATGGCGGCATGACAGTTAACAACATGCTGCTCCAAATGCAGGCTAATATTCTTGGCGTGCCTGTCGTACGTCCCAAGGTAACGGAGACCACTGCACTTGGCGCCGCCTATTTCGCGGGTCTCGCAACGAGTGTGTGGAGTGATATTTCATCCATTGCGCAATGCTGGAAGGTCGATCGGATCTTTGATCCGCAAATCTCTGAGGATGAGCGACGCTCGATGAGGGATGGTTGGAGCCGAAGTGTGAATCGGGTGCGCTCTGATCAGACCTGAGTGATACATCAACCAGATGCCTGCGGCGGCTGTAAAGAACATCGATATCCGTTCGAAGAGCGACTGATTGAGGTGCTTTAATAAGGGCTTACCGGTAAGCGCCCCGAGAACAACAAAGATTGCCAACTGCAGATCAGCCACAATCGTGCCGTGGTTCATGAGGCCAAGGCGAGCGCTAAATGGCACTTTGAACAGGTTGAGGCAGAAAAAGTACCAGGCTCCAGTGCCAACGAACTCCATCTTCGGCAGGCGGGCGGCAAGCAGATAGAGGATCATGAGAGGGCCAGCCGCATTTCCAACCATCGTTGCGAAACCCGCAAGGATGCCCAAAATAGCTGAGGCCGCGCCGCCTCGTGCAAGAAAGCCTGGAATTGGCGCCTCGTTCGACTCGCCGGCTGATGCACGCAGCCTTAATTCATATGTCTGTTGTGCCACCTGCAGTGCAGTTAACGCGATAAGCAGCACGCCGATAAGAGCCTGAACCTGATGGTCATCGATTTTGCCCATGGCAACTGTCCCTAGAACAATGCCTAGAGCGGCCCATGGAAATAGGCGAAGAAGGTGCGACCAGACCGCATGCCTTCGGTAAAACACGACGGTGAAGCAGTCTCCGCACACCAGCAATGGCAATACGATTCCTACGGATGTGCGGCCGGGCATTGCAACAGAAAACAGAGCTACGGCAACGATACCAACGCCTGCGATGCCAGTTTTAGATAGCCCGATTCCATAAGCGGCAACAGCGGCCGCAATTAGGTGCCAGAGTTCGAGATGAAGCATAGTAAATTATAGATGATCACGCACCTGCCAGACTGCGTGAAAGCCTGTGTGTCGTCATTAATGCACGTTCAGGCAGAAGTATTGGCTGGTAAGCAAGCTTTCGAGAGGTGAATCACAAAGCAATGGGAAGGTGTGAATGTACTCTGGAATCTGGATGTATGCCTGGGATCTTGCAGACGAGGGTGTCGACCATGTGTTGGGCTGGGCTGCCGAATCTGGATTAGAAGCGCTCCAGATCGCCGGAGCCTACCATGCGGGCTGGTTCATTCACCCCCACAATCCTAAACATCGTGCCTACATGGTGGAGGATGGCTGCGTTTACTTTCATCCTCACGCGGATCGATATCTGAACACACCAATAAAACCACGAGTAGCGCAGGTTTGCGCGCAACAGGATTGGCTGCATGCTGCCGGGGAACGACTGGTGAAGCACGGCCTAAAGATGGTCTCATGGACGGTCTGCTGTCACAATACGAGGCTCGGGCTACTGCATCCGGAATGTACCGTGATCAACTGTTTCGGAGATCACTACCCACACGCCTTGTGTCCTGCGAATAACCACGTCAGAAACTACATATTGGCCCTATGCGGTGACCTCGCAAACAACCTTCCCATGCACGCCATTCAGCTCGAATCGCCAGGGTACATGGGGCTCGTCCATGGCCACCATCATGAGCGGGACCTTACCGTCCTAAACAGTATTGAGCAGTACATGATGGGACTCTGTTTTTGCGATGCCTGCGTTCGCGTTGCGGAGACGAAGCATGTAGACATCCACCATATTCGGCACGCGGTTCGGTCCCTGCTTGTTTCTGCAATGAGCCATGCACCAGACCGACCTGCGGACTACCCGAAAAGTCTGGATGAATTGCGCTTGCAGATATCTGGCTTATCGGAGCTAGACACGATGCGTTCTGATGTCGAGAACTCCCTGATCGTTGGGATCAAGCAAGCAATGTCGCCTTCGAAGGCCGAGTTGTTCTTATTGGGCGGTCCGAATCAGCAAATCAACGATGCGGTTGATGTATACAATTCTGGAGCATATGGACAGAAGCCAGACGAAGTACTGCGTTCAACAATTGCAGCAAGGCGTGAGATCGACTCGGCGCATGAGCTGTACATGGGAATTCGGCTCGGCCTTAATTCCGTGAAAGATGCGGCAGAGCTCTCACAGATTGTTGGAGCCATCCGATCTGGAGGCGGCGAAGGCGTGATGTTTTACAACTACAGCGAATCGCCGATGAAAGCACTAAACTGGATCAAGGCTGCTTTGCGCGCCTGAGGTGTTGCATGCCGACACCGCATGCAAATGGAAGGAGACTGCCGGAGTGATACCTGTTGGCAAGCCAGGCTCATTGACCGAATGGGAAAGGTATATGTTTGACGTTGCAGGCTATCTGGTAATACCGGATGCCCTTACGTCTTTCGAAGTGGAAGCTGGTCTGGAGGCAGCGAAGCGGCTGCATAATCAGTTCGATGACAACAGGTGGCGTCAGATAGGGGCAGCTTATGAAAAGGAGCCTGCCATTGAACCTCTGATCGACCATCCCTCGGTGCTGCCCAAGGTACGTGCACTGCTTGGCGACTACTTCATTCTACAGAGCAGTTGGTGCACCCGCTCGCCATCCGGCTTTACTGGCCAGAACTGGCATCAGGATGGCTCTGGCCTGTACGAGTTCCGGCGCCTGGCGCTCCCAACTCCGCTGGTTCAACTGCGCGTAGGCTACTTCCTCACCGATCAATCTCAGCCCAATATGGGCAACATGATCATGATTCCCGGCAGCCACAATGCCGCACTGCCGAAACCACAGGGTCCGCCAGATGAAGAGATTCCTGTGGCAGAAGTCGTTTGCGGTAAGCCAGGCACCGCCCTCATATTTCACCAGGGCGTTTTTCACTGCGGCACACAAAACGAGATGGACTATCCACGCTTCATTCAGCACATGGTATATGCTCCACCGTGGTTAATCCCATCGGATCGTAAACAGAATGACCCTGAGTTTCTGCAGCGAACAACTCCGCTTAGGCGTGCTTTGCTCGGTGAGTGGGAGCGCCCGGATGCGCCCTTTGCCGGCGGATACCCAAAACCACCGTTTCCTGACGCGTGAATAACTTGACAATGGTGCGGCAATCTGAGTCTATGTCCTACAGATGCGCGCCTCCCGGTCATAGACGCAACAATCCTGAGAGATGTGAAACCAGATAAGGTCAGGCGGAAGGAGCGTGCGGAAAATGGTGTTCTCTGCCGTTCATGTGTGAGGGGGTCATTCTCCAGTTACACCGCAGCTTTCAATCACTTTCAATATCGCCTCGTCAGGCGTTAACTCAGTACCGGCGGCAATAAGCTCGTCAACAACACTGCCTGTAAGCTGTTCGCGAATCAAACTTAAAACCCGGGCAACCGCTCTGGCATCGCGCTTTGAGCCTGAGTATCCCGCAGTGGATAGTGCAGACTCGAGGCTGCCCGCCAAAACGGCGGCCTCTCGCAATTTGCTGCACGCGTAAAAGGTATAGATAGCTGTTCTAATGGCGTCCAGCTTGCCTTCTGCGCTGTCGCATTGTCGCATGAGAGCTGCGGCAGCACGTATTGTATCTAAAGCGGCAGAGTGGTTACCGGCGTGCGATGCGAGGCGCGCCAGCAACAGCATACTCCAGGCCTCGCGAGCCGCATAGTTGTTTGCGCCAGACACGCGTTTGGCTTCATCTGCCGTTGAGCGTGCGGCATCCATTTCGCCAAGATCAATCTGGACCCGGCACAACACCTCCAGGTTCCAGGCCTGCCCGCTGGGATTCGCCAGGCTGCGATTGATTTCCATGGCTTCAAGGATCAGCCTCTTAGCCTCCTCGAGACGCTCGTCGCGATAGGCAAGTACTCCAATGCTGCAAAGCGTCCACGCTTCGCCTAGTCGGTTACCCAGCCGCCGCCAGATGTCGCACTCCTCCTGCAGCAGTATCGTGGCAATTTCAATGTCGCCTTTACTCGCGAGCACGTTGGAAAGGGCGCCCATAAGGGATGCCGTCTCAACTTCCGCTCCGGACTGACGCGAATACTCGATAGCTAGCTCGAGATGCGCCTGTGCCTGATCATAGTCTCCCGTGTAGGTGCACAGGTACCCGAGCGAACCAAGGGCTTTAGCCTCACCGCTGCGATCGCCTATCTCTCGCCATACATCCACCGCAAGTGAAGCATTTCGTCTTGCGTTTTCTGTATCGCCTATATCTATCAGCGCGTCGCATAAACTGCCGAGTGCACTGGCATAGCCGCGATTGTCTCCATTTGCCTGAAACATACCGATGGCTTGTTCAAGGGATCCCATCTCCTTCTCTGGTTTGCCAAGGCATCTTTGAACGCCGGCATACGCAAGATGCGCTCTTGCCATAAAAAGATCTGAACCGTCCGCCTTGGAGAGCGCCTCTGAGATCCAGCGGTCGGCTTCCGAAAAGAAGCCCCTGAGGAACCAATATCTGTATAGATCGGCACAGATGCTTAACGCGAGATCCGTGTACTCGGATTGCCCGTCACGCAATAGCCAGTCTAATGCTGCCCGAATATTATCATAGTCGGTATCAATCCGGTCGAGCCAGGGAAGGGGATCGTCGCCATCAAGCTGTGCGCTTGCGTCGTTAACCTGCCTTGCATAATAATGCGCGTGGTTTACATAAAGTTGATGGCGTTCGGCCTGTTGCGTCAGCTTCTCGCTGGAATAGGACCTGATCGTCTCAAGCATGCGATACCTGATGTGACCCTGCCGCTCCTCCGTAACCAGTAGGGAGTTATCAACAAGGCTGCAGAGATGGTCCAGGGCATCTATTAGCCTCCCGGTACTGCTGGTCGTTTCTTCACTCTCAAGGGAAAACACGATTGAAGCGGCTGCATCTGCATCGAACGAACCAGAGAAAACGGAAAGTCGCCCGAAGGCAGTTTTTTGTGTGGTGTCGAGCGGTTGATAGCTGTAATCGATCAGGGACCGCAATGTCTGCTGCCTCGATGGGGCAGTTGCATCTCCTCCAGTAAGGAGCGCTAAGCACGAAGCGAGGTTATCGGCAAGATCAAATACAGACATCACGCGCATTCTGGCTGATGCCAGCTCCAGAGCTAGCGGTAGACCATCCAATCCCGCGCAGATCATCGCAACGGCGTTTGCATTTTCGTCGGTCAGTCGAAATTCGGAGCGGTTCAACGAAGCACGTTGTTCGAAAAGCTTGGGGGCATCGTAGCGCACCAGTTCTTGAAGGCTGATCCTTGCGGGGTCCGTGCGTTTTAGAAGAAATTGATCACAATCTTGGGTTACCTTCACGACCGCACCTGGCAGTCTGGGAGTAGAAAGCCCGGCAAGAGAATAGACCTGTTCGCCCCTGGCGCCGAGCCGTACTCTGCTCGTAGCCAGTATCCGAACGGATGCACAGTTTTGTAGAACACGCTCCGCGAACAACGCGCACAGCCGTCCTATGTGATCGCAGTTGTCCAGAATAAGCAGCACGGCGGCTGAGGCAAGGTGCGTATAGATCGACCTTTCGGTCGACTGGCGCTGCTGCTCCTTGGCGCCAATAGCCGAAGCAGTCGCTTGCGCAATATCCTCGGCAATTGTGGCCGCCGCGAGATCTACGAACCAAATCTGGTCGAATTCGACTGGCACAGCACTGTTTGCGGTCGTAACGACTCTTGATGCAATGCCAGCCGCAGTCTCAAGAGCCAGCCTTGTCTTACCGATGCCACCGGCGCCCGCAAGAGTTACGAGGCGATTGCGCGCAATCAGATCTGATAGCTCCGATATTTCACGTGTGCGCCCGACAAACGTCGTGAAAGCACACGGAAAGTTCGTGGTATGCGGGTCCTGCAGAATTTCGGTACCAGACAGATTATGGTGCTGCCGAGGGGACTGCGTGCGTGCCTGGATTTGAATCTGCTGGTAGAGCTCAAGCGCCTCGGACGAAGGAGGAGGCATCAGCTCAGAGTGAAGCTTCTGGCGAAAATCGCGGTACGCTGCCGATGCACCAGCATAGTCCCCGACCATCGATAAACAGCGCATCAGCATTAATCGCGCCGATTCATCGTACGGCTGCACGTCGATCAGTTTACGAAGAAGGTTGATGGCCTCACGATAGCGTTCGCCTGCCATTTCGTGATCAGTAAGGTGTCTTAATGCGGATTCGTACTGCTGAAGGCGACTGTTTCTCTCAATTGTGCTCCAAATTTCATCATGTTCGACAAGGAGCGGTGAGGAATGAAGCTCGATGGCCTCATAGAGCGCTGCTCTATTCCCCTGTTTGATCAGGCGATCAAAGGTATGGACATCACAATCCGCATCGGTCAAGTTTAGGTCAAGCGTTGCAGAATCGGGAGATTGAACCCTCCACGCATCCGTATCGAGCGCGCTTCTCAGATCGTGCAGGGAATTTCGGAGGTTTCGTAAAGCGTCCTGCGTGTCGCTATCTGGCCAGAGGTTCTCCGCGATCCATAGCCTGCTTGTCGGACGGCCGCGGACCGCAAGTAATGCAAGGAGCCACAAGCCCTTTCGGCTTCGAAGCGAGCGCATCGGGTTGCCGTTAACGCGAACCTCTATCGCACCGAATAGTCGCAGCGAGAAACAGGGGGTGTCTGTGGAAACTTCGCCGGGATTTGTATGCTCTGAATGCGGCATGCTGGTGTTTCATGCGCACCTCAGGTTCAGGATGAAGGAATGAGTCCACTGGAGGCAAACGAAAACATCGTCCAGCGCAAGGTGCACGCAGGCGCATATTACCATGACAACTTGCTAGGGGTCAATATTGGGGCGTGCCAATTCGCACACCCTCATCCCGAGCTGTGCATTCAAGGCAAGGCGTAATAGCATGGTGCAAGCGGTAAGGCGCCGCAGGTTTCCGGTGCCTGCGGCGCTAGTGCGACTGATGGTATTCCCCAGTCACTACTTCGTCAACGTCACCGTTGCGGTTTTGGAAGTTGAACCGAGAGTTCCTGTTACCGTCACGGTTGTGTTGGCGGTCACCTTGCCTGTAGTGATTGAGAGTGCCACGCTAGAGGCGCCCGCCAGTACGGTCACGCTCTTCGGCACCGGGACGAGAGTGCTGTTGGATGAGAGCGTAACGGATGTCCCTCCGGTTGGTGCGAGGCCAGTCAGAGTAACCGTCAATACCGTTGCGCCTCCGCCAGAGAGTGTTGACGGTAAGAACGACAGTTGCGATAGTGCTGCTGAATTCACCGTTAAGTTCGCAGTCTTGCTTACGCTGCCCAAGCTTGCCGAAATTACCGCTGTGGTCGCCGCAGTCACACCAACAGTATTGATCGTGACCGATGCCGATGTTGCGTTGGCAGCGATGGTCACGCTTGCTGGAAGGCTGGCAGAAGTTGAGTTGCTGGAAAGCGTAACCTTAATCCCTCCGGCTGGAGCGGGACCACTCAAGGTAACGGTTGCCGTCGATGCACCTCCTGCAGTCACGCTGGTGGGGCTCAACACGATGCTAGACAGCGCTGCTGGCACAACGGTCAGGGTTGCAGTGGCCGAGCTTGCCGCGCTTGCGGCCGTGATTGTCGCTGAGGCGCTGGATGCAGTTGGAGTGGTAGCAATCGCGAAGGTGCCAGTCGAACTTCCGGAAGCAATGGTAACCGTTGAGGCTGGTGATGCCGCGGTGGAACTGCTCGTGTTGGATACTTTAAACCCGCCGGAAGGTGCCGGGCCATTGAGGGTTATCGTGCCAGTGCTGGTCGAGCCTCCCGTAACACTTGTTGGGGAGAGAGCCAGGCTGCTGACTGCAAGCGGCGCAGC
>CAIXIX010000058.1 GCA_903919615.1 uncultured Chthonomonas sp.
TGACGCCGCATCAGCTTTGCACATTCGTTTAGTGATACTGCGTTCAGCCCATATGCCAGGCGTTTGTTCCACGTAGATCTCGCGCGTAGGACGTGCAGTTTCCCACGGCCATCCCTCAAGACCACCTGTTTGTTTGTGTAGTTGATACTCGGTTCGTATTCTACGTGCCAGGGCATCCCAAGGAGGATGTCGTATGTTTCAGATAGCGCTGTAATCATTGTCGTTGTAGGTAGGACGAAGGAGAATCTGCCGATGGAAACTGGGACCGGTTCGCTCGGGTGGGCAACCTGTTGCGGCGCAGCGCTCGAGACCGCGCCCCCGACCGACATGGTTGTCAGGTCCGCAACGGGGATCTCCGCCGCGGTCGCGAATGCCAGGTTAATAACGTCGTGACTGGCGCCCGAGTCGATTAAGATCCTTGCAGGGCGACCAGCAACGGTGCCGACGAATCGGAGTAACCCGTGTTTGTCAGGCTGGTACGACGTAGGCGCAAGCACTGCCGGCACCTCTGGTTCAGGAGCTACCCAGTCCTTGCTTAGTGTATGACATATCTCATTAAACTCTGTTTCCTCTTGCAGCATCCGTCGTGCACGGCGAGTCGTACCGCTGCGTGGGGAGGCCGACGGTGCTGGCAAGGGCGGTGATGGAGCTGATGACGATGATGATGAAGATGGTGATGCTGTTGCTGTGGGCGACGGTGTTGCCGCTGAGGGACCCCACCAGTGCGTAGCATCCTTTTCATTTCTGCTTCTCTTGTGTTTTGCAATTGCGGTTTGATGGTTACAATTCAGAGAAAATGAAAGGATGTTACGCACTGGCGAATCCCGTCAGGCGGACTGCGGGTTCTGGCTTCCTGCTGGCTTCTGGCGGAGCTGGCACTGGCGCGACTGATGGCCGGGCTTGCCGCAGGTAAGGCATGCGTTGTCGCGCAAGCGGCGATCATACTCCTCCTGTGATATCTTGAACAGGTGGCGTGGTGGAAGGCCAGAGCGGCGGGGACTCGACGATGAGCTACCCTTCGACCACGGAGCAGGCTTCGCGTGGCCCAGGAACGCGAAGAGCTGCGCGACCTGCTCCTCGCTTAGAGTCATCTGGTTGCTTGTTTGTGCATCAACACTATTAATGGAAATCGCATGTGTGGATTTAGGCATAGTAGGAGTAGCGGCAGCGGCGAACTGTAGTGCTAGGCGGATGGCGGTCTCCAGTGAGTAAGGCGCATGCGCGCGTACGAACTGTTGCACTTCGGGGGCGAGCTTAGAGATGAATAGATGGATCAACTGCTCGGTCGAATACGCGCCGACGAGTCGTGCTGACGTCTTATTGAACTCGTCGACAAACGCGCTCACAGATCCGGTCTGACGCAGGGCGTCGAACTGGAATCGAACGTGCTCCATCTGAAGCGACGTCATCCATCGTGCCTCGAAAACCGATCGGAAGGCATTCCAGGAAGTGCTCGCCAGGTACGCTGCGAACCCCGACGTGCCAACGACAGTGCAGGTGAACCATGTTCGAGCTGCGTCCTTCAGGCATTGGCCCACAAGCGCTGAGATAAGGCGGGGCGCGTCCGTGAACATGATGCCGGAGTTGGACGCGGCAATTTCGAAATCGAAGAGGAAGGCACGCGCATCTTCCTCCAACTTCCCGGCAAACGTTGGCCAAGTCACCGACGAGATGCGGCCCGGCGCGTGAGTGGGCATCCCGGGCACCGACATGGTGCTGGGAGCCGATGGAA
>CAIXIX010000059.1 GCA_903919615.1 uncultured Chthonomonas sp.
AGGGCTCCTCCTTCCGCTTGAGTCCCTCCTTCGTCGGGTCCCATGCGCTCTTCCCTCGCAAGCTCGGCGCGCACAGGAGCCCTGGTGGAGACCACGGGCGGGGACTAAACGCGCCCCTCCGGAAGTTGGCTGAGATATGATACATTGTTAGCTTTTCGTTATGCCAGCGGCGGTCCACCATGCGATTAGAGCCGCCGTTGCGAAACCGGCCCCTGCCATAAATGTTACCGATGAGCCTAACCGGTTCCAGATCGCGCCGGCGATGACGCTGGAGAGCAGCATGAAGATTCCTGCTACCAGGTTGAACACTCCGAACGCTGCGCCCCTGAGCTCTCCCGGCGCATGCTGAGCCACCATCGATGCGAATATCCCCTGTGTCAGCCCCATGTGCAGCCCCCAGATCGCGACCCCGATCAGCATCAGCGGCGTTGCGTAAGCGTGTGCCAGGATCATATCAGAAATGATCAGGCAGACCATGCCTGATAGGAGCAGTGAGTTCTTGCGCCTGTCCGAGATAACGCCCGCAGGGTAGGCGGATAGCGAGTAGACAACGCTCATTGTCACCATCACAATGGGTATCCAGGTGGGCGATAGGTGGCACTCCTGTGCTTTGAGCACTAGAAACGCTTCGCTGAAGCGCGCCAGCGTAAATACAGCGCTAACCCCCACAACAACCCAGTAGACCGATGGGAACTGTTTCAGAGTTTCCCGGCTGAAAAACCGGCTTGCCGTCTTCTTTGCGCCTCCGGCAGTACGCTCAGGCTCCTCCACTCCGAAGACCAACATCCCAATGGCGAACACCGTTGGCAGTACTGCCCACCATAGTGCGGCCCGAATGTTACCGTGGAGCGCCAGCATGAGGACTATAGCGAGGATTGGCCCGACAAATGCCCCAATCGTATCCATCGATTGCCGGAGACCGAAGCACGCGCCTCGAATCTCTGGCGGCGCAACGTCTGCGATGAGCGCATCCCGGGGCGCGCCTCGAATACCTTTACCGAAGCGATCGATGAGGCGTGCTGCCAGTACAGCGCCCGCAGTGGTTGAGAGAGGAAAGAGCGGTTTGGAGATCGCAGCCAGGCCATAGCCTGCGAGAAGCAGAGGCTTCCTTCGCCCCATGAAATCGCTCATGGTGCCCGAGAAAACCTTGACGATGAGAGCCAGTGACTCGGCCGCGCCCTCAATCACCCCGAGCATCAGCACGCTTGCCCCGAGCGAGTTCACCAGAAAAATCGGCATCAGCGAGTGAATCAGCTCCGACGACATGTCCATGAACAGGCTCACAAGACCAAGCGCTACAACCGTTCGTGGAATTTGCGTCTTAGTAGTTTCACTCATCTGTACTCTCAATTAGCTCCTTCACCATGTACTCGCCGAAGTTCACGTACAGATTACCCGCTGGTGAAACAAGGGTGCCGGTGCCCCCTTTCGGTAAGAACGGAACACTCTGCTCTGCCGTTGCGTCGGGCTTGTGAACCGCGCCGCTAAGGTAGGAAATTGGAGTGAGAAAATGAGTTTCAAACGACCAGGACAAATTGTTCCAGCGCTGCTATTTTCAGCAATTGGCCTAACGGCTAGCCATATGCCTTGCTGTGCGCAAGGAGCTGCGCTGGTAACTCCGGCTCAAAGTGTGCTCGACTCCCAAACCACATTTATCAATGTGTACAAAGCGGCCAGGGCTTCCATCGTAAGCATTCAGAGCCGTACGACGATCAAACGATCGGCCCAATCTGACGGTGAGTTCAATCCGTTCGGCAATCATGCGCAACCCAATTCGCAACGTTCGCAGGAGTCGTCACGGGTGATGATGGGCACGGGCTCCGGATTTATCGTTCGACAAGATGGATATATCCTCACCAATGACCATGTGGTTGCAGGAGCCGATAAGGTGACTGTGCGGCTTTACGACGGCAGAGAGTTTACAGGTGAAGTAAAGCGTGATTTTCGAAGTGATATCGCGCTCATAAAAATTGCCACAGACCACCTGTCAGCCTTAAACCTAGCAGACTCGAACAAAGTACAGGTTGGCGAGTGGGCCATTGCATTTGGTACTCCGTTTGGACTTCGAGACACGATGACCGTCGGTGTCATATCCGCTCTTAGCCGGGAAACGGTCATTGGCGGAAGCCAGGAGGACGCGCGGTTCTATCCGAACCTGATCCAGACCGACGCTTCAATTAATCCAGGTAACTCTGGAGGTCCATTGCTCGACGTCTTCGGGCGAGTTGTCGGGATAAACGCCGCCATAGAGTCTCCAACAGGGGGCAATGTGGGCATTGGCTTTGCGATTCCTTCGAATACGGCGAAGTATGTGATGGAGCAACTGATAGGCAAGGGGATCGTAACTCGTGGTTTCCTTGGTCTTGCGCCTGAGGATCTAACGCCAGATGATCAGAGGCGATACGGGACCAAGACCGGTGCGTTGGTGACGGCGATTACAGAGGGCTCTCCAGCCTCTAGCGCCGGGCTGATGGTTGAGGATGTGGTAGTCGGCATTAATGGTCAGCCAATCGAGGGTGAACGCGAGCTTCGCGATATCGTTGCAAAAACTGCACCCGGCACCAGTGTGAACCTGGATATCTTCCGGAACAAACGCCGCCTACAGGTTGCGGCCGTGCTAGGCGACGTCGCCAAGCTACAGGCATCGGCCGGCAACCCACCAAAATCCAGCAATATCGGAATTCATGTTGCGAGTATTACCCCGGATCTTGCCAGCAGAATGGGACTAGACCCGACCGCAATGGGAGTTGTTGTTACCGATGTTCAGCAGGGCAGTCCCGCGTTCGAAGCAGGTTTAAAGCTGGCCGATGTTCTTGTTCGGATCGACGGTAATGAAGTGACCTCAGGTCCACAAGCAGAGGGACTTATCAGCGAAATGAAGCACGGGGAGACGGCGACGTTCGTTGTGCTGCGTGGACACACACGCGTGCTGGTGCGTGTTCCAATTGAATAACAATCCCAAGTAAAGCCGGATATTCGGATGGTTGGCAATGAGGCTAAAAGCGCAACGGCGAGTCACGACGGACTGGGTACAGCAAGATCAGGCCAGCAAATTGGTTCACGCTTTCCACGGATAATTCGATTGAAACGGTATGTGTTTCCTGAAATCGTGACGACGACAAGATACCTGATGCGGGCGTCGTATCGGCGCCTGCACACTGATTTGCAAGGAAAAAAGAGGACAGATGAGATGACTACGTTAGTGAGAACCGATCCCGCGTCGCTCGACGCGATGCTAAGCGCCGATAAAAACGTTGCTGTTGCGGTATACCCCACCCACAGAGAGGCTGAAGCCGCCGTTAAGGAACTTGAAGAGGGCGGATTTGATATGACGAAGCTCTCGATTGCGGGCCGCGATTACCACACGGAAGAACAGGTTGTCGGATACTACAACATGGGAGACCGAATGAAAACCTGGGGTAAGATGGGGGCCTTCTGGGGCGGACTGTGGGGCTTTATGTTTGGCGCATCGTTTGTGTTCCCCGGTTTTGGCCCAATCCTGGTCGCCGGCCCTCTGGTCGCTTGGATCGTCGGTACGCTGGAAGGCGCAGTGGCTGTTGGCGGCCTCGGCGCCATAGGCGCGGCGCTGTTTAGCGCCGGTATTCCGAAGGACAGCATTCTGGTGTACGAAAGCGATATCAAGGCTGGCAAGTTCGTTCTCCTGGCGCACGGTACGCCGGACGAGGTAAAAGAGGCCAAAGTCATGCTCGACATTACGAACCACATAGGACTGAACGAGCACCTCAGTTGACCTTTCGGCAGGGGGATGGCGATCTTGTTCGTCTCATCACATTGACAGGACAACGATGAAAATCAATACGAAGGATTTCCGGGTACGCAGCGAGCAAACGGTTAAACTTAGAGACTGCCCGACGCATATTGAGCCCATTTGCAAATCGAAACAGCGGTATCAAAAACTCCTGGGTGAACACGTTGCGCAGTTGAGCAAGCTGCAATGCGTTCACTATGCGTCAAACAGCTATGCTCTGCTCCTGATATTTCAGGGAATTGACGGCGCGGGCAAGGACGGCGCCATAAGGCACGTAATGTCCGGGGTTAATCCGGAAGGTTGCGAGGTGTATAGTTTCAAACAGCCGAGCGCCGAAGAGCTGGAACACGATTTTCTCTGGCGAACAAACTGCCGCCTGCCAGAACGTGGGAGGATCGGCATCTTCAATCGTTCGTACTAC
>CAIXIX010000060.1 GCA_903919615.1 uncultured Chthonomonas sp.
ACCTAACACAAAGCATACTCGCACCTCAGTACACGACCAGATCGCATGTTGCTAACGGGCGAGCGACTTCAATTTCAACAATTGTTGTTGGGAGGAAGTCGCTTGCCTGGACGTCGTTACCCCGAGTTATTGAGGAGATACTAATCGTTGTATTATACTGAATTCAGTAATTATTTTTCAACGGTAAGTCGCACAAGAAATAGAAGAGCGGCGGGTGAAGCAGGGACTGAATGCCAAAAGAATGGAGGGAAGCAAAACAGCCGAGACTTAACTGCCGACTCAGAAACCACGTAACTCAGTCGGCGATTGAGGAAAAGTCGCCACCGGTCTGATTGCTCCCGCGTGCAGCCGATCGTCAATTTGAACTTTAGAGATGGATCAAAATATGAATGTGTTACCGCCTCTTGGCTCACGTATTTTAGCTTTTTACTGCAAAGCGATAGATGTATTACACGTTCGACATTGCCGGGTACTCCTATTCACGTTAACCGTGTTGGGTCTGCCTTGCACAAAGGTGCTGTCTCAGCCTACGCCAACATGTGACTTTTATCAAACTAACATGCGAAACGGGATGTGTATGATTGGCGGCACAACAATTCCATGGGCCGGCCGAACAGGCAGTGTGAATGGCAATGGGCCTATCACATTGACGGGCACTGTAACATTGCATCAAATGGGACTGCCCGTCAATATCAACAATGTTCAAGTCTATGTTGCATTCGGGGGCCAGCCGCAAATTGCCTGCGCCGTTACACCAAGCGTGATCAATCCTCTTCAGGGCTCTTGGGCTTACAAAGGGCCAGTTCAGGCTATACCGGTGATGGCCGGAACGTATGTCATCGAGTTCATAGCCAAGTATAATAACGCAATAATGATGTCGCCAAATGGCGCTGGTCCTCAGGATATCAAATATTCGGTTAACGTATTTCAGGTAGAGTCGACCGCGGGCACGGTTGTCGATACAGTAAACCAATCGACGGATTGCTGGCTGAGCGGCACAAGGCTGTTTAGCTGCCTAAATACCGGTGGTGCACGGAGCATTAGCACGGGCTATACGATAACCCCACCTGCCGGCGTTTCAGTACCAGCAAACAACACAATTACTGTCGGCATCATACAGACTGTCACCGAGAGCCTTGGGGCTGGCTTTGGCTTTACGTCAACACCAACAGTGCCCGGATCTGGCCCGACGGAAAACGGGCTATTAACCGTATTATATCCCACGTTTAGCATGTGGGACGGCTTGCTCCCAGCCGTCGGCCCTTACTACAGCACTGCGGCAGTTGCTTCGCCTGCGGCTGCAACCGCGCCTGGCCTGGCGTACGTCAGCGGGGCTAACATTGGCCTGGCCGATTTACCATGGTGGGGCTTTCCGCAAACTATAAACTTCCCAGGAGTGCAATACAATCCGCCAATATTTAACGTGATGGAAGGGTTGTACGGCAGCCTCTACGGTAGCCAGTTTGAGGACATGTTAACCGCGTCGTCTGCAGATTGGCCCGGAGTTTACGTTCCCATTGAAGGGTTTTCGCAGTGGAGCGTCAATTTCTCCGGGTTCGCACTCAGTTCTGTATGGTTTTTGGGGGGAGTCACAGCCGGGGGCCTTTCGTCGAACATACCGGTTACTACATCAGCTCTTGGGCCATCAAATAATTTTGGGTCCCAAATCGTTACGGCAACGCCTTAAGACGGCGGTGGAGTTGGCAGCAATATTCACTCAATGTGCTGCCAGCCTCTCATGTTATGATAGCCTCGCAAAAAGAAATGAACGGAGCCATGAAGCCACAATACACTAGAGATATCGTGATTGCAGCGCTTTTGTGTGCAGCAATGTCCAGTAAGAGCTATTCTCAGCGGGACCGTCAGTCGTTGCCTCTTCCGTTGGCTCCCCCAAGGCCCTACACTAACGTCAACCGACATGCGGACCGGCGCGAAGGGCGACTGATCACGTTGCACCCTACGAATTCAGTGCTACTGGTTCAAGTCATAAGCGTAGTTACAGAACCCGGAGGCCGAATGAACCTCATCGGCATCCCGATGATCCATTCCGCGACACTCCGGATACTCGAAACGCTTTCGGGCCCATCAAAATTCGGCGACGTTGAAGTCGTCAATCCTGAACCGAATCCGCAGTCGGAATTTGGAGGGCACGCTGACCTGCCTGACCGCGACATGCGCGTTGGGGAGCTATGGATAGTTCCCTACAGCAACCAGGGCAAGGCGTACAATTTGCGTGACAAGGAGTATCTCTCTGGTCTCGATGATCCGATCCTTCAACAGTACCGACAGCATATTGCGTGGACACATCGAGCAGACTCAGAAAACGTTATGCGAGAGATGGTTGGCATGATCAACTCCAGTCAAGCATCGCAGGGCGATCGGATCGCTGCGTTAATGAGTTTTGAAAAATACACATTTACGTCCGGCGCTACCGCAGAGGAGGCCGCTAAACGGAGTGATACGTACAAGCGAGAGCTTATGTCCCAATTCGCTAACAACAACACGCCACGTAATCTCAAGCAGAAAGCAATTCAATTGACTCGTATCGATCTAACGGCCGAATTAGCGCGTGATTCGATCGATAATCTTCAGCTAAACGTTCTCCTGAGCATCGTCAAATACAGTGGAGATGACCAGTTGGTTGCAGCCGCATCCGTTGCCCTGTTTGACGCTGTGCGCACGCAGCCCAAAGGCAAATTCAACACCACCGTTTACTTTTGCCCTGAGATTATCGATGCGCTCGAAGCGCGAGCAGAATCCGACAAGGTTGACAATAAGCTCAGTCGCGCAAGCGGGGTTCTTAGCAATCTGGACCTTGCACAGAGGCGAACTATTGGGGATATCAAAAATTTCCCTAACGTGGATCTTCAAATTCGCCACGTGCAGTTAATTCCGGACGCTGAAGTTTCGCCACGAATCGTGGCGCCCACCTATTACCGGGCTGATGCAGCGCAAAAGGGCACGGATGACTGAGATCGCTCGTTATCCGTCAGTGATTATTTCGGTTGTAACAGAATCGCGTTTAGAAACAAGTAATCGCCGCCACAACGGATCCCTGGTCTTACGGCTTTGCGCGCGCTGATAGCATCTGCCCGGTCAGGTTGACCAGTGCGGGCACGGCGGCGCTCTCAACCGCTATTGGCGGCATCCTGCCGGTGCTGCCGTTTCTGTTACTTTCTGGCATGCCTGCCCTTATCGCGGCAGCTATCGTTGGTATGGCGGCTCACTTTGCCGTTGGCGCTGCCAAAAGCCTCATTACCGCACGAAGCTGGTGGGCAAGCGGCTTCGAAATGACGCTGATCGGCTTTATTACCGGCGGTGTTACGCAGTGCCTTGGTAAGTTGATGCATATCGGGTAGGGGATAGGTGTTGGGGGTTCGGGGTTGGGGGTTCGGGGTTGGGGGTTGGGGGTTGGGGGTTGGGGGGATGTGTCGCCTACCGGATAGGCGCACATTAGTCCCTCTCCCTAGCGAGCCCCAGCGAGTGGAAAGGGAGAGGTTAGGTGAGGGTCCAATAGCTTGCGCGCGCAATCTGCAAGCTTCCGAAGGCGCGCACTAGTCCCTCTCCGCTCGCAAGCTCGCAGGGAGAGGGGCCAATGCACCGCCTACCGGACACAGCCCGATTATCTCTAGCGCTATAAAACAAGATAAGGCAGGGAGAGGGACCACCGCGCGGGCCTCTGGAAGTTGGCCGAGATATGATACATTGTTAGGGTAGGGGAGGGGGATAGAGTTTTTTCGTTTATTTAGACTGAAACCAGTACGTATCCCCAGCGTCTGTGCAATTCCCAATGTCTCTAAATTCAGAGTCGCCTTTCGTACGGCACCCCGCCTGCAGTTCAGCACATCCACCTGACTCTCACTCATGCAGCCCACTCCTCGCAATCAGCGCCTCGATTACCGCAGCGCCAATCGAATGAAGATGAGCAATTCGAGCCTCTTTCGAAGCGAAGTGACCGCTGAGATTTCCGTCCTCGTCAACGTAGCCGGTCAGCCCACGGCTAACCAGATACTGATGGGCAGCAACCACGCAGGCGCCTTCCCAGAAGATTGCCTTCACCTCATCCGGAATTGGCGCTCCATTGAGGCACATTGGCTCCATCGGGATCAAGTCCAGCGTGTTATGCTCCGTGCCCGCTGTTACAATGAAACCGGCACTTCGCATCGCTTTTGCATAACGGGTTGTCTCTTCAGGGGAATTGCGAACCGGTATCAGTTCGACGCAGTGGATTCCTCGTGCCTTAGTGGCCTTAACGAGGTCATCGGTATCCGCCTCATATCCGCAAAGAGGCTTCGCGCCATCTGCAAGGATTGGGTAGCAGGGGATACCTCCAAGCGCAAGGATCAGGCTGCAGGCATGATCGAAATCGACAAATGTCTCGGGGACGAAGGCAGGCTTGCCCGCTTTCAATAGGTGCGAGCGAATGTCATTTTGAATAGATGCCGGCGTGATATTCTTAGGTTCGATTCCAAATAGCTGAGTAAGCGCAGCTTGAAGATCCACCTCGGGAACAAGGCGGAAGATCGCCTCTTGCGCCGCCTGTGCGATGTGGCGCTCCTGAATGTAAACGGTATCCGGCTCGCATCCGTGCCGTTTTACAATCATCTCCTTCACACTGTTCTCTGTTAATTGCAGCGGAACACCTCGCTCGGTGATCACTTTCGCTAACAGCAGGCTCATCTCTGCCATACGCTTTGAATCGTTATTACGGATCGTCGCCAGTAGATCGCTTGCCTTCTTAGACAAGGTTGACCGTGAAAATGCAGTGATTCCCTTACCGCAAAGATACATCTTGCCCGGGTTGCCAGGATCATTGAGTTTGACGCCGGCGGATCGTAACTCTTCAATCAGACAGATGATCTCGGTGCCGAAAAGCGGTGCGATTCCCTTGGAGCGGCACGCGTTTGCGAGCGATTCGTACACGCTATAGTCGTAATAGTTGCTTGCGCCAAGCACCTGTAAGCCCTGCTCTGAAGCGAGATTCACGGCCTGCTCAACGGTGTCGAACGCAGAGAAATTCGGTGGCAGATGGATGTGGCTATTTGCAGGTCGCTGCGTGTCGCGTTTTACCAGAGCAGCCAGGCCCTCGATCTCCACATGGTCGCCAATGCCAGTATAAAGATCGGCCGCGCACCACATTGGTATTTCACTCATCCCTCTTCCCTTTTCCCTGTTCCCTGTATTCTCGGCATTTCACTCATCACTCATCCCTCTTCCCTTTTCCCTATTCCCTATTCCACACCTTTATCCAGTGATTTGTATACAGCGTATAGGGCATATCGTCAGCAACTTGGCGCGGCATATGGCAGCTAGAACATGCCGATTTCGAATTGACTATGCAGATTTTGTTTGATGACCCCTCGTGGTGGCAGGATAAGCAGGCAGCATCGCTTCGTTGAGCTTGTTGCTCTGCGTTCAGATGGGGATCATGACAGGTCGTGCAGGACAAGGTGGTTGTGCGTTGAAAGCATTCGCTGCGCATTAGCGCTGCGCCGGAAAACCTCGCGAGGTTGCGCTCGGTGGCTGGCCGGCCAGGTAAATTCGTTTTTGCAGAAGTGTGACAATCCATACAGATTGCGTTGACACGATCTGAAGAGGCGGATTTCAACAGCTCTATAGCAAGCTGTCCCGCAGCTGGTTTTCCCGCTGAACACGCAGCGACGTGCGCCTTAGCCGGGCCGTGACAGCGTTCGCATCCGATCGATATATGGGAATTCGCAAGATTGGGGCCGCTGACTCCGCTGCGAACCGTTGTCGCATGGCATTGAACACAGTTCGTCAGGTCTTCACGCGACAGGGCTGCGCCACCCACCGTTGTGAGCGAATGACCAGGCGCCTGGCCAGACGTGAAGTCGAATTTCTTCGGCATTGCGTACCACGATAGCCTGAGTGAAATGGTTCCTTCCGGCATCTGCTCGCTTAGGTAAGACCGGGCGTTCTTGCCGCTTCCTATCTCCCATACGGCCTTAATGAGGCTTTCGCCACTGCGCACCTTGCCATTCTGAATACAATCGCCGTGATGTACCGAAGTTGAGTAGTCTACTCCGTTGTCTTTATCCGATATTTTTGTGATGGATCGGTATTGATCTCCATCGTCGAAGAGAGTAACTGGGCGCATCGTTCTGGCGTGTCTCGTCTCTGCGCATCTTTTTACGATCTCGGAGTGGCACGGCTTGCATGCGGCATCACCGATATACTCGTCAGCCTCAGTTTCGCTCAGTTCGCCATGCTCGAATCGGACATCGCGAAGATGGTGGTCGTGTCCGGCATCTGTGCCTGTTTTCGATACGTAAAGCTTGGGAGCGAACCATATGATAGCAGAGAGCGCCGCCATGGAGAGCACGACGGTTATCGCGCAGCCATAGCTCTTCTTCTCTTTGCTTTGTTGCTCTTGGATGGTCAAGGGTGTGCAGGCGCTTTCGCAACAGCAGGGAATAATAATGAGCGCGGAGTACGGCGGATTCCGGGCAATATGCAGATAGGGTACCCTACAATGCGATACACCGGTACCCGCTCTTAAGTGGTCTAACTTCACTCCATCCGAGGATCTACATGCGCCATCTGGTCTCAATCACCACTCTAATATGTGTTGTCGCTGCATTAAGTAGATGCTGCCTTGCACAGGTCGATTCTAAGCCTGCAGGGCATGAAACAATACTATTGGAAGGCTTTAAAGTGCGCGTGGACACGCGATTGACCACTGGCTCGCAGGCTGATGCAGGCAAACAGGCAATTAAGAGACTGGAACGCCAGCTATCAGATGTCGTGATGCTCGTGCCTGCCGACCGTCTTGTCAAACTGCAAACGGTCACGATCCAGTTGGACTATACAAATGGTGTACTCCACAGTCCGCAATACCACCCTTCTGTAGATTGGTTAAAGGAGCATGGGTACGATCCGCGCCTGGAGAAGTGCGTGCACATTCCGGATACGCGCTACTACCTGAACGTGCGCTTTCAACGGGAACAGCCATTTGCAATCCTTCACGAGTTGGCGCACTCCTATCACGACCAGACGCTAAGTTTTGACAATAGCGAAATTCGTGCCGCCTATGAGCGCATTGTGCAGAACCATAGGTTTGATTCGGTACTGCATATTAACGGACGGATGCTGCGTCACTACGCGCTAACAGACGAAAAAGAGTTCTTTGCAGAGATGACCGAAGCCTATTTTGGAGCAAACGACTTCTACCCGTTCAATAGCGCAGAGCTGCGTCGCGATGAGCCGGAGATCTTCGATTTAATGCAAAAAGTATGGGGCAAGCTGCCTTAGAGTTATCGCTATTTTCCCCAACGAGTTACTTTTTCGATAATCGCATCGGCTTCCTCTAAACTGCCAGACCACGTGTGCAGCATAACCCCCTCAGGTTTAAGCGCCTCAATGAACGGATCGATGTCTGAGGGCGCAATAGTTACATGGATGCCTTTGCCCGCGCGTTGGATTCGTTGAAACACTTGCATCCAGCCGGATGACGGCTCGTGGCCGGCGCCGCACACGAACTGAATGGCGTTGAGCTTTGGAATATCGAGAAGCGTGTCCAGGTGGTGCAGGGCCTGGGGTCCATCGAGGTGGAAGATAGATCGGTCCAACCAATTGATCTCATCCAAAATCTCCTGCAGGAAGAACTCTTTGAACATCTTCGAGGATATGGTGCAGGCAAAGTCGCATGAAGGAATGTAGCACTTGCCATCCGTAAGCACCGGCAGCCAGCTCACAGTGAGCGTCTGCCCTGCATTTCGCATCAGCGAATGTTGGAGTTCATAAAGTTCGAAAAAGGTGGGCCGAAGCTGATCCATCAATCGGTGCACCTGATCGGGCTCAAGAGCGAGATCCAGACAGAGCTGTTGCGGATCGCGTAACGATGCGGCGAGGTCTGCGCCTGGGTGAATGTCGGTAATGCCCGTGAGATAACGTCCTCCACTCTGTTCCAGCGCGCGCTGTGTCATCTCCAGTATTGTCCGGGTGTAGACGTTTTCAGGATCAACATGCAGCTTGGAGACGCCATTCCAATCGTGCAGGCAGGGGATCGACCACGAAGTGGTCTCGCCAAACTCGAGCTCCGCTCCAAGCGTCGCGGTGAGGATCTCCGGACCAAGGTTGGGCCAGAAGATGGGGAACTGCTCACCGAGCCAGTAGGTATTGTCTATCCAGCACTGAGCGCGCTCAAGCGTGTATTCAACATCCATATACCTATCGCGCAGCGTGTCATGGCTCTTGTGGGTCACCGTTTTGCGTTGACCTGGCGGTTTTGGCGCGGTCACCTGAACGACAGGGCGATCCAGAATGGCGCAATGCCACCACGCCTCCATGCGCGCAAGCGCAGCATCGGATTCTGGCTTTGTGATGTAAGGAAGCTGGTTGTCGATGGTCACGATCGTGACTCCCTGCTCTGGACGTGTATGATACAGATAGTTCGCAAGTGTTGAACTGATCATAGGACGAGACGATCTGTGATGTATCCGCCGTTCGGCCGATTATTAAGGAAATCACAATGATGAAGCGTGCATTGCAGCTAGCCGCATTGTTTATGTTTTTTTGCCCAAGCTTTTCCGCCGCCGCCCCGCCTCGCCCGGTTGTTGTCGTCGCTCTGGATGGGTCCGGGGATTTCGGGCCCCAGACTCCAGGCACGCGTACCGCCGGCTGGCAGGAAGCACTAAATTACTGCGTAGCGCACGGTCGAGACCTGTATATCCAGGGCGGCTTTGGCGGGCGGCAGGTTTACAACATTCAGGAGACCATACATGTGCCGCCGGCACAGGATTTTCGGATCGATGGCGGCGTCTATGTCCTAAATTGGGTCGGCTCGCAGGATAGCGATCTGATGGAGATCGATTCATCGATGAACTGTGAATACCACTTCGGGATAATGGTGTACGGAGGTAAGAAGGCGGGTCTGCGTGTTCATCCGGCAGGTCCCGTGCCTGTCGACCATTTCGCTGTCTGCGTCGAAACTCACATTGAAATGGAGGGTCTTGCCGATCCTCAGCCCTTCAAGCGGGGTGAGCGCCGAGCGGGAGAAGGATTTGTGCTTGATGGCACCGCTGCGAGCATCGTGCACAGTGAATTTCGGCTGGCAAGTGTGATCAATTTCCAAACGTGTATCCGATCAACGGGCGCTGTCGGCTACAACAGCATCACATGTCCACATCTGCACACAAACTCGGATCATGGCACGCTATTCGATTCGGATGATCGGTTCAACGCTAATACCGTCGCGGTCACGCTTGGGTCCGATCAAGGAGCAGAAGGGGTAACCGGATTAAAACTCGCCGGTAAGAAGAACAGCATTGAGCTCAAGGAGCGTGAATCTAACCGCCCAATACCAAAGAGACGGTCGGTGATATTCGAACGCACGGCGGCCGGAAACCAGGTAAATCTCTCCGCGCCGCCTGTTTCAGACCCATCTGAGATGATAACAGATCGAGCCAGTTCTGCATCAAATCAGGTCACGTGGGCGGGCGAGACCCCACCGATTACGACCTTAACGACAAAGGCCGGCGTGGTCTGGACCTATACCCAAAAGCTCTGGCCCGCAACGATTGCCCTCAGTGGGGGGCATATCACCAGCGTATCAATTACTCGCGGTACACATCGGGTCGCGCTGAACCCGCTCAAGACAACAGAAGTGGTTCTTAGCGTTGGAGATACGCTGAACATAGATAGCAGATCCGCTGCAACAGTAACGGTACTTCCACTTAAGGTGAGGTAGGCCCAAGCGCGTAAATATTAAGATGGAACCAATAGGAGGGCGGGCTCTGACATAGCAGAGCCCACTATTAAGGATCTACGCCCGAATTTAGTGTTACTGGTTTTGCATTCGGCGGCGTAACCCAAAGACAGCAGTCACTCCAATTCCTGCAACCATCGCTAGCGCTCCCGGCTCGGGGGTGCCTGGCGGCGCGGAGTATGGGCTGATCTCCACAGTGAATGGCTCGATATCCCGATAGACCGCTCCACCGGCAACGGGCGCAACATACACGTCGAGATAGAGCGGGATGCCACTATAGGTTACATCGTAAAGACCGGGAGCTTGCGTTGACGGAATCGAAAAAGCCAGTAAATCACCAGTAAAGGATGATGTTTGGTTCTCAAACCAGTTCGTGAATGAAGCCGAAAATCCAACCGCAATGGAATCGCTGTGAGCATCGTAGGGAGGCCATGTGTCTGCTTGCAGAGCAGTCCAACCACTCGCAACGTTAACACTACCAGAAAGATAGTAAGTTGTGCTGCCTGCGTTTGGCTCGATGAACACCGGATGCGAATTGTCTAGGCTCAGACTGACTTGAGAATTAGCTGTCTTAGCCACGCCAGACATTGCGATCAAGCTGAGTAGCAGTGTAACTGCGTTTAACGACTGATTAAATTTGCGCATTAAATGCCTCCTGTTGGATTGAACGCAAAATATATTTCGTTCATCAGAGGCAGTATAGAGGCAGAGCGTGTCACAAAGCGTGGCAAATTCCAGGTGATTTCTGCCGTCATTCATTTAGATGTTTTAACTGTGCTGACTTCAGACACAGAAAAACCCTGGTACACATACTGTGTACCAGGGTTTTTCTGTAGATTATTTAAGCGAATCTAGTGGCAGCTGGTTGCAGACAGCGGTGATGGGTTCGGGGTGGGGTACCACTGTGAACCGTACAGGAAGTTGGTTGGGTTGAGCGTCTGCTCTCCACGATGCCACTTTGCATGGCCATCGAA